>DATGBR010000029.1:0-4658 GCA_035312605.1 Candidatus Methylomirabilota bacterium
ATCCGCGACCAACCGCTTCAGGCGGGTATTCTCGTGCTCCAGCTGGCGGAGCCGGCGCGCCTCGTTGACCTCGAGGCCGCCGTATTTAGCCTTCCACCGGTAAAACGTCTGCTCACTGATACCGTGCCGCCGGCAGAGCTCGGTCGTCTGGCCGCCCGCCTCCGCCTCTTTCAAGATCCCGATGACCTGCTCTTCCGTGAACCGCTTCCGACGCATCGCGGGGCCCTCCCCGCGGGCATCCTAAGCCCAATGCTCACTGTCCCGGTGGTGCAGTTTTCGGGGAGCAGGTCGCAAGTACTACCGAGAGAAGGTGCTCAGATGACGGGCCTTCATAGGAGCGACGGCTGCTGCGGGCACACAGGCGGATGAACTGATGGCCTATCTCTGCATCTATTGTGGGCGCTCCGGTGCGGGGACTGCATCACCAGCCCATATCTTCCCGTACGTACTCGGCGGGTCCTTGTCCAACTCGAAGACCGTGTGCGATGACTGTAACAATCTAGTGAACCGACAAGTCGAGAGACCGGCGCTCCCTCTATTCGGTTTCTTCAATAGCTACTTCAATATACGTGGGCACCATGGCGTTCGCCCGATACCTGCGAAGGTCACGATTGACGGGCGCAGGCTGCTCCCTCCCCTTGGAGAACGCGCACACGCGCACCAGCAGGGCATAGCAAGAGCAGGGGGGAGGGGAAGGGGGCCCCGGTAGCCGGGCTGCTCGGTCAGAACGCGACGTGAGACAGCCTGCCCCCCTGGCTCCGTGCGAGATGTAGGACAACCCCGGTGCGCCTGTACTTCTCCCGCAACCGGGCCCTCACACTACGGACCCCGGCGATTTATGAAGAAGAACGGGGCCAGGCTCGATGTCTGCTCGGAGAGGGACGCGAGTGTGCACTTCCCTCTTGTATGAGCCGTGGCCGCTATGAGACGCTACCCGCACAAAATCCGCATAACGGTGACGTGGCGGGCGTTGTAAGTGGTCGGGGTGAGAGGATTTGAACCTCCGACTCCCTGCTCCCAAAGCAGGTGCGCTACCGGGCTGCGCCACACCCCGATCCCAGGTGCCGAGCAGTATACGCTGCGCCGCGCGACCCCTTCAACTCGCCCAGCGACGCAGCAGGGCCCGCGCGAGGGCCATCGCCCGACCACGATGGCTGACCGCCTGCTTGGCGGTCGGGCTCACCTCCCCGAAGCTCGCCCCGAACGGCGGATAGTAGAAGATCGGGTCGTAGCCGAAGCCACCGCCACCCCGAACTGAATCCAGGATCACCCCCTCGACCGTGCCTTCCACGGTAGCCTCGCGGCCGTCGGGCCCGGTGACCGCGATCACCGCCCGATAGCGAGCGGTGCGACGCGCGGGCGGCACGCCCGCGAGCTCCCGCAGCATGAGGGTGTTGCGTTCGACATCGCTCAGCCCGTCGCCACCGTAACGGGCCGAGAGCACGCCCGGCCGCCCGGCGAAGGCGTCCACCTCGATGCCCGAGTCGTCGGCCAGCGCCAAGGTGCCGAGGGCCCGCGCGACCGCCCGCGCCTTGCCCAGAGCGTTCTCCTGGTAGGACACCTCGCCCTCCGGGGGCAGGACGATCTGCGGGTAGGCCGAGAGATCCTCCACCCGGTAGGGCAGACCGGTCAGCAGGGCGGCCAGCTCCCGGCCCTTGGCCCGGTTGCCCGTGGCCAGGACCAGGAGCCGGTCAGAGACTGAACTGCTTGTCGTCACGCGCCGCGAGGGCGCGGCGCTGCAGGCCGACCAGCCGGGCGATGCCGTCACCGGCCAGCGCCAGCAGCTCGTCGAGGCGCGCCTTGGGAAAGGGCGTCTGCTCGGCGGTGCCCTGCACCTCCACGAAGGCGCCGGCGCCGGTCATGACCACGTTCATGTCCACCTCGGCGGTGGAATCCTCGACATAGTTGAGATCGAGCACCGGCCGGTTGCCCACCATGCCCACGCTGATCGCGGCCACGCAGTCCCGGATCGGCGAGCCCGGCAGGGCGCCGGTCTTCACGAGCCGGGCGATGGCGTCGGTCACCGCCACGAAGGCCCCGGTGATGGCCGCGGTGCGCGTGCCGCCGTCGGCCTGGACGACGTCGCAGTCCACCCACACCGTGCGCTCACCGAGCTTGGCCATCTCCACCACCGAGCGCAGCGATCGGCCTACCAGCCGCTGGATCTCCTGGGAGCGGCCGCTCGGCCCGCCGCGCTCCCGATTCATGCGGGTGTTGGTGGAGCGCGGCAGCATCCCGTACTCCGCGGTGACCCAGCCCTTCCCCTGGCCCTTCAGGAAGGGCGGCACCTTGTCCTCGAGGGAGGCGGTGCAGATGACCTTGGTGTCCCCGAACTCCACGAGGACGGAGCCCTCGGGATGGCGCAGGTAGTCGCGGGTGATCGTGACCGGCCGGAGCTGGTCCGGGCGTCGCCCGTCGTGCCGGAGATGCATCGCGCTCATCGCTTGGGCAATCCTTTGGGAGCCGGGTTCTGGGTCTGGGCGGTGCGCAAGCGCTGGTCGTAGCGACGCTTGTACTCGGCGAGGCCGGCGTAGATGGCGCGGGCCAGGGCCTCGCGGTGCTCGGGCGTGGCCAGCTTCTTCTCCTCTTTTCGGTTCGTCAGGAAGCCGATCTCGATCAGGATCGCCGGCATCGCGGCGCCGCCGAGCACGTAGAAGCCGGCCTGCTTGACGCCGCGGCTGACCAGGTTCAGCGACTTGCTCATCGAGTCCTGGACCGTCTCGGCCATGAAGCTCGACTCCTCCTGGAACTCGGACTGGGCCAAGTCCCACAGGATGGACTTGAGGACATCGCCCTGCCGCCGGGAGGCCGGGCTCTCGAGCTGCACCACGTTGTTCTCGGTGGCCGCCACCTGTCGGGCCGCGTTGTCCGAGGCCTCGGATGAGAGGAAGTAGGTCTCGACGCCCTCCGAGACCGCCTGCGGGTGCGCGTTGGCGTGGATGGACACGAACAGGTCGGCGCCCTGCTTGTTGGCGAAGTTGGTGCGCTCCCGCAGTGGGACGAACACGTCGCTGTCCCGGCTCATCACGACCTTCACCCCGAGGCCGGGCTCGATCATGCGGGCCACCCGCCGCGTCACGTCCAGCACCACGTCCTTCTCCATCACCCCGCTCGGGCCCATCGCGCCCGAGTCGTGGCCCCCGTGGCCGGCGTCCAGCACGATGAGCCGCAGCGGCTGCATGCCACCGCGCCCCGGCTCGCCGCCTCCGGTCGACTCCTTGGGACGGTAGACGTCGAGCACCAGCCGGTAGGGATCCTGCAGCACCGTGTGCTTGATCTCGCCCGCCGCGCTCTCGAGCAACACCCGCAGCACCGCGGCGTCGCCCACCGACTCGAGCCGCACCTCCTGCACGAGCCCGTCGCCGATCTCCTCCACGCGGGGGCGGCTCAGCGACAGGCCGGGCAGCCGCACCCGCACCTCCTCGTCGCTCGCGACCACCGCGTAGGCGAGGCGCACGCCGGTCTCGATGACCACCCGCGTGAACGAGGGATAGGAGCGGTAGCGCAGCTCCTCGAGCGGCACCGCCCCCTGCACCGGCTTGGCGACCGGCTTGCGCTCGGTGACCGCGGCGATCGAGACCCCGGGGGCGAGACGAGGCAGGCCCTTGCCCAGGAAGTCGCGCGAGACGAGCCAGCCCGTCCCCACCACGCGCGCGGCCGCGTCGAGCGCGATCGCCTGGCCCTGCACGGTGGCGCGGGGCTGACCACGGACGAACTCGACGGTGCGCTGGTTGACGGTGAGGGTGCCGCGGTCGCCCTTGACCGACCAGGCGCCCTTCAGCAGCGCGGCCAGGTGATCGGGTGCGATGTAGGCGCCGCCGTCGTCCATGACGGTGATGGAGAGAAGCCCGAGCCGCCCGGACCGGTCCCGGACCTCCACCGATTCCGAGCGTGCAGCCGCCGCGACGCCGACGAGAAGTCCCATCAGCATGACCAGCAGCACGCCCGTCGTCAGTCGTCGCGTCATGATCGTTGCGTCCGCAGCCTCCGTCATTCTAGCAACGGAGCGTCGGGGCTGCTAAGCAGGAATTTATGGTAGGCTCCGCGGTCATGGGCCAATTCGGCATCGGGCAGTCCATCAAGCGCTTCGAGGACGTGCGCCTCCTGCGCGGGGAGGGGCGCTTCCACGGCGACGTGAACCTGCCCAACCAGGTGCACGCGGTGCTGGTGCGCTCACCCCACGCCCACGCCCGCATCCGCGGGATCGACGGCGACGCGGCGCGGCGGGCCCCCGGCGTGCTGGCGGTGTTCACCGGGGCCGACGTCGCGCGCGATGGGCTCGGCACCATGAAGATGACGCTCAAGCGCACGCGTCCGGACGGCTCCCCCATGTTCGCGCCGGCCCACCGCGGCCTGGCGGTGGACCGCGCTCGTCACGTGGGCGATCCGGTGGCCCTGGTGGTGGCCGGAACCCACGCGCAGGCCGAGGACGCGGCCGAGCTGGTCCGCGTGGACTACGAGCCGCTCCCCTCGGTGACTGACACCGGCACCGCGTCGCAGCCCGGCAGCCCGCCGGTCTGGGACGAGTGCCCCGACAACGTCTCGAACCTCCACCAGCTCGGCGACAAGGCGGCGACCGACGCGGCCTTCGCGGGAGCGGCCCACCGGGTCCGGCGGCGCTACGTGATCACCCGCGTGCACGCCCAGTACATGGAGCC
>DATGBR010000030.1:0-4226 GCA_035312605.1 Candidatus Methylomirabilota bacterium
CGCGTAGCGCTCCTTGGTGAAGAATGCGTCGTAGGCCTCGACGCAGTCGAAGGGGATCATCCACAGCGGGTTGTCCGGGAAGAAGTTCAGGAAGCGCGTGTCGATCCGGGCCTTGACGCGCCGGATGAGGCCGGGGGTGACCGGCCCGCCCTTGATCACGAGCACGAGGTCCGGCCGCCACGCGACGCAGGCGCGCTCGAGGCGGCGGAGGATGAAGATCTGGTAGGTGGCCTTGGTGCTGCGGTTCTTGTAGAGCGGGTTATCGCGGCGGTAGGCGAAGGTCCGCACCTCGTGGCCCATGGCCACGAGCTCGTCGCGGAAGTCCATCCCCATCAACCCGGGACGGGCGAACGGCAGGACGATCAGCCAGCGCACGGGCGAAGCGTATCACACCGATCCGCGGCGTCAGGCGAAGGCGGGGAGCACTTCCTTGGCCAGCAGCTCGAGCTCGCGCATGATGTGGCGGTGCGGCATGCCGGGAAAGAAGACCCGGCAGATGAGATGGGTCATGCCGTACTCGGCCACGAAGGGCTTGAGCGCGCGGATGACCTGGTCCGGCCCGCCGATGAGGAAGCGGTTCTTCATCAGCGCGTCCAGGTCGGTGGCGATGGAGGCGTCGATGAACGGGTGCCGCCAGCCCCCCGCGTACTCCTTCCGGTAGGAGATCATGATGTGCTTCTGGGCCAGCTCGCGCGCCTCGCGGTCGGTCTCCGCGATGATGACGTCGCGGGTGAGCGGCCACTCGGTCACCGGCTCGGTCCGGCCCGCCGCCCGCCGGTTGGCCAGGAACTGCTGCTTGCCGGCCAGGAGCCGGGCCAGGTCCGCGGTGGGCCCGGGCACCCAGTTGTCGGCGAGGGTCGCGGCGCGGCGCAGGGTGATGTCGCCCCAGCCCCCGATCCAGACTGGCGGGTGGGGGCGGGTCACCGGCTTCGGCTCGAGCCGGCCCTCGACCGTGTAGTAGGTGCCGCGGAAGTCGACGCGCTCTCCGGTCCAGAGCGCTTGCATGATCGCGAGCTGCTCCTCGAAGCGCGCCCCCCGTTTCTCGAGCGGCGCGCCGTAGAGGGCGAACTCGTCGGGCTTGTAGCCGATCGCGATCCCGAGCACGAAGCGGCCGCCCGACATCACGTCGAGCATCACCGCGTCCTCCGCGAGCCGCACCGGGTGATAGAACGGGGCCACCAGGATGTCGGTGCCGAGCCGCATGCGGGTGGTGCGGGTCGCGAAGCCGGCCAGCACCGGCAGGGGCGAGGGCCAGTAGTGGTCGGTGACCGAGTGGTGCTCCTCCATCCAGACCGAGTCGAAGCCGAGGTCCTCCGCGCGCACCACCTCTTCGAGCGCGTCGCGGTAGTAGTGGCCGCCCTCGATGGGGATGAAGCCGACCTGGAGGCCCGCCACCCTAGCGGTCGCTCGCGAGCTTGCCGTTCACGCCCCAGTTGGTCTTCTCGACGTCCTGGAACACGACGTGGACCTGGTCGGCGGTGGTCTTCCCGATCTTCACCATGGCGTCGGTGATGGCGGCCACGATCTCGCGCTTCTGCTGGTCGGTGCGGCCGGCGTACCACTGGACGGTGATGTTGGGCATGGCGGTCTCCTCCTCGCTCGGTCGGATGTTATTTGGGTCGCCGCGGGTCGTCGAGCCGCCGCAGGTCGTCGGGGAAGCTCGAGCTGAACGCGTACGACTTGACGATGCCGTCGGCGCTGAAGCGCACCGTGAGATCCTTGCTGATCTCCACGGTGGAGTCGCGCTGGCCGTAGAACCAGCGCCACGTGGGGTCGCCACTGTCGAAGCCGATCTGGACCGGCTCGCCGAACATGCGGACGAGGCCCCACCGGTCGGTCTTGCCCTTCACGATCCAGCCCTCCTCGGGGGACGGGAAGTCCCGGCCGAACTTGACCGAGACGCAGCCGGTCACGACGACGAGTGCGAGCAGACCGACGAGCCATCCGGGCCAGCGCATGGCGCGGAATATGGATCCAACCGAACAGAATGTCAACCGATCGCGAGTCCGTGCGTCGAGGGAAACGCGGAGCCACGCATCTCAGGCCCGTCGTCCCGGCCGCGGTCCTCCGCTCAGAACGTATACTCCGGCCGAGATCGAGGTGATGGCCGTCCAGTCTATGGCTCTCGGCCACTGAGGGCCCCTGCACGAAGGCCTGAAGCGCGATGTCACCTCACGGGGCTTTCGCGAGGTTCGCCCCCGCGACGAGGTAGGTAGACCGGTACGTAGAGAAGCAAGGCACCGACTGCAGCGATGGCGGCGGCGTGCAGTCCATCGAGGCGAGCGCGACGCATCGCGACCGTGTAACAAGCCCAGGCCAAGCCGAGGTGACGGGCCGCGACGCGCGCGACTACGCCTGGGGCTCCGGCGGGACGAGGGCGGGCGGGCCGCCGAGCGGCAGGGTGAGCGTGAAGGTCGCGCCGCGGCCGACCGCGCTCTCCACCCAGATGCGCCCGCCGTGGAGCGTGACGAACTTCCGGGACAGGGCGAGTCCGAGCCCGGTGCCCTCGACGGTGCGGCTCGCGGTGCCCACCTGGCGGAACTCCTCGAACACCGCCTCGTGGTCCTCGGGCGCGATGCCGATCCCGGTGTCGGTGACCGCGATCTCGACCGCGTCGTCCCGGAGCGTGGCCCGCACGTCGATGCGCCCGCCTTCCGGGGTGAACTTGAGGGCGTTGGAGAGCAGGTTGAGGAGCACCTGCTTCACCTTGCGCTCGTCGGCGCGGATCGTCGCGAGACGCTCGTCGACCGCGCGGGCGAGGGTGACGCCGCGCCGGGCGGCCCGCTCCCGCATCAGGATCAGGACGTTCTCGACCGCGTCGGGCAGGTCGAAGTCGGCGAGGGCCAGCTCCATGCGGCCCGCCTCGATCTTCGAGAGGTCCAGGATGTCGTTGATGAGCGAGAGGAGATGCTGGCCGGAAGCGTGGATGTCCTTGAGGTACTCCTCCTGCTTGCCGGTCAGCTCGCCGAACATCCGCTGGATCAGCACCTCGGAGAACCCGATGACCGCGTTGAGCGGGGTGCGGAGCTCGTGCGACATGTTGGCGAGAAACTCGGATTTGTGGCGGCTGGCCGCCTCGAGCTGACGGCTCTTGTCCTCGATCTCGGTGAACAGTCGGACGTTCTCGATCGCGATCACGGCCTGGTCCGCGAAGGTCTGCAGGAGACCGATCTGCTTGTCGCTGAACGGGCTCACCGCGCCGCGCCGAAGCTGGATGACCCCGATCGCCACGCCGTCTCGCACGAGCGGCACGCTGAGGGCGCTCCGGAAGCCGAACCTCCGCGCGTTCGCGCTGGCCTCGGGGAATTCCTCCGTCTCGGCCTGGAGGTCCGCGACGTGGATGGTCCGCCGCTCGAGCGCGGTGCGGCCCCCGAGCGAGCCCCGCGCGAGCGGCAGCTGGAAGCCGGGCGGCTGGTGGACCGGGCCGTGGTGCGCGTCGCCGCGCAGGCGATCACCTTCGACCCGGAACAGCGAGGCGTCGTCCGCTCCGCAGAAGCGGGCCGCGTTCTCGACCACCGCGTCCAGCACCGGCTGCAGGGCGGTGGGGGACCCGCTGATCACCTTCAGGATGTTGGACGTGGCGGCCTGCTGCTCGAGGGCCTCGGCCAGGGATTGCTCCAGCGCGCGCCGGGACGAGGCCCCGCGCCCGCCGGCCGGTCGCGCGGGCGCGCGGCGGCTCGGCGGGCGCGCCGCCTTCCGCTTCGTCTTGCCGGATCTGCCCCGCCCCGCCATCGGTTCTCCTCACCTTTCGCGGAAAGCGCAACGTCCCGCGGTCGGCGATAGGCTAGGGGAAGATGTCCACCGGAGCAAGGGCTCGACCCGGTCCGGCGCCCTCGGCCGGCCCCGGGGACTCGAGGCCGCGTGCTAGGATGGCCGCCGTGGAGACGTTCACCGCCGAGGAGCGGGCGGCCCTCGCGCCCTACTTCACCGAGCTCGACGGCCCCGTCTTCGCTCTGGTCAACCTGCCGGAGGTCGTCAAAGGCGCGCTCTTCGCGCGCTACTCCCGCTCCGCCAAGTCCCTGCGCCGCCTCTTCCTGGACGAGTTCCTCGAGCCGGCCGGGCGGCCGGCGGAGGCGGGCTCCATCGGCACCGCGCGCGCCGATCGGCTCTACGAGCGGGTCTTCAGCGAGTACGGCGACGATTCGGTGGCCCAGCTGGGCGGCGTGCACCTGGCCTGCGAGGGCGCGTCCAACATCCTGACCAAGGTACTCGAGTGGGGGCGGCTG
>DATGBR010000031.1:0-8431 GCA_035312605.1 Candidatus Methylomirabilota bacterium
GGTGTCTCGCGCGGCGGGATCCTGAGCGTGGCATACGCCGGACAGCATCCGGAACAGATCAAGGGAGTGATCAACTTCGTCGGCGGCTGGCTCGGGACGGGTTGCAGTTCCGCCCCGACCGTCAATCGCGCTCTCTTCTCGCGCGGCGGGCGCTATCCCTACGACTCGATCTGGATCTACGGAGACGGCGACCCCTTCTATCCCCTGTCGCACAGCCGGGACAATTTCGGCGCGTTTCAGACCGCCGGTGGGAGAGGGGCGTTCCATGAGTTCGTCGGCGGCCATCAGGTGTCGAGCCATCCCGATCTGTGGGGACACGCCGTGGAGTCTTACCTGAGGCAGCGCGGCCTGCCAGCCGATCCCTCTCCGTGAGCCGGAAGCCCACACGCTTGACAGCTTCGCGCGCGGCAGGGTAAGACCGGAGCGCGCCGGGAGGGCGCGAGAGCCATGTCCACGAGCGAGCTGTTCGGCATCGACGCGCCGCGCTTCTGGTCCACCGTGATGCGCTCCGGCGAGATCGGCCCCGGCAAGGCAGGCGGCCTCCGCCGCCTCGCGCTCACCGACGCGGACAAGGAGATGCGCGACCTGTTCATCACCTGGTGCACCGAGGCCGGCTGCGCGGTGACGGTCGATCGCGTCGGCAACATCTTCGCGCGGCGCCCCGGCGTCGACGACCACCTGCCCCCGGTGCTGATGGGCAGCCACCTCGACACCCAGTTCGCGGGCGGCAAGTACGACGGCATCGTGGGCGTGCTGGCCGGGCTCGAGGTGCTGCGCACCCTCGACGACCGCCGAGTGCGCACCAAGCGGCCGCTCGAGCTGGTGTGCTGGACCAACGAGGAGGGTGCGCGCTTCACGCCGCCGATGGTGGCCTCGGGCGCTTTCGCGGGGGTCTTCGACGTGGACTGGGTGCTAGACCTGCGCGACGACGACGGCAAG
The DNA here is from genome assembly GCA_035312605.1 of Candidatus Methylomirabilota bacterium. Classification (GTDB taxonomy): domain Bacteria; phylum Methylomirabilota; class Methylomirabilia; order Rokubacteriales; family CSP1-6; genus CAMLFJ01. Next base: position 940 of record DATGBR010000031.1, read on the forward strand.
CGATTCGGCACCGAGCTCGAGCGCATCGGCTACCAGGGCAAGGAGGCAGTGGGCGGGCGGTCCATCGACGCCTACTTCGAGCTCCACATCGAGCAGGGGCCGATCCTCGACCGCGAGGCGGTGCCGGTCGGCATCGTGGTGGGCGGCTACGCGGCGCGCGGCATGCACGTCGACGTGCACGGCGAGACCGCGCACTCCGGGCCGACCCCGATGGACCGGCGGCGCAACGCGCTGGTGGGCGCAGCGATGCTGGCGGTCGCGGTCAACGACGTCGGCTGGAAGTACCACGCGACCGAGGGCAAGGCCACGGTGGCGCGGCTGGTGGCCTGGCCCAACAAGGCGGGGATCCTCGCCGAGTACGCCCAGCTCACCTGCGACGTGCGCCACGCCGATCGGGCGGTGGCGGACCGGATGTGGGCCGAGGTCAAGGCCGCGATGCCCGACTGCGCGCGCCGGGCCAACGTGGAGATGCGCATCGCGGGGGAGTGGCAGTTCGGCAGCGAGCGGTTCGACCCGGGCTGCATCCGCCTGATCCGCGAGGCGGCCCAGGCGCTCGACGTGCCCCACCGCGACATCCTGAGCCAGGCCGGCCACGATGCCTACTACGTCTCGCGCGTCGCGCCTACCGCGATGATCTTCACCCCGTGCCGCGACGGCATCTCCCACAACGAGGCCGAGCACGCCGAGCTCGACTACACCTCGCCGGGGGTGACGGTGCTGCTCCACGCGGTGCTGGCCCGGGCCAACCGGTAGAGGCGGGCGAGATCTCCGACCGCTCGCGCTCGCTCCTCCGGCATCCGCCGTTCGCGCTCCTCTCCTCCTCGCGGGTCCTGGCCAGCGTCGGCTTCCAGATGCTGGGCGTCGCGGTGGCCTGGCAGCTCTACGAGCTGACCGGCAGCGCGCTCGACCTCGGCCTGGTCGGCCTGGCCCAGTTCGTGCCGATGGTCCTGCTGACCCTGGTGGTGGGGCAGGTCGCGGACCGCTACGACCGCCGCCTGATCGTCATCGGGTGCGAGGTCGTGAAGGCCGCGACCGCGGCCGCCCTCGCCCTCGGCGCCATCGGCGGCTGGCAGACCCGCACCATGATCTTCGGCCTGATCGCCCTGCTCGCCGCCGCCCAGGCGTTCGAGAACCCGGCCATGAGCGCGCTGGTGCCGGAGGTGGTGGACCGGAGGCTGATCGCCCCCGCGATGGCCTGGATCGTCTCCGCCGGGCAGACCGCGCAGATCGTGGGCCCCGCGCTCGGCGGGTTGCTCTACGCCTTCGGCCCCGGCGCCGCCTACTCCACCGCCGGCGTCCTCTTCATCCTGGCCGGCGCGCTCGCGGTGGCGATCCGCGTCGCGCGCGCGGCGCGCCCGCGCGAGCCGCTCACGGTGGAGACCGTGTTCTCGGGCGTGGCGTTCATCGTGAGCCGGCGGGTGCTGCTGGGCGGCATGTCGCTCGATCTCTTCGCGGTGCTCTTCGGCGGCGCCACCGCGCTGCTGCCGGTCTACGCGAAGGACATCTTGGGCGCCGGGCCCGTCGGGCTCGGGCTGCTGCGCTCGGCGCCCGCGGTGGGGGCGCTGGCCATCTCGATCTTCCTGGCCCGCTATCCGCTCGAGCGCCGCATCGGGCGGACCCTGTTCTGGTCGGTGATGGTGTTCGGGGCGGCCACCGTCGTCTTCGGCCTCTCCACCAGCTTCGCCCTCTCGCTGGTCGCGCTCAGCGTGCTCGGGGCCGCCGACGTCATCAGCATGGTCATCCGCCTGTCGCTCGCCCAGATCCGCACGCCGGACGCGATGCGCGGGCGGGTGAGCGCGGTGCACTCGCTCTTCACCGGCACCTCGAACCAGCTCGGGGCCTTCGAGTCCGGGGTGGCCGCGGCCCTGCTGGGCACCGTGCCCGCGGTACTGCTGGGCGGCGTCGGCACCATCGCGGTGGCCGCGCTCTGGATGCTCCTCTTCCCCGAGCTACGCCGCCTCGGCCGCTTCGAGGAGTGAGCGGGTGTATAGTCCCGGCCGGGAGGCTGCCATGATCAAGCCGATTCGACGCGTCGTGACCGGGCACAACGCCCAGGGCCGTTCCGTGATCACGAGCGACGGTCCCTCGCCCCACGTGCTCACGTTGCCGGGACGCCCGGACTTCGCGCTCACCGATCTGTGGGTGACCGACCGGGTGCCCGCCTCCAACGCGGGGAGCGCGGACCCGGCGAAGCGCCGGATGTCGCTCGAGCCTCCCGCGAGCGGGACCATCTTCCGGATCGTCGAGTTCCCGCCGGACGCGGCGGCGGGGGGCGGCTTCGATCGCGCGGCCGCCTTCCGCGCGATGGGCGCCAGCCACGCCATGGATCCGGACGCCTCGCGGCATCCCGCCATGCACCGCACCGACACGGTGGACTACGCGCTGGTGCTCTCGGGGGAGATCTGGGCTCTGATGGACGAGGGCGAGACCCTGCTGCGGGCGGGCGACACGCTGGTGCAACGCGGGACCAACCACGCCTGGAGCAACCGGGGCGATCAGCCGTCCCTGGTCGCCTTCATCCTGGTGAGCGCCACGAGCCTCAGCGAGAAGCCGGCCGGCAAGCCGGGCGCGAAGCCGGTCACTCGCGCAGCATCCCGCGCCGGGCGAGGCTCGCCATCAAGGCGCCCGTCCCGAAGGACCACGGCTCGGCCACGTCGCAAGCCACGACCTCGTTGACCAGCCGCCCGATCTCGGGCGCGGCGATCGACACGGTGTCGCCCCACTTGTGGGTGAATCCGCTACCCGGCGCCCCGCGGTCGGCCACCGGGGCGAACATCGTCCCGATGAAGAGCACGAGGCCGTCCGGGTAGCGGTGGTATTTCCCGATGGCCTGGCCGGCCAGCTCGGTCAGGTCGCGGCCGATCTCGCTCACCTGGGTCTGGTGCGCGATGCGGAAGCCGTCGGCGCCCTCGACCACCGTCTCGAAGGTCACGCGGCGGGCGTGGTCGAGGGTGAAGCGCTCGTCGAGCAGCCGGAAGAACGGGCCCATCGCGCAGGAGGCGTTGTTGTCCTTGGCCCGACCCAGCAGGAGCGCGCTGCGCCCTTCCACGTCGCGCAGGTTCACGTCGTTGCCGAGGGTGACCGCGACGATAGCGCCGTCGCGGTTGATCACCAGCACCAGCTCCGGCTCCGGATTGCTCCACACCGAGGCCGGGTGCACGCCGACCCGCGCGCCGGTCCCGACCGCGGCCATCGGCGGGCACTTGCTGAAGAGCTCCGCGTCCGGCCCGATGCCGACCTCGAGGTACTGCGACCACATCCCCTTGGCCACCAGCACCTCTTTGACGCGCGCCGCCTCCGGCGAGCCGGGCTTGATGCCGCGCAGGTCGGCGCCCACGATCGCCTGGATCTCGCGGCGCGCCCCGTCGGCCAGCGCGGGGTTGCCCTTGGCGCGCTCCTCGATCACGCGCTCGAGCAGGCTCGCCACGAAGGTGACGCCGCTCGCCTTGACCGCGTGCAGGTCGGCGGGCGCGAGGAGCCAGGGCCGCCCGGCGTCGCGCGCGCCCTCGACGCTGTTGGCCGCGAGGGCCTCGAGCGAGCCCAGCGCGGCGGCGGTCTTGATCGCGGCGCGCACCTGGGCCGGCGTGGCGGCGTTCAGCAGGCCGCTCGTGGTCGGGTACTGGCGGGTGAGGTCGAACACCTCGTCGCCGCGCACCGCCACGACCACCGGGCCCTCCTCCGCCGGGGACCAGGCGCGCCCGATCAGCAGCGCCTCCCCCGCGTCCCGCGGCAGGCAGTCGCGCGCCGAGAGCCGGGGCGCCGGGCTCATCGCAGCGCCGCGTAGACCGCGTCGACCAGGCTCGCGACGCGACGGTCGGGATGCCGGGCGGTGCCGGTGATGTACTGGTTGGTCACGTAGCCGAAGGCGAGGCGCGCGTCCGGGTCCGCGAAGCCGATCGAGCCGCCGTGGCCGGGATGACCGAAGGTGCGGCTTCCGGGGCCGCAGTTGAACACCCCGCCCGGCAGGCCGAGCATGAAGCCGGTGGCGAAACGGGTGGGGAGGGTCAGCACCTCGTCACGGCCCGAGGACTGCTCGACGATGGCGCGGTCGATGGCAGCAGGCGTGAGCAGGCGGATGCCGTCGAGCTCGCCGCCGCGGGCCAGCGTCGCGTAGACACGGGCCACCCCACGGGCGCTCGTGTGACCGTTCGCTCCCGGGATCTCCGCCGCGCGCCAGGCACGCGTGTTGACCAGGTCCGGGGACCGGGGCGGATTCAGGAACGCGCGGCCGGAGACGGATTCAGGATCGGCGAGGATGGTGTCCCAGATCGTGGGCTCGGCCGGGGGCGGGGGCGGCAGCACGGCGGCCGCGCGCGCGTCGACCGCCTCGGGCACGCCGATGAAGAAGTCGGCGCGCAGCGGGCCGGTGACTTCCTCGTGGAGGAAGGCGCCGACGCTCCGCCCATCCACGCGCCGGATGATCTCGCCCACCAGGTGGCCGTAGGTGATCGCGTGATAGCCGTGGCGGCTGCCCGGCGTCCACCACGGCGCGCTGTCCGCGAGGGCCGCGGTCATGGCCGACCAGTCGAACAAGGCCTCCGCCGGCAGCATCCGGCGAATGGCGGGCAGCCCGGCGCGGTGGCTCAGGAGCCAGCGTACCGGGATGTCCTGCTTGCCGGCCTGGGCGAACTCCGGCCAGTAGCGGGCCGCCGGCGCGTCCAGGTCGAGCTTGCCGCGCTCGGCCAGCATGTGGGCGCAGAGCGCGACCATCCCCTTGGTGGTGGAGGCGACGCTGACGATGGTGTCGGCCGTCCACGGCCGCGCGCGCTTGGCGTCGGCGTGGCCGCCCCAGCAGTCCACCACCCGGACCCCGTCGAGGTAGACGCAGACTGCGGCGCCGACGTCCCCGCGCGCGGTGAAGTTCCGGAAGAACTCCTCGCGGACTGCGGTGAAGCGGGGCTCGCAGTGCCCGTCGATCGTCAGCATCGATCCTCCCCTGGGCCTAGGACTCGTCGTAGCCGGACGGCTTGCGGTAGCCGCCGATCTCGCGGGCCAGGAGCGCGGTGAAGCGGATCGGGGTCAGGTCCTCCAGATAGGGCCCGATCGCCTGGAGGCCGATCGGCAGCCCCTCGCGGGAGAGGCCCACCGGGAACGCGGTGGCGGGCTGGCCCGGCACCGTGGACAGCGCCGGATAGCACAGGCCGCGCAGGTACGGCACCGACCGACCGTTGACCGTGAAGGTGAGCGAGAGATCGCTGTTGTCGGCCGGCCACGCGCGCTCGATGTGCGGGTAGGCGAGCACGTTGATGGCGGGGGCCAGCAGCACGTCCCACTCGCGGAAGAATGCCCGCCAGGCCGCGCGGTGCTGCTCGCGGCGGCCGTTCCACAGGAGGTAGTCGCCCGCGGTGCCCTCGAGCCCGCGCGCGGCGCCCAGCGAGAGGTCGTCGCCCGCGGCGCGGAACGTCGCGATCCGCTGGCGCCGCGTCTCCGCGTCCACCCGCGCGCCGGTCACCGCCGAGAGCAAGGTCCGGTAGAAGCCGTGGTACTCGCGGTGATCGCCGAGCCCGTCCGGCTGGATCTCCTTGACCACCGCGCCCATCTTGGTGAGGCGGCCGGTCAGGTCTGAGAGCGCCGCGGTGATCTGCTCGTCCACCGGAAGCCACGGGATCGGGGGCAGCACCGCCACCCGGAAGTCGGCCAGGCGCTCGCGCCGGGCCGCGGGCAGCGTCACCTTCCACGCCACGTCCTCGCCCACCTCGGGGCCGGCCAGCACCGAGAGGGCCAGCTCCAGATCCTCCGCGCTGCGGGCGAGCGGACCCTGCACCCCCATGACGACTGCGGGGTTGGGCAGGGGCGGCATCGGGAACTGGCCGCTGCGCGGGAGCAGGGTCTCGCTCGGGCGGTGCCCGTAGATCCCGCAGAAGGCGGCCGGCACGCGGATGGAGCCGCCGATGTCCGAGCCGACCTCGAGCGCGCTGAGCCCCGCCGCGATGGCCGCTGCGCTGCCGCCGCTGCTGCCGCCCGGCGTGCGTCCGCGGTCCCACGGGTTGTTGGTGCGCCCGAAGATCGGGTTGGCCGACTGCCAATCCGCCAGCATGGGCGGCACGTTGGTCTTGCCGAGGAGCACCGCGCCGGCGGCGCGGGTGCGGGTGGTGACCGGCGCGTCGTGCTGGGAGATGTAGCCCTTCCACTCCGGCACTCCGCAGGTCGTCTGGAGGCCGGTGACGTTGATGGACTCCTTGAGGGTGATCGGCAGGCCGAGCAGGGCCCGGTGCTCGCCGCGGGCCCGGGCGTGCTCGGCCGCGATCGCCTGCTCGCGCGCGCGCGTGTAGTCGCGCACCACCACCGCGTTGAGCGCGGGGTCGTGGCGCTCGATGCGGCGGATGTACAGCTCGGTCAGCTCCCGGGCGCCGATGGTGCCGCTGCGGAGCGCGGCCACGAGCGAGGTTGCGCTGGAGAATGCGTCCACGTCTGCCATGGCTTTCCGTCTCCTCTCGGCTACCGCACCCAGCCGCCGTGCACCGGGTGATGCGAGCAGATGAATTCCACGAACGCGGGGCGGCCCTTGGCGTTCTCGTCGAAGGCACGCTTGAGGGCGGGGATGATCTCGGCGGGCTGGCTCACGTCCTCGCCGTGGAAGCCGACCGCGCGCGCCATGCTGGCCATGCACGCGTTGCCGTGGTCGGACACCTTCCAGGTGTAGGGGTCGTGGCCCTCGCCCCAGAATCCGGGACCGTAGCCCGAGTAGCCGCCGTTGTTGATGTGGATCGTGGTGATGCCGATCTTGTAGCGCGCGACCGCCTCGAAGTTGCCCATCATGTAGCAGACGCCCGCGTCGCCGGTCACCAGCACGCACTGCCGCTGCGGGTAGGCGAGCTTGGCCGCCACCGCACCGGCCAGGCTGAAGCCGAGCGTGGAGACGTTGCCCCAGCCGAGGTAGCCGCGCGGGATCTGGGCCTCGTACACGGTGCTGGTCTGGTCGCGGGTGCTGCCGGAGTCGGCGGTGAGGAACGAGTTCCTGGGATCGAGGACCTTGGCGAGGTCGCCGAAGACCCGATAGGGGTTGATCGGCGTCTCGGTGGACTCGAGCCACGGGCGGAACTTGTCCTTGAAGGCCTGCCGCGCCCCGCGGATCTCTTCCAGCACCTCCGGCTTCTTGCGCGCGCCCTTGGCCTGAAGCTCGGCGACCAGGGCCTGGAGGGTGAGCTTGGCGTCGCCGATCACCGCGTGCCGGGTCTCGTAGCTGCGGTTGATGTCGAGGGTGTCGATCGTGCACTGCACGATGGTCTTCTTGTGGGCGTCCGGCACCGCGTGGCTGAAGCGGCCGGGGAAGAGGCTCGAGCCGATCGAGAACAGCAGGTCGCACTTGCGCAGGAAGTGATCGACCATCGAGCCGCGCACGCCGATGGACAGCGGGTGGTTCTCCGGGAACACGCCCTTGGCCTTGAGCGTGGTCATCACCGGGATCTGGGCCGCTTCCGCGAACTGCAGCAGCTCGGCCGCCGCGTCCGCGTAGCACACGCCCTCGCCGATGTGCAGCAGGGGGTCCCTG
>DATGBR010000032.1:0-15355 GCA_035312605.1 Candidatus Methylomirabilota bacterium
CTGCGGCCAGGTCGACTCCCAGGAAGAGCAGCATCGCGACCGCGGCCCCGATGAGCCCCACCGTGATGCCCTCGCGCATGACGTGCTCCGCGCGTCGCCGCGCATCCCGCCGCACCGCCCGATACAGACTCGTCTCCGTCGTGGTTGGCATCCTCACGTCCTCCGTTTCCCCTTCGGATTGAGCTGAACGCACCGGTCGACGGGTGCACGTTCCACACCATGGAAAGGCCACGCGGACGGGTCCGCGCGCGGGTCGATGCGGGGGAAGGAACTACGCGGGTGTCTTTACCGGACCCGGAGCGTTGGCCTCGCGGTCCCGATACAGATCGCCCTTGTTCCTCGTGCACTTCGGCGGTGGCATTCCGCTTGCTGCCTTGTCCGTGTGTGTCGCGGTCATCGCAAAGCTCACACGACGGGGAGAACACCATGAAAGAACCGAGAGAAAAGCAGCCGCCGCGGATCGGACGGAAGGATCTCCAGGACCCGGATCGCGACGTGCGCAGTCCGCGTGAAGGTGGCGTGGATCGCGAGCCGGAGCGCAGCGACCGCGACGCTGGGGCGGGCCGCCCGGTTCAGCTCGACGAGGAGGGCCGCTCGCGGCGGTCAGATTCGCCGCGACCCAGCGAAGGACAGGAGACGCCGATATGAAGAGCACGACCAGGATCCCCCTGCTGGTGACGATGATGGCGCTGGCCGCCACCACCATGGGCGGTTGCATTTACAGCAGCACCGAGAAGGAGCGTGTCGTCCAGTCTCCGGCTCCGCCGCCGACGACGACCGTGATCACTCAGGCCCCCTCGGACCGCGTGGTCACCTATCCCGAGGGGCGCTGGACGATGTACGGCGACGGCACCACCGCGTCGCCCAACTACTGGGTGTGGGTGCCGGCGGGCGCCACTCCGCCCCCGCCACCGCCGCTGCCGCGGCGGTAACGGAAGCCCGCTCACCACTGCAGTCAACTCAACCGACACTTCAAGGAGGAAGCACCCATGCGGTACGGACAGATGATGGTGGTCACGGTTCTCGGCGCGTTCGTGGTGGCGGCGCCCTTCGCGGCGCAGGCCCAGACGACCAAGGACAAGGTCGAGAACAAGATGGAGCAGGCGAAGGACACTGCGAAGAGCACCACCCAGGAGGCGAAGACCGCGGTCAGCGACAGCTGGGTGACGTCCAAGGCCAAGATCGCCCTCTTCTCGGATGAGCGCGTGAAGGGGACCCAGGTCAGCGTCGACACCAAGAGCGGCATCGTGCACCTGCGCGGCAAGGTCGACAGCGCCGAGGCCAAGGCCGCGGCGGCCGAGGTCGCGTCGGGCATCGAGGGCGCGAAGTCGGTGAAGAACGATCTCCAGGTGGTGGCGCCCGCGGCCCGCAAGGCGGTCGACGCCAATGACAAGGACATCGCCAAGGCGGTGGAGAGCCGCATGACCCGGGACGCCCAGCTGAAGAAGGTGGACGTGCGCACCGACGGCGGCGTGGTGACCCTGACCGGCGAGGTGCCCACCATCACCGCGGCGGCCAAGGCTTCCGAGCAGGCGCGCATGGTGTCGGGCGTGAAGTCGGTCAAGAACGAGCTGACCGTTCGCTCGGCCAACAAGTAAGCGGCAAACGCGGGAGCCACTGATGGCGAAGAAGCGCACGACACGGCGAACCGGCCGGCGGCCCGCGAAGGGTCGCGGCAAGGTCAGCAAGGTGATGCGCGAGTACAAGCACCGTACCCTCCGCTCGGGCTCGGGCGGAAAAGTTCGGAAGCGGAAGCAGGCCGTCGCCATCGCGCTGAGCGAGGCTCGTCGGTCGGGAGCCCGCATCCCGCGGCGGCGGAGATCCCGGGCCCGCTGAGGCGGCCGGGAAGAAAGGAGCAACACGATGAGCACCATGGAGAAGGGACGCGAGGGCCAGGGTCAGCCTGGTCAGGGTCAGCCCGGGCAGCGCCAGCCGGGTCAGGGTCAGCCCGGCCAGGGCCAGCCCGGCCACGACAAGGACAAGGATCGCCAGGGACAGCAGCAGCAGGAGCCGGGCCGCAACCCGCAGCCGGGCGGCGGTCACAACCGGTAGGAATTCACGGGCGGGCGGCGGGGCAACCCGCCGCTCGTCGAATTCGAGAAAGCCAATCGACCATGCTCACTCGGGGCACGAAGGGGGGGACGCGCAGTGTCAATCGTCCTGATCGTCATTCTCGTTCTCATCCTGGTGGGGTCCTTGCCGACCTGGCCGTACAGCTCGGGCTGGGGGCCGTATCCAAGCGGTGGCGCGGGCCTCATTCTGCTGGTTCTCATCATCCTGCTCCTCACCGGACGGCTCTGATGCCCTACGCACAAGTCGGACGGTTGGTGACGGCGGCGGTGCTCGCCACCGCGGGCGCGGCCCTGCTGTTCGGGCTGCTCTTCCGCCGCCGTCCCGCGCCGATCCCAGTCGTGAGATGCCCGATCCACGGCATCGCCTACGACACCGAGCTCGAGGTCTGCCCGGAGTGCGCCAAGACGCAAACCGTGACCGGTGGGGCCGGCCCGGAGACCCCTCACCTGGAAACCAAGACGACGGGAGGTGTGCGATGAGAGGGACACCGACGCTGTACTGCCTTTCCTGTGAAGCGTTCCGAGCGGTCGAGGACTGGCACGAGCGCGGCGACGCGCTGGTGATCCAGCTCGAGCCCTGCGGCCACGAGCTCCACCGGAGCGCGGGGGTCGAGTGGCCAATTCCGAAAGCCGCGTAGCGAAAGCGGCGAGAGAAAAGGAGGGAGCGATGTCGAGTCGATTCCTGCTGGGAGCGATCGTCGGAGGTATCGCGGTATACGTGTGGGGCGACGAGATCCGTCGCTTCGCGAGCACCCGGGGCCGCACCGCGCGGCTCGCGGCGGCCGAGACGCTGCAGGCGGTCCAGTCGACCGCCGAGGAGATGTTCGATTCGGCCAAGGACCAGGTGACCTCGACCCTGCAGGCGGGTCAGGACGCCATCCGCCCGGCCCGTCTCACCCGGGATCGGCGATGAGGGCGCGGGCGATCGTCGGAGGTGCCCTCGTCGCGGCCGTCTTCCTGAACGGCTGTGCGGTCGAGACCGCCTCGACGACGCCCGCGTCCGGCCGGACCGGATCCACCCAGCCGGCACCCGCCGCGAAGGCGCCCACCGCTTCGCAGAAGACGGTCGATCCGGCCCAGGTCGAGCGCTTGAAGAAGGCGATGATTCCCCTGCTCAAGGCCATGGACAAGCCGCTGGCCTCGAACCAGGTGAAGGTCGGGATCCTCGACGATCCCTCCATCAACGCGGCGAACGCGGGGAACGGGGAGTTCTACGTCACGACCGGGCTCCTCGAGAAGGCCAGCGACGATCAACTCCTGGCGGTGATGGCCCACGAGGTAGCCCACCAGGACCTGGGCCACGTGGCCAAGGCCCAGGCACTCGGCACCGGCATCGGGATCGGAGCGGTCATCCTGGACCAGATCATCCCGGGAGCCGGCCGGGTGGTACCGGTCGCGGGCGCGCTGATCCAGAGCAAGTACAGCCGCAGCGAGGAGTACCAGGCGGATCGTCACGGGGTCGAGCTGCTCCAGCGCGTCGGCCGCAACAAGGACGTGATGATCAACACGCTCACCTGGCTGATGAACACGTCGGGGGACAGCGGCGGCGGCTTCCTCAGCACCCACCCTGCGACGGGAGAGCGGATCGAAGAGCTGCGGCGGCTGTGAGTCGGGTGAGGCGGCGCCGCCCAATCGGGGCTCGGGTGATACTCCCACTGCTGGCCGCCTTCCTCCTGACGGGCGCTTGCGGGCACGTCCAGCCCCATCTGGAGATCCCCGACCTCCGGATCGCGGAGCCGTCGTTCCGGGCCACCCTGGTCGGGTACGCGGGCGGCTCGGTCGTCGGCGGGAACCGCGTCGACGTGCTGCTGAACGGGGACCAGATCTTCCCGGCCAAGCTCGACCTCATCCGCTCCGCGCGCAAGAGCATCACCTACGCGCAGTACGTCTTCGAGGAAGGCGCGCCCGCGGCCGACACGGCCCAGGCCCTCGCCGAGCGCTGCCGCGCAGGGGTCAAGGTCCACGTGCTGGTCGACGCGGTCGGATCGCTCATGATGCCGTCGCAGTACCGCGACTGGCTGACCGAGGCCGGGTGCGAGCTCGCGCTCTATCGCCCGCTCTCCCCGTGGAGCATCGACCGCGTCAACAACCGCAATCACCGCCGGATCCTGGTAGTGGACGGGCGGGTCGGAGTCACCGGCGGCTCCGGGACGAGTGGCAAGTGGAGCGGCGACGGCAAGCAGGAGGGGCAGTGGCGCGACACCGACATCCGCCTGGACGGCCCGGTCGTCGCTCAGCTGCAGGGCGCGTTCGTCGACAACTGGCTCGAGGCGACCGGGGCCGCCCTGGGCGGACCCGACTACTTCCCGTGGCCCATCGAGGCCAAGGGCACGGTGGAGTCGCAGATCGTGCGCAGCTCGCCGGCGGGAGGCAGCGTGGCGATGTACACCATGTTCCTCCTCGCGATGTCGTCGGCGAGACGCTCGATCTACATCACCAACCCCTACTTCGTGCCCGACGACAAGATGATCAACGCCCTGATCCAGGCGCGCCAGCGGGGCGTGCGCGTCGTCCTCCTGCTGCCGGGCGCCACCGACCACAACCTCGTCCGCCAGGCGAGCCGCTCCCAGCTGGGCCGGCTCCTCCAGGCCGGGATCAAGATCTACGAGTACCGGGCCGCGCTGCTCCACGCCAAGACCATGGTGATCGACTCGATCTGGGCGACGGTGGGCAGCACCAACCTCGACCGGCGCTCCTTCGAGCTGAACGAGGAGCTGAACCTGGTGGTCTACAACGGAGACATCGCCCGGCGGCTCGAGGGCGTGTTCGAGGACGACCTGAAGGGGTCGCGCGAGATCACCTACGAGGCGTGGAGCAACCGCGGGGTGATGAGCCGGTTCCTCGAGGTCCTGTCGGTGCCCTTCCGCGATCAGATGTGATGCGTCGGGTCGGTCTCGTCCTCGCGCTCATCGCGGCCGCGGTGGCGGGAGACGGCTTCCCCGCCGCCGGTCCTTCCCCCTCGCGCGCGCAGATGCCGGCGTCGCGGGCGGTGGACGGGTTCAGCCCCGCCGAGCACGCGGGGAGCGCGTACAAGAACGTCGACCCGGAGTATCGACGCGCCTCCTACTGGGCCCGGCTGCACTCGTTGGTGATCGGAGGCACGTGGCTCTTCACCGAGCGTCGGGTCGCCGCCCTCCCCGCGGGTACGCCCGACTGGGCCACCCTGCGCGGAGGCTCCCGCGCCGCGACCGTCACCTGGATCGGCCACTCCACGGTGCTGGTGCAGCTCGACGGGGTGACCTTCCTCACCGATCCCAACTGGAACGATCGCAGCGGCCCGTTCAGCGGCTTCATCGGGGTGCGCCGCTACACGCCGCCGGGCATCGCGCTCGACTCCCTGCCGCGGATCGATTTCGTCCTGATCTCCCACGACCACTACGATCACCTCGACGAGCCGACCGTCCGGCGGCTCGCCCGCAAGTTCGACCCGCAGTTCATTGTGCCGAAGGGCATCAAGGCGTGGCTCGCGGATCGGGGGATCAGCAACGCGATCGAGCTCGACTGGGGCGAGTCGGTGGTGGTGAAGGGCCTCACGGTGGTCTGCACGCCGGCCCAGCACGGCAGCGGGCGCACCGTGCTCGATCAGGGCCGGCGGCTCTGGTCCTCCTGGGCGGTGCTGGGGTCGAAGCACTTCTACTTCGGGGGCGACACCGGCTACTACCGCCACTTCCACCAGATCGGCGACGCCCTCGGCCCGTTCGATCTCGCCGCCCTGCCGATCGGCTCCTACACCCCGCGGGAGATCGCGAAGCCGGTGCACATGTCACCCGAGGACGCGGTGCAGGCCTCCCTCGACCTGCGCGCCGCGCATTTCCTCGGCGTGCACTGGGGCACCTTCGCCCTCGCCCGCGAGCCCTACGACGAGCCCCCGATGCGCCTCGCCGCCGAGATCGAGCGGCGGCATCTCGATCCGGCGGTGGCCTGGGTCCTCAAGCCGGGGGAGACGAGGCGCTGGTAGACCGCTCAGAGCCTCCTGCCATGCCCGCCACTACCGGCTCGTGTCGATGACCTGCCGCACGCCTAGCTCGTCGGTCGTCTCCTCGTGGCGACCGGTCCCGTACTCGCCGATCACGCGACGCCAGAAGCTGATCGCGATCGTGTTGCGGGCCAGCTCGAAGATCTCCCACTTGCCGCGGAACCGGTCGAAGAGCGTGAAGACGGCCCGACGCCCGACACCCTGCCGCCGGTGCTTCCGGAGCACGAAGAACTCGGACATCCGGAAGTCCATGCCCGGCTGCATGTGGGGCGACGGGGCCTGGTTCACGAGCGCGAAGCCCGCCCGGCGACCGGCGTCGACGAGGATCAGCGGGTGATCCCCGTCCGCCTCGAGCCAGCTCGCCCGGTGATCGGGCATCCAGACGCCGCGATCATCCAGGGTGTAGTAGTGATCGTCGAACTCGGAGAGGTCGTGCAGGTAGAGCGGGTAGACGTTGGTCAGCCACTCCCGATCGGCCGGCGAGCGACGCGCGTCGCGCAGCTCGAGGCTCATCGCTCAGGGGGCGAGCGGATCGGCGCGCCGGGCCGCGGCCCGGATCCGTTCGGCGTCCTCCGGCAGCAGCAGCCGGGCCCGCTCCAGCTCGGCCGCCGCCGCGTCGACGCGCGCCACGTACCCCGCGTGACTGCCGTAGCGCTCCTCGAGGGAAGGCCGCGGGTCGCCCGTGGCCAGCCGCTCGGCCCGGGTCCGCGCGAAGGCCGCGAAGGTGCCGTCGCGATCGCACAGCTCGCCGTCGGGAAAGGGCTCCCGGTAGACATTCCACCCGGTGTGGGTGCCGAGCGGCACCGCGATGGCGGGCAGGCGGATACCGGCCACCTCGTTGCCGTCGCCATCCACGCGCGACACCAGCGGCCGGTAGGTCTTCGCGGGATCGGGCCGCGGGTCGACCCAGTCGCCGAAGACCGAGAGCCGGTTGACCTCGAGCACGCGGCGCACGCCCGGGATGGGCGGGAAGCCGGTCGCGTCGGGGGGCACCAGCGTCCGGCTCGCGAAGGAGGGCACGCGGCTCGGAGGCGGCTCGACGCCGTCGCTCACCCAGCGGTCGAGAGCCACCCGCAGGGCCCGGAGCGCGGGCGACGGGCTGTGCGGATTGCGCGGGTTCGCGCAGGGGCCCGGCGCCGCGGTGAGCCCGGCCCGCCCGCCGTGCTGGGTGCCCGCCACGAGGTAGGCGCGCACCCCCGCGGGCAGAGTCGCGTCGCGCCGCCCGAGCGGATCGGTGTGGAGCAGCGAGGCGCCCTTCTGCCAGTACTCCGTCGAGGTGTTGACCTCGATCAGCCGCGGATCGGAGCCGTCGCCGCGCAGCAACGCGCCGCTCCGGCCGGTGACCGGATCGGCGAGGCGGGCGCTCGAGAACGGGAACTCGTTCTCCGGCACCAGGTGATCCTCGTGCTGGGTGTTCGTGCGGGCCGGCTGCCCGAACTCCGCGTTGAGGAACACGCGCCCCACGCCCGAGATGTGGGCGAGCACCCCGTCGAAGACCCGGCGTCCTGCCTCGTCGCGATTGAAGCCCTGCGCGATGTGATCGCGCAGGTAGCGGCCGCTCTGCGAGATGCCCACCGCCAGCACCGCGCGGATCCCGCTCCCGGCCGGGTTCGGCGCCGCCGGTCCGCCCGGCTCGTAGCGCAGGAACGCCACGAAGTCACGGGTCGCGGCCAGGCCGAGCCCCAGCACGGCGGGATCGCGCGCCGGGTACTTGAAGTCGTAGATCGTGCCGGGCCCGGGCCGCGTGCCCGCCGGCAGCAGGCGGATCGAGCGCCCGTCCACGTAGGCCCACTCGCCGGCCGGCACCTCGGAGGCCGGGTGCGCCTCGTTGCGGCGCACGGTGAGCCGGGCCGCCGCCTGATCGAGGGTGGCCGCCTCGTAGCTCAGGCGGAAGACCTCCACCGGCTGGCCGCGGGTGCCGGAGACCAGCTCGTCGCGGATCGTCCGCACGATGGGCCGCCCGTCCGCCGACGCCACCGGCGCCTCCATCGCGAGCCCGCCCGCCGCGCGCGGAGCGCCCGGATCCCACCCGCTCCACGCGAGCGTGTAGCCCTGGCGCAGCAGCAGCCCGTCGCCCACGTCGGCCGCGGTGCGCGGATCGTTGCCGCCGGTGGTCGCGTCCATGAAGTAGAGGAAGAGCAGCTTGCGGCCGCGATTGTTGACCTCGTAGACGATCTTGCCATTGCCCTTCGCGGGATCGGTGGGGCGCAGCAGGAAGAAGTCGGTCTCGTACTCCACGAGGCCGCGTACGTTGCGGGGCGCCCGGTCGAGGTTGACGATGCCCGCGTTGGCGGGGTCCCGCGGGTCCACCTCGCCGCGCGCCACCCCCACCACGCGCTCGTAGGCGCCTGCCGTGCCGAAGGACGCGCCGTCCGCGAAGGGCTCGGTGCGATCGACGCGTACCACGACGATGCGCGCCTGGACGGGCGGGGCCGGTCCCAGCGCGGCCAGCAACACCGCCACCGTCGGGACGATCAATCGCCGGGCGAAGACGGCCACCGCCACGAAGATCGGGTTGGGAACGCGGCTAGGACGGCTTCGAGTCGTCCACGTCCCGCGCGCCCACGGTACGGTTGCGGAACTCGGCCGGCACCGTCCGGCCCGCGTCCGTGAACGCGCGGCGAACCGCCTCGACGTTGGGGCTGAAGATGGTCTTGCGGTTGCTGCGCGCCCACTCGTTGGAATCGCGGATGGGGCCGAGCGAGCCCTGGAAGCGCGGCATGACGTAGCGCGCGAACAGCTCGTAGCTCTTGAGGGTCTGCTCGCGGTTGGCCCACTCGTGGGCGCGGAAGAGGACGCCGCCGAAGCCGCCCGCGCTCAGCTCCTGCAGCCGCTCGATGCCGCGGATCACCGTGTCGGGCGTGCCGACCAGCGTGGTACCCATCTTCACGCCCTCGCGCAGCGGATCGTCGGCGCGGCCCGGAGGACGGCCGAGCGTGTCCTCGAAGTAGGTCACCGTCTCGTGCCGCTCGCCGCGGCCCACCTCCTGGAGCGCCTTCTCGTCGTCGTCGGAGACGTGCACGTTGACGACGAGCCGCCAGTTCTTGCGGTCCATCGTCTTGCCGTTCTTGGCCGCGGTCTCCTCGGCGATCTTCCACTGGTTGGAGAGCGCCTCGGGCCCGCCGGGCAGCCCCGCGCCCAGCGAGAGCACCCCGATGCCGTGCTTGCCCGCGGTCATCACCCCCGCCGGGGTGATCGTGCTGGCCACCGCGATCGGGAAGTGCGGATCGGTGTAGGGCGCGAGGTGCAGGCGGGCCTCGCGCAGCTCGAACCAGTCGGTCTTGAGCGTCACCGGCTCCTCGCAGCGGAGCAGCTGCATGATCGCGTCGAGGGACTCGTCCATCCGGGCGCGCTGGGTGACCGGCTCGATGCCCATCATGTAGGCGTCGGAGACGAGCGCGCCCGGCCCGATGCCGAGCATGGCGCGGCCGCGCGTCATGTGGTCGAGCTGCACGAAGCGCTGGGCGACCATCAGCGGGTGGTGGTAGGGGAGGCTCGTGACCCCGGAGCCCAGCATGATGTGGCGCGTGCGCTCGGCGGCGGCGGCGATGAAGACCTCGGGCGAGGCGATCAGCTCCCAGCCGGCGGAGTGGTGCTCGCCGATCCACACCTCGTCGTAGCCGAGGTAGTCCATCCACTCGATCAGCTCCATGTCCCGGCCGAGCGCCAGCGTGGGATTCTCGCCGACCTTGTGGAAGGGGGCCAGGAAGATGCCGAACTTCATGCCTTTGTGAGCCATGCCGCCTCCGTGGGCCAGGAATACCGCGGCGAAACACGACGCCAGGGTACCGCGATCCTAGCACGCCTTGAGTCGGGGACGCACCGGTGCTAGAAGTGGCGCATGGATTTCACCTACACGCCCGAGCAGGAGCAGTTCCGCGGGGAGATCCGCGGCTGGCTCGCCGCCAACCTCACCGACGACCTGCGCATCGAGGACCCGACCGACGAGCGGGTGGCGCCGGACCGCGAGACGTTCGAGCGCCGGCGCGCATGGCAGCGCCGGATGTTCGCCGCGGGCTGGGTCGGCATCTCGTGGCCGAAAGCGTACGGCGGACGCGGGGCCACCCTGATGGAGCAGGTCATCTACGACGAGGAGTGCTTCCGGGCGCGCGCCCCGGTGCTGCCCGGCTACTCCGGCATCGGCATGGCGGGGCCCACCATCATCGAATGGGGCACCGAGGCGCAGAAGCAGCGCTACCTGCCGCGCATCCTGGGCGGCGACGACATCTGGTGCCAGGGCTACTCCGAGCCGGGCGCGGGCTCCGACCTCGCGGGCCTCCGCACGCGGGCGGAGGAGCGGGGGGACCACTTCGTGGTGAACGGCCAGAAGGTGTGGACGTCGGGCGCGCAGTTCGCGGACTGGATCTACCTGCTCGTGCGCACCGACCCGAGCGCGCCCAAGCATCGCGGCATCAGCTACCTGCTGGTGGACATGACGACCCCCGGCATCACGGTGCGCCCCCTCGTGCTGCTGAACGGCCACCGCCACTTCAACGAGGTGTTCTTCGTGGACGTGGAGGTCCCGAAGGCCAACCTGATCGGTCGACAGAACGAGGGCTGGAAGCCCGCGATGACCACCCTCATGTACGAGCGCAAGGGCGGCGGCGGCCGCGGCCACGAGGAGCAGTTGGCCCGGCTGCGCGTCCTGGCCACCCGGGTGCAGCTCGACGGGCGCCCCGCGTGGGAGCATCCGGTCATTCGCCAGCGCTTCGCCCAGCTCGTGATCGAGGCGCAGTGCCAGCGCTACACGCGCATGCGCAACCTGACCCGGCAGCTCCGCGGTGAGCCGCCCGGGCCCGAGGGCTCCATCCTCAAGCTCTTCGGCTCGGAGCTGGGGGTGCGCATCGCGGACTTCGTGGGCGAGCTGCTTGGCCCGCACGCGCTCGTGAACCGGTCGAGCGAGCAGGTCCCCGACGGCCCGCGCTGGTACAACCGCGTCCTGAGCGCGCGGCAGTACACCATCGCGGGCGGCACCAGTGAGATCCAGCGCAACATCATCGGCGAGCGCGTGCTCGGCCTGCCAAAGGACTAGACATGCCCGACGCCAATCGAGAGCAGCAGGCCGAAGCGCTGATCGCCAAGTGGCTGGGCGAGGTGAAGCCGAAGGCGAGCCGAGCGAATACCAGAAAAGGGGCTGCGGTTTGACCGACGCTAATCGAGAGCAGCAGGCCGAAGCGCTGATCGCCAAGATGAAAGCGGCCCGGGGCTACATGTACCCGGAGTGGGAGTTCGCGGCGCGCCAGGACCCCGAGTTCGTCGAGGCCTAGAACCGGCTCTACGAGCTCTCGCTGGGCGAGGGCCGGCACGTCTCGGCCAAAGTGCGCGAGTTCGTGGCCATCGCGCTGCTCTGCTTCCGCGGCGGCGAGCGAGCCGGCCTGGTGGCCCACATGCGCCGGGCGATCCAGTTCGGGGCGACTCCCGCCGAGCTGTTCGAGGTCCTGGAGGCCTGCGTGGTGTCGGGCGGGGCACCCACCTTCCACCGCGGGCTCGGAGCCCTCATGGAGGTGGTGGGCCCCGCGACCCGTCCGTCGGCCGGGTAGCCGGACTCAGGCCATGGCCCGCCCGCGCGGGGTGAGCGCGGCGAGCACGATCGCGATCACCAGGAGTGCCGGCACGTCGCCCCACAGATGGCCGCGCTCCGCCGGATCGCCGAAGGCCTGCACCGCCATGATGACGGCGTGCACGACGCTCGACCACACCGTGAACCAGATCAGGCTGCGGTGCGCGAGCGGGTTGCGGGAGGCGATCAGCAGGAACACGCCGAGCGTCGCGTACAGGCCGAGGATCATCATGAGGTAGTGGGAATGCCCGGTCCCCCACGTCCAGCCCGATGGCCAGATCAGGCTCAGCGGGTAGATACCGACGATGAAGACGACGCCGATCACGACCAGCACGATGCGGAGCATGTCTGATCCTCCTCGGGGAACGGAATCCGGTCCCGGGCCACGCGGCGGCCGCCGCGGGGCGGTCGCGCGGGCCCGACCCTAGCCCCGGGACGGGCGCCGGTCAACCCGGAAAGGGCCCCGGATACCTTGACAGGACGGGCGGCCGGGCCTAGAGTGCCGCACACGTCAGACCGGCACATTTCTCGGAGGCACGGATGCGGCTAGTGCCTGGAGTTGATCGGTCCTGTCCGTGCGCCGCAGGTCGCGCGCGTCCCCCCGGTTCTGTCCCGCGAGCAATGAACCGGCCCTCATCCCGCCCGCTCCCAACGGAGGACGTCCCATGAGTACTCGACGAGAGTTCCTGACCGCCGCCCTGGCCGGCGGCGCGGCCGCGCTGGCTCCCCGGCGCGTGGGCGCCGCGCCGAAGTCGATGACCGTCGTCCACGAGAGCTCGTTCATCAAGGGCTTCGACGACTTCTTCGTCAAGACCCTCTCCCCCGAGTACGAGAAGCTGACCGGCATCAAGGTGGGCTACGAGACGGTCAGCGTGGGGAGCATGCTCACGCGCCTCACCACGATCGTGGAGACGAAGGCCGGACCGGAGATCGTCGGCACCGGCCTGAACTGGCCGCACCTCTTCGATCAGGGCCTGCTGGACGTCACCGACGTGGCGACGGAGATCGGCAAGAAGATCGGCCCGTGGCACGACAACATCTTCGACGCGGTGGTCGTGAACAAGAAGTGGAAGGCGATCCCGTGGGGCAACATCGGCCAGCTCGAGTGCTACCGCACCGACTGGTTCAAGGAGGTGGGCGTCAACAAGTTCCCCGACACCTGGGAGGATCTGCTCTCCGCCGGCCGCCTGCTCAAGAAGAAGGGGCATCCGTTCGGCTTCGAGATCGGGCACGGCTTCGGCGACAACCACGGCTGGATGTACCCGCTGCTCTGGTCCTACGGCGGCCGCGAGGTCGACAAGGACGGCAAGACCGTCCTCATCGACTCGGCGGAGACGGCCAAGGCGGTCGACTTCTGCCGGAAGTTCTACCAGGAGACGATGCTGGAGGACGTGCTGGGGTGGACCGACGTGAGCAACAACAAGGCGTTCTTCGGCGAGCAGATCTCCTGCACCAACAACGCGATGTCGATCCTGATCGTCGCCAAGCGGGACTTCCCGGAGATCGCCAAGGTCACCGACCACGGGCTCAATCCCCAGGGCCCCAAGGGTCGCTTCCACCTCTACAACCCGCAGTCTCACGCGATCGCCTCGCACGCCTCCGACCCCGCCGCGGCCAAGGCGTTCCTGCGCTGGCTCTACGACGACAAGCAGCTCTCGCGGTGGCTCGTGGCGGGCGACGCCTACTACGCGCCCTACCTCCAGGGCTACGACAACCACCCGATGTGGAACGCGGACCCGCGCTACCTGCCCTTCAAGGAGTCGCTCAAGACCTCGCACCTGCACGGGTGGCCCGGACCGGCCGGCCACGCGCTGTCGGAGAGCAACGCGAAGTACGTGCTGGTCGACATGTTCGCGAAGGCCTGCCGGGGCGACTCGACCAAGGACGTCATCGCTACCGCCGCCGCGCAGCTCAAGCAGATCTACAAGGCGAAGTGATCTCATGGCGGTAAGGCCGGAGCCGCTGGCTCGATCGGCCCCGGTCGCGGCGCGTCGTCAACTATCCGTGCGCGGCGTGCTCGAGCGGGAAGGCGCGTTCAGCTGGCTGATGCTGACGCCGGGCGTCCTCTTCCTCCTCGCGTTCGTCGCGTACCCGTTCTTCTACGGGATCTGGCTGAGTCTTCAAGATCGGCCGGTGGCCCGGTCGGGCGTGTTCGTCGGGCTCGCCAACTTCGTCACCCTGGCCCACGACGCGGTGTTCTGGCAGGTCACCCGCAACACCTTCGTGTACACCGCGGTCACCACCGTGCTGAAGCTGCTGGGCGGCCTCGCGATGGCCCTCGTGATCAACCAGGCCTTCCGGGGCCGGAACCTCGTCCGCGCTTTTCTTCTCCTGCCGTTCATCGTTCCCACCATCCTCAGCGTGGTGGCCTGGATGTGGATCTTCGATCCCACGTTCAGCGTCATCAACTGGGTGCTCGTCCACAGCGGGATGATCACCAGCGGATTCTCCTGGCTCGGCAACGCGACCCTGTCCATGGTGTCGATCATCATCGTGAACACCTGGCGGGGCATCCCGTTCTACGGCATCACCATCCTGGCCGGGCTCCAGACCATCTCCCCCGACCTCTACGAGGCGGCCGCCATCGACGGGGCGACCGTCCGACAGCGGTTTCTCCACGTCACGCTGCCGATCATCAAGCCGATCCTGATCATCGTGACCATGTTCTCGGTGATCTTCACCTTCTCCGACTTCCAGATCGTCTACGCCCTCACCCACGGGGGCCCCGCCAACGCCACCCAGGTCTTCGTCACCTACGCGTTCGACCTCGGGATGTCGGGCGGCCAGCTCGGCATGGGGGCGGCGGCCGCGCTGGCCATGCTGCCCGCCCTCGCGGTCATGATCGTGGCGCTCACGCTCTACATGAGGCGCGAGCCGTGATCGAGGAGCGGGGGCTCGGCACCCGGATCCTCCGGCTCTACCTGCCGCTCGCGGTCTGCCTGGTCGCGATGCTGTTTCCCTTCTACTGGATGCTGATCACGTCGATCAAGCCGAACGCGGAGCTGTACAACGCGCGGATCATGCCGCTGGTCGTCTACCACCCGACCCTGAAGCACTACGTCGATCTCCTGACCCAGACGAACTTCCTCACCTGGACCTACAACACCTTGCTGGTCGCGGTCGTCACCACCGCGGTCTCGCTGGCGCTCGGCACGATGATCGCGTATCCCCTCGCCCGCATGAACTTCCCCGGGGCCGCGGTCGTCGCGATCGGGGTCGCCGCGACCTACCTGGTGCCCCAGCCGCTGCTGTTCATCCCGATGGCCGACATCATCAACAAGCTCGAGCTGGGAGACACCTTGAAGGCGGTGATGCTCACCTACCCCACGCTCCTGATCCCGTTCTGCGCGTGGCTCCTGATGGGCTACTTCAAGAGCGTGCCGCGCGAGCTCGAGGAGGCCGCCCGCATCGACGGGGCCAGCCGCTTCCAGGCGATGTGGCGCGTGGTGCTGCCGCTGACCACCCCGGGACTGCTCTCGGCCGGGATCTTCGCCTTCACCCTGGCCCAGAACGAGTTCCTCTACGCGCTGATCTTCCTTTCCAAGAGCGACGTGCGCACGGTGCCGGTGGGCGCCATCACCGAGCTGATCCGCGGCGACGTCTTCTACTGGGGCCAGCTCATGGCCGCCGCGCTGCTCGGCTCCATCCCGGTGGCGGTCATCTACTCGTTCTTCGTCGACTACTATGTGGCGGGTTTGACCGCGGGCTCGGTGAAAAGCTAGCCGCGGCGTCTCCCGGCGGCAGGCG
>DATGBR010000033.1:0-2700 GCA_035312605.1 Candidatus Methylomirabilota bacterium
AACTGCTCCACGAACTTCACGTGGCGCCAGTGGATGCCATCGAGGCGGAGGGTGTTGTCGTAGCTGTCGCCGCTGAGCGTTCCCACCCCGCCGTTTCGAGCGGGAAGCTGATTCCATTCCTTGCAGGCCACCTCGCACGCCTTGCACCCGATGCACACCGTCGTATCAGTGAAAAACCCCATCGCCTCCGCCATCACGCCTTCTCCACGTTGCACACGAAGGCCTTGGCCTCGTGGATCGACACGTTGGGGTCGCCGACCAGGGCGGTCAGCTCGTTGGCCGCGTCGCCCACCACTAGCCCCTGGTAGCCCCAGTGGAACGGCATGCCGAGGTGGTGCACGACCCGGCCCGCGATGGTGAACGGACGCACCCGCCGGGTCACGAGCGCCTTGCCGCGCACGCTCCCGCGCGGGGTCCAGACCCGGATCCGATCCGTGTTGCCGATGCCCTTCTCCGCGGCCAGCTCCGGGCTGATCTCGATGAAGAACTCCGGCTGCAGCTCGGTGAGCCACGGGCTCCAGCGGCTCATGGCCCCGGACAGGTAGTGCTCGGTGAGGCGGTACGTGGTCACGATGTAGGGGAAGCGTGGGTCGCCGGGGGCGGCCAGGGCGTTGCCGTCGAGCTTCCAGTACTTGAGCACCGGGCTCGACTGCTGGGGGTAGAGCGGGTTCGTCACCGGCGACTCGATCGGCTCGTAGTGGGCGGGGAGGGGACCATCCAGGAGCCCGCTCGGCACGTAGAGCCAGCCGACCCCGTCGGGCTTCATGATGAAGGGGTTGCTGCCGGACAGCGCGTCGAGCCCGATCGCGTTCGGATCGGCCTTCGCGGTCGGCGCCTTGGTCGGGGCGAAGTCCGGGACGTCGCGGCCGGTCCACTTGGCGCCGTCCCACCACACCCACTTCTTACGCTCGCTCCACGGCCGGCCCTGCACGTCCGCCGAAGCGCGATTGTAGAGGATCCGCCGGTTGGCCGGCCACGCCCAGCCCCACTCGAGCTGCGCGCTCACGACGCCGGGTGGATCGGGCTGCTTGCGCGCGGCGAGGTTCCGGTCCTTCGCGGGAAGCACGCCGCAGTAGATCCAAGAGGCGCAGGTGGTGGAGCCGTCATCCTTCAGATCGCCGAAGCCGGCCAGGTGCTGATCCGGCTGGTCGGTGTAGTACCCGTTGATGTCCTTGAGGATCTTGAGCGCGTCGGGCTCGCCCCGCTCCCGCTCGCGCGGATCGTCCGAGTCGAATTCCCAGACCAGGTGGCGGAATCCCTGGTCACGCGGCTGCGTGGAGTCCGCGTACATCTTCTTGAGCCGGAGGGCGAGCTGATGGGTCAGCCAGAGATCGGTCCGGCAGTCGCCGGGCGGATCGGCCGCCTTGTAGTGCCACTGGAGCATGCGCTGGGTGTTGGTGAAGCTCCCCTCGTACTCCGCGACCTGGGCGGCCGGGAAGAAGAAGACCTCGGTCCCGATGTCCTGGCTCCGCACCTGGCCGCTCGTGACCTCCGGCGCGTTCTGCCAGAAGGTCGCGGTCTCGGTGAGCCAGTTGTCCTTGACCACGAGCCACTCGAGCTTGCCGAGGCCCTTCCGCTCCACGCTCGCGTTGAGCGAGGTGGCCGGGTTCTGGCCGACGCAGAGCATGCCCTTCACCCGGCCCTCGTTCATAGCCACGAACATCGCCATGTGCGAGTGGTCCCCGACGATCTTCGGGTGCCAGTCGTAGCCGAAGTCGTTCCCGGGGGTGGCCGCCGCTCCGTACATCGACTTGAGGTACGAGACCATGAACTTCGGCGTGTTGGCCATGTAGCCCCGCGGCGGCGTCTCGGTGAGTAGCCAGTCGCGGAGCGAGCCGTGGGCCTTCAGGGCGGAGGGATGGTTCATGTAGCCGTGGATCGAGTGATAGAGCGTCGGCATGTCGGTCGAGCCCTGGATCGAGGCGTGGCCGCGGAGGGCCATCACCCCGGCGCCCGGGCGGCCGACGTTGCCCAGGAGCAGCTGCAGCAGCGCGCAGCAGCCGATGGTCTGGGGCCCGTTGGTGTGCTGGGTCCACGCCACCGCGTAGGCGAACGAGGTGGTGCGGTCGGGGCCGGAGTTGGCCAAGATCGTCTCGGCGACCTTGAGGAAGGTCGCCTGCGGGCAGCCGGTCACCCGCTCCACCATCTCGGGGGTGTAGCGGCTGAAGTGCCGCCGGACGATCTGGAAGACCGACCGCGGATGCTGCAGGGTCTCGTCGCGCCGAGGGAGCGGGGCGAGCAGCGAGCGCACCAGCGGGTCGAAGGGCGGCCCGGCCGGTGGCGAGGGCCTGCCGGCCGGCGCGCCGGCGTACTGCCACGTCCGCGGGTCGTACTGGCCGACGAATCCGTCGAGCGGCCACTCCTTGATCCCGGGGGTGTACTGCATCAGGCCGGAGAAGACCCCGGCGAGATCCTCCGTGTCCTTGAACTCGTCGCCGATGATCGTCGCCGCGTTGGTGTAGTTGACGACGAACTCCTTGAAGAACGGATCGGTGTTCCAGCGCTCCGACTGCAGCACGTGGTTGATCACGCCGCCCAGGAATGCCACGTCCGAGCCGGCGCGGATCGGCGCGTGAATGTCGGCCATCGCGCTGGTGCGGGTGAAGCGCGGGTCGACGTGGATCAGCTTCGCGCCCTTGAGCTTCGCCTGCATCGGCCACCGGAACGCCACCGGATGGCACTCGGCCATGTTCGACCCCT
>DATGBR010000034.1:0-14749 GCA_035312605.1 Candidatus Methylomirabilota bacterium
TCACGACGGCGCTGGTAGAGGGCCTGTCTTTTGCCGAGGTCGCGCAGCCCACGATGGTGCCGAACCTCTCGATACTGCCAAGCGGGCCACTGCCACCCAACCCGGCCGAGCTGGTGGGCTCCCACCGGATGCGCGAAGGCCTGCAGGCCGCCACCGAATCATTCGATCTCGTCCTGTGCGACAGTCCCCCCTTGCTGGCGGTCGGCGACGCGTCGGCTCTCGCCGCGCAGTGCGACGGGGTGATCTTCGTGATCCGGGTGGGCAAGACGCCCAACGACGTCCTTCGCCGCGTGGTCGATCAGATCGAGTCGGTCAAGGGCAGGATCCTGGGCGTCGTCCTGAACCGGGTGGATCCACGGCGCGACGGCTACTACTATTACTACCGGGCCTACCAGCGCTACTACGGAGCCGATGAGGGCAACGCGAAGCGCTGAGTCGCACCGGCCCGGGCGACCGGGCGGGCGCGTGATCCGCGCGGTGACGCTCGACCTGTGGGGCACGCTCTTCCTCGACGGGCCGGCGAGCGATGACCGCTACATGCGCCCGCGGCTGGCCGGGATGCAGACCGTGCTGGCCGCCGCCGGCGTCCTGGTGGCTCCGGATCGACTGGGCCGGGCCTACGCCACCGTGGGGCACTGGCTCGGACGGCTGTGGCAGATGAACGGGGACGTCTCGATCCGAGAGCACGTCGAGACCCTGCTCAAGGCGCTCGACGCCGCCCTGCCGGGGCAGGTGAGTCCCGAGACCATGGTCGCTTTGATCCGCGCCTATGGGAGCCCGGCCCTGGTGGCCCCGCCGGCGATCGACCAGGGCGCGCGCACCGCGCTCGAGGCGCTGGCGGCCGACGGTGCCCTCCTCGCCGTCGTCTCGAACAGCATGCGTACACCGGGCGAGGTGGTGCGACAGATCCTCGACCAGGCGGGGCTCCTGCCGTTCTTCCGCGTGCTGACGTTCTCCGACGAGTGCGGGATCCGGAAGCCAGCCCGGGCGATCTTCCTCCGCACGCTGGAAGAGCTGGGCGTACCCGCCCGGCACGCAGTGCATGTCGGTGACGACGCGATCCTCGATGTCGAGGGGGCCCGGGATGCCGGGATGGCGGCGATCCAGGTGACCGCCGACGGCCGTGCCACCGCCCCCGTGAAGCCGCATGCCGTCATCCGGCACCTGGGCGAGCTGCCGGCCGCGCTACGCCGGCTCCGCTGATGGCCCTTCGCCTCACCGGCACCCGCGCGCGGGTCTACCTGATCGCCCTCGCGGTCATCGTCGTGGTGGGCGCGCTGTTCCTCTCGGCACCCGACTTCCTGCAGGCCGTCGAGGTACGCCTCTACGACCTCCACTTCAAGCTGCGGGGCCCGCAGCCGCAGACGGCGGAGCGGGCTGTCATCGTCGCCATCGACGAGAAAAGCCTGGCCGCACTCGGGCGCTGGCCGTGGCCGCGCTCGCTCATGGCCGACCTCATCCGCAAGCTCTCCGCGGATGGAGCCAAGATCATCGCGGTGGATATCCTGCTCAGCGAGCCCGAAGTGAGCGGCGAGCTCCGGGCGGCCACGCAGTTGTCCGAGCGGCTGCGGACCCTGGGGCTGGCCGCGAGCTCGGCCGGATCGGCGGTCCAGCGCGAGCTCGATGCGTTCGGCCGTGAGGCCGACCACGATCGCCAGCTGGCGGAAGCTGTCCGCGAGAGTGGCCGCGTGATTCTGCCCCTCGTGTTCGAGGTCGCGCCCGATCGCTCGGGGCCGCCGCCGGAGCCCTCGGGGACCGCCTTCAAGTCAGCGCTGGTGAGCTTCCGTCACTACGAAGAGCGGGCGCTGTACCCGCCGCCGGTCTCCCGCCGGGTCACGCCGCCCATCCCTGGGCTCGCGGACGCGGCGCAGACGCTCGGGCACGTGACCATGCTGGCCGATCGCGATGGGACGACGCGCTGGGAGGCCGTGGCCTTCGAGGACCAGGGCCGCTACTACCCCTCGCTGGCGGTCCAGGCGGTCCGTCTGGCCACGGGCGTGGAGCCGACGAAGCTGACGCTCGACTTCGGTCGGGATCTCACGGTCGGGTCCGTCGCGGTGCCCCTCGATCCCCGCGACCGGATGCTCATCAACTACGCAGGACCGGGCGGGACGTTCCGGCACCTGTCCGCGGTCGACCTACTGACCGGCAAGGTCCCGCCGGAGGCGGTGCGTGATCGCATCGTCTTCGTGGGCGCCACCGCCGCCGGGACGTACGATCTGCGCGTCACGCCCACGAGCCCGGTCATGCCGGGCGTGGAGAAGCACGCCAACGTGGCGGCCAACATCCTGAGCGGCCGGTTCCTCCGGCGGCCGGACTGGGTGGAGCTCGTCGAGCTGGCCGGCATCCTGTGCTTCCCCCTCCTGCTGGCGTGGCTCTTGCCCCGGCTCCGGCCCGCGGTGAGCGTGGGCGCCGTGGCGCTCGTCTGGGCCGCCCTGTTCGGCGCCGTCCATCTGGCCTTCCGGGGCGGGCTCTGGCTCCCAGTCGTCTATCCGACCCTCGCTCTGGGGCTCACCTTCCTCGGCATCACCGTGTATCGCCTGCTTACCGAAGAGCGCCAGCGGCTCTGGACGAAGCGCGCGTTCCAGCAGTTCGTGAGCCCCGAGGTCGTGGAGCAGCTCATGGACAACCCCGCCGCGCTCCAGTTCGGCGGCGAGATGCGGAACCTCACCGTGCTCTTCTCGGATATCCGGGACTTCACGCCCTACACGGAGCGCCATCCGCCCCATGAAGTGGTGCAGATGCTGCGGGAGTATCTCACGAAGATGGTGGACCAGGTCCTGGTCCAGCAGGGCACGCTCGACAAGTTCATCGGCGACGGCGTCATGGCGATCTTCGGCGCGCCGGTGCCGCTGCCGAATCACGCCGAGCGGGCGTGCCGGGCCGCGCTCGGCATGATCCGAGAGCTGGAGGCGCTCCAGGCCAGGTGGGCGGCCGAGGGCCGCGAGCCCTTCCGGATCGGCATCGGGATCAACACGGGCGACATGATGGTCGGCAACCTCGGATCGGAGCAGCTCTTCGACTACACGGTGGCCGGTGACGGGGTGAACGTTGCCGCGCGAGTAGAATCGCTCAACAAGGAATACAAGACTGAGACGTCCATCATCATAAGCGAGACCACGTATGTGGCGGCCAAAGACGTCCTGGACGTTCGGCGGCTCGGCGAGGCGACGGTCAAGGGCAAGACCCGTCCCATCGTGGTCTACGAGTTGCGCGGGATCCGCACAACCGCGGAGCCCGTGCCCGTGGCGGTTCCCTTGACAAACGAGCCCGCGCGGGCCTATTGATGCGGTACGCCGAACACCTGACCCCGAGGGAGGAGTAGGCCATGCCCGGACGGTGGACGAACGGATCGCTCCGGCTCGCAGTGGCGATCGTCCTCGGCGCCCTGATCCCGCTGGCGCTCGTGGGTCCCGCCCTCGCGCAGTCGGCTCCGGCCAGCGCCGAGCTCAAGCGCGTGATCGGCCGCGTCGAGATCCTTCGCAAGGGCCAGGCCCAATGGATTCCCGCGGTGATCGGCGCCCGGCTCGTGGAGGGTGACGACATTCGGGCCTTCTCGGGGGCCCAGGCCGAGCTAGCCTTGCCCGATGCGAGCACGGTGCAGCTCGCCGAGAACAGCCGGCTGCTGATGACGAAGCTCGAGTACGACCAGCAACAGCAGACCCGTTTCGTCCTCATGCACCTCGTGGTGGGGAAGGTGCGGGCCGCGATCGCCCAGACCGCGATCACGCTGGTCCGGGCCCGCCAGTCCAACTTCGGCATCTCGACCCCGACGGCGGTGGCGGCGGCCCGGGGCACGATCGTGTGGGTCTATACCGATGGGGCGAGGACCCTTATGGCCGTCGAGCCGGAACCGGGGCTCCGGATCCAGCCCCGCATCGAGTGCATCACGGTGGCCACGGCACAGCAGGCGAAGCGGCAGATGGTGCTCGCGGGGTACGCGACGACGGACTGCGGGCCGACCGTGACCGCCACGCAGCAGCTCATGTCGTTGTCGAATCCCGCGACGGCCGGCACCCCGCTGCTGAACGCGCCGGTCTCCGTTCCCGCCAACATCGAGCAGCTGGTCACCAGCGTGGGCCTCGAGTCGGCCACGGCGCCCGTGAGCTTCAGCACGACCGGCGGTCCCTTCAGCTTCGGCCCGCCGGCCTCCTTCGGGAATGACGCCGTCGTCAATCAGCAGATCCTGAATCAGAACCAGAGTTGCGCGAGCAATGGGGGGCAACAGGAGAATTGCCAGGGCCAACCGGGCCAGTGAGGCCGGATAGCTGCCCGGCTCTGCGTCGCCCCTGCTAGATCGTCTCAGCCGCGCCAGCCTCTACGCACTCCTCCTCTGGGCGCCTCTGGCCTCCGGCGCCGATCGCGGTTGGCCACTGGCCGTGGCCGAGCTCCTGGTGCTGCTCGGGCTGCTCGGCTGGCTATTGGGGATGGTGGCCGAGCGCCGGCTCGCGTGGCGGTGCTCAGCCCTCGATTGGCCGCTCGGTCTGCTGATCGCCCTCGTCTTCGTCCAGCTCGCCCTGGGCAACCGCCCATTGGTGGCGTGGGCGCTGGCCCCGTCCGGGAGTCCTGACGCCCCGCCGGCCTTCCCGTCGCTCGTGCTCACCCTCGGCACGCTCGCCCCGACCCACACGATCAGCGCCCTTCGGATCTTCCTGACCTACGCCGGCGCGTACGTGCTGGTGATCCATCTGATCCGGACCCGCGCGCAGCTCGATCGGTTGATGAGCACCCTCCTGATCCTCGGCGGCGGCCTCGCGTTTCTCGGCCTGCTCGACTATCTCGGCCGCGAGGCGTGGCTGCTGCGGTGGCGGAACACGCCGGCCACGGGGCGGCTCTCCGGGACCTTCGCGAACCCGGACCACTTCGGCGCCTGGCTGACGATGCTGATCTTTCTCGGCATCGGCTATCTGCTGGCACGCCGTGGTCCCGCGGCCGGAGGACCATCCCTTCGCGGCCTGCTCCGCTCTCCCGCAAGGCGAGAGGAGGCCGCCCGCCGGTACCTGCCCTTCCTCGCCCTGGTCATCATGGCGGTCGCCCTCGTCTTCACGCTGAGCCGGGGCGCGGTGGTGAGCGCGTTGATCGCAGTCCTGCTCCTCTTGGCGCTGCTCCGCGCCCTGAGCCGGATTCGCCGAAGCCTGGCGCTGGTCGGGGCTCTGCTGGTCGCGACCATGGGCTACGCGGCCTGGATCGGCTTCGACCCGTTCCTGACGCGCCTCTGGCACGCGGACTACACGGGCCGCTGGGTGCAGACTCTGAGCAGCCTGCCGATGCTCCGATCGTTCCCACTGCTGGGGATCGGGCTGGGGACGTATCAGGACATCTTTGTGCGCTACCAGCCGGCCGCGCTCGACCCGGGCCGCGTCTACTATACGTACGCCCACAACGATCTCCTCCAGCTGGTGCTCGAGCTGGGGGTCGTCGGAGCGGTGCTCCTCCTGGCCCTGTTCTGGAATACTACGCGAGATCTCGTGGGCGCCCACCTTCTGGGTCGCGCCGCGTGCCCGGTCGGAGGAGGTGAGGCCGAGGGGGCCCGCCGGAACGACCCCTTCAGCGTCGGGCTGGCGGTGGGCGCGCTGAGTGGCATGGTGGCTCTGCTGGTCCACAGCCTCTTCGATTTCGCGGCGCGGATTCCCGCCAACGGCATCCTGGCCGCCGCCTGTCTCGGCATCGCCACCGTCGCCCTGCACACGCG
This sequence comes from Candidatus Methylomirabilota bacterium, assembly GCA_035312605.1. Taxonomy (GTDB): domain Bacteria; phylum Methylomirabilota; class Methylomirabilia; order Rokubacteriales; family CSP1-6; genus CAMLFJ01. The sequence goes on from DATGBR010000034.1 coordinate 5,693, forward strand.
ATTCAGCCCGACCGGCGAGCGGCTCCTGACGAGGGTTCGGGTCTGGACCCTGGCAGACGGCCGCCTGTTCCCCGTCACGCTGGGGGCCATGGCGATCATCCTGTCGCTCGTCCTCATGGTGTGGATCGTACGGCCCCCCTTGGTGGCCGCCCGACTCGCGGAGGCCACACGACCCGGGGTCGATCGTTTCACCGCGATCCACCGGGCGGAAGCCGCGCTCGCGCTGAATGCGCGCGACGAGCGTGCGCTGGCGGTGCGGGGACGGCTGCGGCGGCAAGCCGCGCTCGACATCTGGAACACCGGGGCGACGCCCGACGGGCGGGTCCTGCCCTCCTGGGAGGAGCGTCTGCAGGCAGCCCTGCCTCTGGCGACAGGGGCGGTCCAGGATCACCGGGCCGCGATCCGCAGCGTCCCGTCCGAGCCGACCTACCATGGCGACCTGGCGCGTGCCGAGTGGACGCTGGCCTTGCTCGACTCTCGAGACAAGTCGCAGCACCTGGCGGCGGCGCTTGCGGCTTTCTCTCGGGCCGCGGTCCTGGCCCCGAACGATCCCTTCATCCAGGAGGCGCTGGCCGCCTTCGCCGTGCCGCAAGGCGGAGAGGCGACCGACATCGGGCTCCGCGCGGCCCGAGCCGTGGTCGCGCGGGATCCCGGGCGGCTGCCGGACCTCATCGACCAATTCCTCCCTCAGGGCTTGACCCCCGTGCAATGGGTCGCCTTGGTCCCCGAATCGGCCGTCGATCGGGCGGATCTCGGCACGCTCCTGGAGCAGCGTGCGCTGTTGGCCGGGGCCGCGGAGGCTTACCGCCGCGCGATCGAGGTGGCTCCTTCCGATCAAGTGGCCCTCCCATACTGGCTGTCGGCCCGGCTCCGGCTGCGGGAGAGGAGTCCCCGTGAGGCGTTGCGGGACGTCGAAAGGGCCCTCGCTCAGGATCCGAACAACCCAGAGCTGCACTTGGTCCGCGCCGAAGCCCTTGCGGCACTCGGCGACGCCACGGCGTTGACCGCGTTCCGGCTGGCCGTGCTCAAGGCGGAGATGCCGACGGGCCGGCCCGCGGACCGGCCCTTCGGAGCCCTGCCTCCCCGTGTCGAGACCCTGGTCTCCCGGGCCCTCGAAGCCCCGGCCGGCGCGGCGCGGTACCATCGGGCCCTGGCTCAGTACCTCATGGGCCGCGCGCTGTGGGATCAGGCACTGCCCGAGTGGGAGGCGGTGCTGGCGGCGGTTCCCGGGGATGCGGAAGCCCACTTCGCCCGCGGGGTGGTTCTGGACGCGCTCGGGAGGGCAGATTCCGCGCTCCAAGAGTACCGACAGGCGGTGATTCTCGACGGCACGCGCCGCGCGTTTCGGCTCCGCCTGGCCCGGCGTCTCTGGGAGACCGAGCAGTACTATCAGGCGATGAACGAGTGGCAAAGCGTGCTCGGCCAGGATCCCGGCAATCTCGAGGCCCGGCTCGGCCTGGCGCGCGCCGCCACCAAGGCCGGAGACCGGGCTGCCGCCGCACAGGAGTACCTCCGCATTCTCCAGATCGTGCCGGATCAGCCCGAAGCCAGACAGGAACTCGCCCGCCTGGGGCGCGCCCCGGGCCCCTAGCGCCGCCCTGCCAGGGAACCGACGAGGGGCCGCGAGTTCCCGTGGTCGGCCGCGCTGTTCTCACACGGGCCCCGTGGAATAGCGAGGTTCCCCTGGGACTTGCAAGCTGCCCGCCGTGAAGGCCCAGGGCCGGCCCGAAGCGGTCCGGGAATCGATGCGGCGGTGTCGCTCGCCGCGTCCGGGGGTGCGCCAAATTCCGCTCGGGACTCGAGGCCGATTCGGATAGTATGCGGACTCATGCTCGACGTCGTCGTGGTGGGCGGGGGCCCGGCTGGCCTCTACTCAGCTCTGCTGTTGGCCGAGGAGGGCTTCGACGTCGTTCTTCTCGAGGAGCACGCCACGCTCGGGGCACCGACGCACTGCACCGGAGTTGTCTCGGACGAGCTCTCCGACCTCTTCAAGATCCCGGAGAGTCTGGTGCTGAGTCGTCCGACGGCCTGCCTCATCCACTCGCCGAGCGACCGGGTCTTCCCCTTCGCCTCCAACGGGGAGGGAATCGCCGTCATCGACCGTGGGGAGTTCGACCGCGAGCTCGGCGCCGCCGCTCAACGCGCCGGCGTCGAGATCAGGACGGGGTTCCGGGCGGAGCGCCTCCACCCGGACCCCACCAGCATGCAGATCGTGGGCTCGGCTGGCACCCTGCGCGCGCGGGTGTGCGTGCTGGCTTGTGGGGTCGGCTATGGGTTGCAGCGGCAACTCGGGTTCGAGCTGCCGTCGCGCTTCCTCCATTCGGCCCAGGTCGAGGTGGATGCGAGCGCGGCTCGCTCGATCGTGGAGCTCTACCTGGGTCGGGCGGTGGCCCCGGAGGGCTTTGGCTGGACGGTGCCGATGATGCGTGGCGATCAGCCGAGGATGAAGGTGGGCGTGGTCGCGCGCGGCGATGCGGAGCAGCGCCTGGGCCGACTCCTCGCCGCGCCAAGTGTGAGTGAGCGTGTCACTGCACCGCCCGAAGCCCCGCTCCGGCGGCTCCTACCCCTTGCACCGGCCAGGCGGACCTACGGCCATCGCGTCCTTACGGTCGGCGATGCCGCCGGTCTGACCAAGCCGACGACCGGTGGCGGCATATTCTACAGCCTGCTCTCAGGCCTCCTGGCGGCCGAGACGCTGACCCGGGCCCTGCGGCGTGATCGGCTCGCGGCCGGCGACCTTCGCACCTATGAGGACCGCTGGCGGGCCCGCCTCGGGCCACATCTGCGGATCTCAAGCTGGGTGCGCGGTCTCTTCGCCCGGCTGGCGGACGAGGAGCTGGAGATCCTCCTGGAGGCGCTCGCATCGGAGGACGTGCAGCGGGTGATCCGGCACACCGCCCGCTTCAACTGGCACGGGCCGCTCATCCGTTCCCTTCTCCGCGAGCCCGGCGTGAAATCCACACTGTTCCGAGCCTTCCTGCGGTAGACGCGGCCTCGATTTCCCCGCCCGCCTGGGGCGGGCGCCGTCGTCAGGCTGAGGCCGCGTGCTCGGCCTCTACCACGATGGCGAAGCCGCGGGCCCGGATGGCCGCATCGATTGTCGCCTGCCGCCGCCGGTCACGCACGCGTCGCTCCGGCTCGTCCAGATGCGTGCGTTGCCGGCGCTCTCCTTCCCGACGGTCCAGAATGATCGTGACCGGTCGACCCTCGAGCTCACGCTGCAGATCGTCGTAGAGCTCGCGTTTCGATCGGGCCACGATGAACAACCGGCCGAGGGCCTGGAGCTCGTCGGCGGTGCTCGACAGCCAAGGCCGCATGCCCATGTCGCGCAGCAACAGGAAGGCATCGGCGAGATGGTCCGCGGCCTCGATCCGGCGGCCCGCTCGCTGGTAGAGCCGGCCGAGGCCGAGCAGCGTCTGGGCGGCAAGCGGGCGCATCGCGAGCTCCTCCGCCAGCGCGAGGGCCTGCCGGAAGCGGTCTTCGGCGGCGCCGGGATCGGTGGGATGCGCAACGGCCGTGACATCGCCGAGGACCTTGAGGGACCGCGCGTGATGACCCCGCTCCTTGTGCAGGAGGGCGAGCTCCAGCGCCCGCTGGGCCGCCGCGTGGGCGCGCTCGATCTGCCCCGCGGCCAGCAGGCCTTCCGCGAGCTGGGCCGTCCAGAGGGCGAGATAGGCGCGGACACCAAGCGCCTCCGTGCGGCTCACGCTCTCCTCGAGAAGCGCGAGCCCCTCGTCGACCTGGCCGAGGCGAACGCGGGTGAGGCCGAGCAGGGAGGACGGGATGGGGCGCCAAACGTCGAGACCCTTCTCGCGGCAGGCGTCGACGCTCTGCTGGAGGAGCGGCAGGGCCTCTGCAAACTGGCCGCGCCGGAAGTGGACGAGGCCGGCCAGGGTCTGCGCGATGGCCTGCGGATAGGGATGGCCCGTAGCTTGGGCGGCTCGGGTCGCCTGGTCGAGGTCCTCGAACGCGGCGTCGAAATCTCCCAGGTCGGCATGGGTGAACGCCGCCCACGCCGCGGACGTCACGAACGAGATGCGGTTCTGGATGGTCGCGCTGTCCGTCGGCGCGCCGCCGAGCGCCTCGAGGTTCTGGCGCAGCACCCGCTCGGCCTCCGCGAACCGTCCCTGGGCGTGATAGCTGGAGCCCAGGTAACCACGAGCCAAGGCCTGGAGCGATCGGTCCTGAGCCGTCTCGCCGATCCGCAGGCAGCGCTCCCCGTACTCGATGGCCAGATCGGGCTCGCCCTTGAGGTAGTAGTAGTTGACGAGGTAGGTGTAGACGCGCGCCAGGCGCGGCTCGTCCCCAAGGTTCTGCGCCATCACCTCGGCTTCCTGGGAGAGGGCCAGCACACGATCGAGCTGTCCCATCTGGAGCAGGGGCGGTCGCAGATCGAGCCGCAGATCGATGGCCTGCTCGGATCGCGCCGTGCTGTCCGGGAGGTGGGACAGAGCCGCCAGCGCCTGCTCGAGGAAGCCCACGGCTTCGCGATTGACCCCCCGGGCGGCCGCCTTGGTACCGGCTTGCCGAAGGTAGGGCACCGCCTTGTGCCATACCTCGCCGCGCAGGGCGTGATGAGCCAGGGACTCCACCTGTTCGCCGGGGCGATCCGCGTGCAGCTGCTCCAGCGCCTCCATCACTCGGGCGTGCAGCGCCCGGCGCCGGTCCCGGAGAAGAGTGTCGTACGTGACCTCGTGGGTCAGGGCGTGGCGGAACGTGTACTCCATGCTCGGAAACAGCCGGAGCTCCTGGAGGAAATCGCCGGCCTGGAGGATGGCGAGGCTCCGGCGAGCCTCGTCCTCGGACAAATCGGCGATGGCCTGGAACAGGACGAGCGGCACATCCTTGCCGATGACGGAGGCGGCCTGCAGCGCGCGCTTAGCCTCCGCCGGCAGCCGATCGATGCGCGGCGCCAGGACCGCGTGGATCGTGGCCGGAAGCTGAATGCTCGCGAGCGGCTTCACGAGCCGGTACGCTCCCCGCTCGCCCGCTAGCACATCGGTTTCGATCAGCGTCCGGATGCTTTCCTGGAGGAAGAACGGGTTTCCCTCCGTCCGGCCGATGAGCCAAACCTTCAGTGCCTGCAGGCTCGGGTCGCTCCCGAGCAGGGGGTCCAGTAACTGCTGGGCGCTGTCGGCGGGAAGCGGCTTCAGGAGGAGCCCGGTGTAGTGGGGGGTCTCCGCCCAGGGATGCTGGTACTCCGGGCGGTGGGTGATGAGGAGGAAGATCCGGCTGTCCGCCAGGCCCTGTACGACGGCGTCGAGGAAGGCGTGAGTCTGGGAATCCATCCAGTGCAGGCTGTCGAAGACCAGGAGAAGCGGCTGGATCCGGCTCTCACGCCGGACCAGTCGCCTGAGCGTGTCGAGCATGTGCTCGCGGCGGCGGAGGGGATCGAGCGTTTGCCACGCGGCGTCCTCGGCGGGCACGTCGAGGATCTGCAGGAGGGCGGGCCCCGACGGCCAGGCGTCCTCCTGGAGCATGTGCAGGTGCGCGGTGACCTTTTCGCAGGTCGTGTGGGGGTCGTCCTGGGCGTCGAGCCCGAAGTAGGCCCGTAGCGGCTCGAGCAGCGGCAGGTACGCCGTCGTCTTCCCGGAGGAGACGCCGGCGGCTTCCAGGATGCGCCATCCCTGGGCCGCGTCCGAGTGCAGGAATTCGCGGATCAACCGCGACTTGCCCACGCCCGGCTCGGCGGCGACCGCCACCAGCTGGCCGTGTCCCGCGGTCGCGCGCTCGAGAGCCTGACGCAACGTCTCCATCTCGGTGTGTCGCCCGACGAACCGGGTGAGGTCCCGCGTCGCGGCCGCCTGCCGTCGCGAGCCACTCGTGCTCGCGCCGGTCACTTCATAGATCTCGACCGGGGTGGCCAGGCCCTTCACGGCTCGCGGGCCGAGGAGACTGGTCGCAACCGCATCGCGGGTGAGGCTCAGCATCGTCCCCGGAATGAGCACCGAGCCGGGTGCCGCCATCTGTTCCATGCGGGCCGCGAGGTGGGTGGTCTGGCCCACCGCCGTGTAGTCCATGTGCAGGTCGTTCCCGATCGACCGCACGACGACTTCGCCCGAGTTGAGCCCCACCCGGATGTGGATCGGCACCCCCGCCGTGCGAAGGACTTCCTCGGCGTACCGCTTCACCGACTCCTGCATCCGCAAGGCAGCGTAGCATCCGCGGGTCGCATGGTCCTCGTGGGCCAGCGGTGCGCCGAAGAGGGCCATGATGCCGTCGCCCATCACCTGGTTCACCGTGCCCTCGTAGTAGTGCACCGCTTCCATCATCCGGTCGAGCACCGGATCCAGGAGCTTGCGTGCTTCTTCGGGATCGCGATCGGCGAGGAGCTCGGTCGACCCTTTTAGGTCTGCGAAGAGCACCGTCACCTGCTTCCGCTCGCCTTCGAGCGCCGCCTTGGAGGTGAGGATTCTCTCGGCGAGGTGTCGAGGAATGTGGCTGCGCGGAGCTCCGGCCGCGGTGGCCGAGGTGAGCGCAGGGAGTCGCGCGCCGCACGCCCAGCAGAAACTCTGCCCGGGGCGATGCGCGGCCCCACAGTCCGGACACGCGGGAGCGAGCCGAGCGCCGCACTCTCCGCAGAACTTGGCGCCAGCGGGGCTGTCCTGCTGGCACTCCACACACAGCATGCACGGCCTCCATTCGCTCGCAAATAGAACTGCGACGCGAACTGGGAGGAGCTTAGTCGCTGACCACGAGCCAAGTCAAGGAAGGGATCACGTGCGCCACTCGTGGCGCGACCGCTTGCGCAGTAATTGCACTCTACTCGAGACTACGGCGAACATCCTGCGGCGGCGCCCGACCTCGGTCGCAATCGTCGCGGCCACATGGGGCGCGCCGCGAGATACGGCCCGAGATCGATGACCGGGATCATGCCGATGGGAGACTACTTCGGCACGTAGGTGATCTGTTGTCCACCGATGGCCGCCTGAGCCATCGCGCCGGACAGCGGCGCGATCACCACCACGATGCCTTCGATGAACTGGGCGTTCGCGGTTGCCCCGCCGTCGGCAAGGACCGCCTCCGCGTCGGCCGTGAAATCGAGCCGGTTCTCCCGGAAGCGGTCGAGCGCCGCCTTGGTCTCGAACACGATGAGCTCGTGGTAGGTGTGACCTCCGGCCTGGAGCCCGAACGACGCCTGCGCGAGGCTCGCATACCCGACGTGCTGCCCCTGTTCGTACACCACCCCGCGGCCGTAACCACCGCCGAGGACCAGCCCGCCCTTCGTGACCTCGGGGAACATGGCGTAGCCGTGGCCCCTGCGGATCAGCGAGTCCACTCCGGGATCCGCCGCGCCCATCCGCGTCAGCTCGGCAGTCGCCTGTTGGACCAGCTCGTTGCGGTCTTCCTGCGTCACGGGCGCCGTGCTGCAACCGCTCAGCAACGGCACGGCCAGCAGGAACCCCACTGCACACCGTCGTATCCACGCCATGGTCATCCCTCCCTCGGGTACGCGTCCACCTGGTTGTACCCGAATTGTACTGCGTGCTACGGTCAAGGCCAGATTTCGGATGGAAAGGCTCGACTCCGAACCCCTGAAACAACATCAGTGGACGCGCCTCGTGGCGCTCGTCCGGGCTGCGCTGCCCGCGAACCGGTTTCTCGGCGCCCGATGTGCGCGGGCCGGGCTCGCCGACCCTCGTGACCTGAGAACATGGGGCGACTTCGAGCGGCTGCCGCTCACGACGAAGAGCGAGCTGGTGGAGGACCAGGCTGCGCACCCACCGTTCGGCACCAACCTGAGCCATCCGATCGATCGTTACGTGCGCGTGCACCAGACCTCGGGCACCACCGGCACGCCGCTGCGCTGGCTCGACACGGAGGAATCCTGGGCGTGGTGGGCGCGCTGCTGGACGGTGGTGCTGCGCGCGGCCGGGCTCGGCCCAGGCGATCGCGTGTTCTTCCCGTTCTCGTTCGGCCTCTTCGTGGGCTTCTGGGCGGGCTTCGAGGGCGCGCGCGCCCTCGGGGCCCTCGCCATCCCCGGCGGCGGGCAGGACACTGCGCAGCGCCTGGCCGCGATGGAGAGCCTGGGCGCGACCGCCGTCTGCTGCACGCCGTCCTACGCGCTGCACCTGGCCGAGGTCGCCCGCGAGCGCCGGATCGCGCTCGAGCGCCTCGCGGTGCGCACGACGGTGCACGCGGGGGAGCCCGGCGCGAGCATTCCCGCGGTGCGGGCCCGCATCGAGGCGGCCTGGGGCGCACGGGCCTACGACCACGCGGGCATGACCGAGATGGGCGCCTACGGCTTCGAGTGCGCGGCGCAGGCCGGGCTGCACGTGAACGAGGCCGAGTTCATCGCCGAGGTCGTGGATCCCGCCACCGGGCGCCCCGCGGCCGAGGGGGAGCTGGTGCTGTCGAACCTGGGGCGCGTGGGCTCCCCGCTCCTGCGCTATCGCACCGGCGACCGGGTGCGGGTGGCGCGCCCGCCGTGCGCGTGCGGCCGCACCTTCCTCCGCCTCGACGGCGGCATCCTGGGGCGCGTCGACGACATGCTGATCGTCCGGGGCGTCAACGTGTTCCCCTCCGCGCTCGAGGGCATCGTGCGCCGCTTCCCCGCGGTCGACGAGTTCGTGATCGAAGTCTATCGCCGCGGCCAGCTCGACGAGGTGCGCCTGCTCCTCGAGGTCCAGGGTCAGGCCGGGGCGGTGGTGGCCGCGGTCCAGGAGGCGGTGCGCGTGGATCTGGGGATCCGGGTCGAGGCAGTGCCGGTGCCCGGACAGAGCCTGCCCCGCTACGAGCTGAAGGCCCGTCGGCTTGTCCGGCGCGCCGCCGACTCCCAGTAGCTCTACCCGCGAGGCCGGCAGCGCGGATGGGTTGACCGCGCGTCGTCGCGGCTGGTACTGATGAGTGGCCATGTCACCGGTCGCTCTCGGGTCGGAGTCCTCCACCGCGCTCATCGCGGCCATCGCTGCGGGAGACCGCGACGCCTTCAGCCGGTTCTACGACCTGACCGCCCCGATGGCGTTCGGCCTGATCCGGCGCGTGCTCCGCGATCCGGAGGCGGCCGCCGAGGTGCTCCAGGAGGTCTTCTGGCAGGTCTGGCAGGACGCGCCCCGG
>DATGBR010000035.1:0-9716 GCA_035312605.1 Candidatus Methylomirabilota bacterium
GCTTCATGTGGTCGTGGCCGATGACGTGGAAGTTGCCGGTGGCGGTCACGAAGATGTCCGCCTGATCGGCCGCCTCCTCCATGGTGACGACGCGGTAGCCTTCCATCGCAGCCTGGAGCGCGCAGATCGGGTCGATCTCGGTGATCCACACCTGGGCCGAGAGCGCGCGCAGGGCCTGGGCCGAGCCCTTGCCCACGTCGCCGTAGCCGCACACCACCGCGACCTTGCCCGCCACCATCACGTCGGTGGCCCGCTTGATGCCGTCGACCAGCGACTCACGGCAGCCGTAGAGGTTGTCGAACTTGCTCTTGGTGACCGAGTCGTTGACGTTGATGGCGGGGAACTTGAGGCGCCCCTCCTTGGCCATCTGGTAGAGGCGCTTCACCCCGGTGGTGGTCTCCTCGCTCACCCCGCGCACCTTGTCGAGCCGGGTGGAGTACCACGCGGGGTCCTTGGCGAGCTTGGCCCGGATCGCGGCGAAGAGGGCGGTCTCCTCCTCGTTGGTCGCGTGCGAGATCGCGGACGCGTCCTTCTCCGCCACCGCGCCCAGGTGCAGGAGCAGGGTGGCGTCGCCGCCGTCGTCCAGGATCATGTTGGCGTGGCCGCCCTGGGGCCACTCGAAGATCCGGTGGGTGTAGTCCCAGTACTCCTCGAGCGACTCGCCCTTGCGGGCGAACACCGCAGTGCCGCTGGCCGCGATGGCGGCCGCCGCATGGTCCTGCGTGGAGAAGATGTTGCAGGAGGCCCACCGGACGTCCGCCCCGAGGGCCTGCAGGGTCTCGATGAGGACCGCGGTCTGGATGGTCATGTGGAGTGACCCCGCGATGCGGGCACCGCGCAGGGGTTGCTGGGTCGCGAACTCGTCGCGGATGGCCATGAGACCGGGCATCTCGGTCTCGGCGATCTGGATCTCCTTGCGGCCCCAGTCGGACAGCTTGAGATCGGTGACGACGTGGTCCTGGGAATGGCTCGACTTGGTGCTGGCGCTCATCTCGCGCCCTCCTTTAGGTACTGGGAGTTTGCGAGCGCCGTTGTCTCTAGCCGACCGGGGTGGTCGGCCGCTCCGAGCCTGGCGGGAACGCTCCCGTCGCAACGCTCCTCGGAGCCTGGTAACGATCGACAGTATACATGATGTGATTGGACCAAGGTCCAACTGGGCCGGCCCACCGCAGTTGCTAGACTCCGATCGACCGTCCACGCGAGCGAGGAGGCCCCGAAAATGAGGCACTTGTGGTGGCTCGTCCCGGTCGTCGCAACCCTGGCGGTGATCCGTCTCTGGTGGGCAGGATCAGCGGATGTCCCGGTCCTGGTGGCTCTCGTATGCGGATTCGCCGGACTCGTGTATCTCGCGCTGCGCAATCGTGCGCCGGCCCTCCCGCGACGGGCCGAGGAGCGAGACCGACGCGACGTCCAGCGAGACATACCCCCACCACCGGGCTGACTCGTCCCGAAAATCCGCCGTCGGGCCGGCACCCGTGATACAAGGGCAGCCGAGGAGAGACCCCATGCTCACCGCGGCGGACTTCATTCGGGCGAACATCAAGCGGCTCCACGACGGCCTCGACAAGGTGATGGCCGACCTTACCCCGGACCAGCTCCACACCGTCCCGGCCGGGCATCCGAAGGCCAACACCATCGCGTGGGGCGTCTGGCACTACACGCGCACCGAGGACAACATCGTCCGCTACGTGATCCAGGGCCGGAAGCCGCCGATCTGGGTGGAGGGCGGCTACGGCGAGCGGCTCGGCCTGCACCCGGCGGCCCAGGGTACCGGCATGTCCACCGCGGAGGCGCAGGCCCTCCGGCTCAAGGACGTGCCGCTCTTCCGCGAGTACATGGGGAAGGTCTGGGCCGGCACCGACGAGCTGATCGCGGGCGCGCCGCCGGAGCTGCTCGACAAGGTCATCACGGTCAAGCCGCTCGGGGACATGTCGGTGGTCCAGTGCCTGGGGCAGGTGGGCCTCACTCATGGCATGGGCCACCTGGGCGAGATGGAGTTGGCCCGCACCCTCATCGGCGCCTGATCCCCCGCCGATGCGCTTCGGCTGGCTGACCCTGTCACACTCGCCGTCGCCCGATGGCGATCACGCGGCGATCGAGGAGCAGCTCGAGCAGGCCTGCGCCGCGGAGACTCTCGGCTTCGACTCGGTGTGGCTCACCGAGCACAACTTCACCGGCGAGGCGGTCTACTGCGACCCGATCCCGTTCGCGAGCGCGCTGGCCGCCCGCACCTCGCGCGTGCGCATCGGGTTCGCGGTGATCCAGCTCGCGCTGCGCCACCCGATCCGCCTCGCGGTGCAGCTCGCCCTCCTCGACAACCTGAGCCGGGGGCGGCTCGACGTGGGGGTCGGCCGGGGCACGCTCTACAACGAGTACGAGTTCGTGGGCTACGGCCTGCGCAGCGACGACAGCCGGGAGCGGAGCGCGGAGGCGCTCGAGGTGCTGGTGCGCGCCTGGACCGAGGAGCCGTTCGTCCATCACGGGAAGTTCTTCCAGGGGAGCTTCCCCGCGCTGCGCCCGCGGGTCTACCAGCGCCCGCATCCGCCGATCTGGCGCAGCGTGGTGACCCCCGCGTCCTTCGCGGAGTGCGGGCGGCAGGGCGTGCCGATCCTCACCTCGCGCATCCCGCTCGGCACCATCCCCGAGCGGCTGCGCCTCTACGAGGAGGGCCTCGCCGCAGGCGGCCATCCGGCGCGGCTGCGCGAGGACGTGGCGGTGTGGCGCCACGTCTACGTGGCCCCGAGCCGGGCCCAGGCGGAGGACGAGCTGGCGGAGACCCTGGCCCACACCCGCCGCCACATGCTGGAGGCCCGCGCCGCCAATAATCCGCAGGACTACCGCGTGGATCCCGCGGTGATCAATCCGTTCAACGACCCGCGGGTGTCGGAGGACGAGGCGGTGCGCTTCTCGCTCGGCACCGGCGCCCTCTACGGCACGCCGGCCGAGGTGGCCGAGCAGGTGGCCGCGCTGCGGGAGGCGGGGGTGCACCACGTGCTGGCCCAGATGAGCTTCGGCTATCTCGGGCACGCGCGGATCATGGAGTCGATGCGCCGCTTCGGCGCCGAGGTGATGCCCGCCTTCCGGGACCGCTAGCCGCGTTCTCATCTGATCCTCATCGATTTCTCATCTGGCAGTGCTATTCCGGAAGCCATGCGCCTTCGAGCGATGGGACACGGGTGGCGGCTGGGAGTGGTGGTGGCGGGGATCGGGCTGGTGGCGGGAGGCGCGACGGCGGTCGCCCGGGCGGCCCGGAGCGAGACCTACCACGCGCTCGACGTGTACACCGAGGCGATGACGATCATCCACAACCAGTACGTCGACGAGCTGCCGTGGTCGAAGATCGTGCAGGACGGCATCCGGGGCGCGGTCGAGGGCCTCGACGCCGACAGCACGGTGGTGGAGGCGCGCAAGCCCGCGGGCGCGGGTGACGTCGGCCTGCTGCTCACCCATAGAAGCGGCGCCCTCGACGTAATGGCCACCCAGGACGACAGCCCGGCGCGTGCGGCCGGGCTCGTCCCCGGCGACCGGATCGTCTCGATCGACCGCATCGAGACGCGGAGCCTGAGCGTCGGGGACGCGGCCGAGCGGCTGCAGGGCGCGCCCGGCAGCCAGGTCGCGCTCAGCGTGTTCCGCGCCGGCTGGGCCGAGCCGCGGGATTTCACGCTCACGCGGGCCAAGCCGCCCGCGACCGCGGTGCACTCCCGGGCCCTTGGCGCGGGCGTGCTGTACGTGCGCCTCCCCGAGATCACCGGCCGCACCGCAGCGGATCTTCAGCGCGTGGTCGCCGCCGCCTCCGGGCCGGTCACCGGGCTGGTGCTCGATCTGCGCAACACGGTGGGCGGCGACGTGCGCGCGGTGCCGGCGGTGGCCTCCCTCTTCCTCGATCCGGGCTGCGTGGTGGCCCGGGTGCAGAGCCGCGTCGCCGGCCAGTCGACGGAGCTGACCACCTCCGCCGGCCCGGCGCGCTGGGCCCAGCCGCTGACGATCCTGGTGGGCCCCGGCACCGCGTCGGCCGCCGAGGTGCTCACGGCCGCGATGCAGGACGCCAAGCGGGCGGTCATCGTGGGCGCCCCCACGTTCGGCGACGCCTCCACCCAGTCGACGACGCCGCTGGCGGACGGCTCGCGCGTGTCGCTCACCACGTCGCGCTACTCCACTCCGGGCGGCCGGCCGATCACCGGGCACGGCATCGCGCCGGACGTGGTCGCGAGCGAGCCCGCGCCCGATGCGGCGCCCGCCCCGGGCACGACCGCCTCCACCGCCGATCCCGCGCTGCAGCTCGCGCTCGACGTGGTGAAGGCGGCCGCGATCCTCCAGCCCGGGGCGCCGGAGCCGGCCGCACCCACCCGCATCCAGACGACCGCTCCGCGCTGCTCCGTCTCGCCCGCCTGACTCCGGGGCTCCTGACGGTAGACCCCCAGTGTAGAGTGTGGCCGGGAGGAGCCCGCGCATGCGAATCGCCAACGACGTCACGGAGCTGGTCGGCAACACCCCGCTGGTCCGGATCCGCCGGCTGACCGAGGGCGCGAAGGGTCAGGTGGTGGCCAAGCTCGAGTTCTACAGCCCGGCCCACAGCGTGAAGGACCGGATCGGGGTGTCGATGATCGACGCGGCCGAGAAGGCCGGCCTGATCAAGCCGGACACCATCATCCTGGAGCCGACGAGCGGCAACACCGGCATCGGGCTGGCCTTCGTCTGCGCGGCCCGTGGCTACCAGCTCACGCTGCTGATGCCCGACAGCATGAGCAAGGAGCGGCGCATGCTCCTGCGCGCCTACGGAGCCGAGTTGATCCTGACCCCCGCCGCCGATGGCATGCCCGGCGCGATCAAGCGGGCGGAGGAGATGGCCAAGGCCGACTCCCGCTACTTCATCCCGCAGCAGTTCCAGAACCCGGCGAACCCCGAGATCCACCGCCGCACCACCGCGGAGGAGATCTGGCGGGACACCGACGGGAAGGTCGACATCCTGGTGGCCGGCATCGGCACCGGCGGCACCATCACCGGGGTGGGCGAGGTGATCAAGGCGCGCAAGCCCGAGTTCCGCTGCGTCGCGGTCGAGCCCGACGCCTCCGCGGTCCTCTCCGGCGGCGCCAAGGGGCCGCACCCCATCCAGGGGATCGGGGCCGGCTTCATCCCCGACATCCTCAACACCAAGATCTACGACGAGATCATCCGGGTGAAGAACGACGACGCCTTCGCGTTCGCGCGGCGGGCCGCGCGCGAGGAGGGGCTGCTGGTCGGCATTTCCTCGGGGGCCGCGCTGTGGGCCGCGGTTCAGGTGGCGCGGCGTCCGGAGAGCGCGGGGAAGCTGATCGTGGTGATCATCCCCTCGTTCGGGGAGCGGTACCTCAGCACCCCGCTCTACGCGGATCTGGCCGACTAGCCGCGGGGCCGTCTAGGCGGCGGGACGGAGGTACTTCGCGAACCACTCGAGCAGGATGCGGAAGCGCTCGAGGCGGTGGCGCGGCTTGCCCGAGCGGGTCAGCTCGTGGTTCTCGTCGGGGAAGCGCACGAAGACCACCTCGCGCCGCAAGGTCTTGAGGGCCACGAAGAGTTGCTCGCCCTGCTCGATCGGACAGCGCAGGTCGTCCTCGGAGTGGAGGATCAGGAGCGGGGTGGTGATGTCCTTGGCGTAGGTCAGCGGGGACCGCTCGACGTACTTGCCGAAGTCCTCCCACGGGAGTACCCCGCCCAGCTCCACCTGGTTGAACAGGAAGCCGATGTCGCTGGTGCCGAACATGCTGGTCTGCACGTTCACCGCGCGCTCCGAGCAGGCCGCCCGGAAGCGCTTCGAGTGCCCGACGATCCAGCTCGTCATGAACCCGCCGTAGCTGCCGCCCAACAGGCCGAGTCGCTCGCGGTCGATCCAGTCGAAGCGGCGCAGCGCCTCGTCGAGCGCGGCCTCCACGTCGGCGGCGTCGCCGCCGCCCCAGTCGCCCACCACCGCGGACGTGAAGGCCTCGCCGTAGCCCTGGCTGCCGCGCGGGTTGGCGTAGAGCACGCCGTAGCCCGCGCCCGCCTGCACCTGGAACTCGTCGAAGAACGGATTGCCGTACTGGGCGTGCGGGCCGCCGTGGACGTTGAGCAGCAGGGGATAGCGCCGGCCCGGCTCGAAGCCGTGGGGCTTCACGATCCACGCGTCGACGGTGAAGCCGGCGCGCTCGAAGCGGAACCGCTCGGGGCGCGCCAGCGCCACCTCCCGGGTGAAGGCCCGGTTGACATCGGTGAGCCTCCGCTCGCCGCTTCCGTCGGGGCCGCACACGAACACCTCGGCGGGCGCGCCCGGCTCGCTCGCGGTGAACGCGAGGACCGCGCCGTCTCGCGAGGCGGAGTAGCTGCCGACGGCGCGCTCGCCGCCCACCACCCGCCGCGGCGCGCCCGCGCCCGGCTCGACGCGGTAGAGCCCGAGGCTCCCCTGGTCCTCCGCGGCGATCGTGAGCGCGCGGCCGTCGGTGCTCCAGATCGGCGCGATCCCGAGCGGCCCGCACGAGCGGTCGAGGGCGTCGGTGCGGCACTCGGACGCGCCGCCCTTGACGGGCACGGTGAAGAGGCGGACGTTCCGGCCGAACGCGTTCCGGGTCGCGCGGCCGAGGTAGGCGATCGCGTCCCCCGGCGGGGAGAACGCGGGATGGGCGGCCGGCCGGTCGGCCGCGGTCAGCCGGTGCGGGGTGCCGCCCTCGGCCGGAACGAGCCAGATGTCGCTCACGTCGTCGTGGTCGCGCTCGTCGTGGCGCGCGGAGGTGAAGGCGAGGGTACGGCCGTCCGGCGACCAGGCGGGGTCGGCGTGATCGTAGTCGCCCTCGGTCACCTGGTGCGGCTCGCCGCCGTCGGCGGCCACCGTGAAGATCTGCGGCCGCCGGTCGTAGGTGAAGCCCTCGCCGTTGAACCGGTACTTGAGCGTGGTGATCACGCGCGGCGGCCGCGACTTCCGCTTCTCCTCCTCCGACTCGGGCTCCACCCAGCCGCCCACGCGCGCGACGAAGGCCAGCCGGGTCCCGTCCGGAGACCATACTGGCGCGCTCACGCCGTGGCGCAGATCGGTGAGGCGGATCGGCTCGCCGCCGGCGGCGGGCATCACGTGGAGCTGACCCTTCTTCTTGCCCTCGCGCTCGGAGACGAAGGCCAGGCGGCGGCCGTCCGGGGACCAGCGCGGCGTGGTGTCCCGCCGGGGTCCGGTGGTGAAGCGCCAGGGCTCGCCGCCCGCGGTGTCCACGAGCCAGATCTGCGAGAGGTACTCGTCGCGCTCCTCGGAGAGCGTGGTGTCGACGAAGGCGACGACGCGGCCGTCGGGCGAGACCTGCGCGTCGCTCACGAAGCGGATGCGGGTGAGATCGGCCGGGACCATGCCGCGGGAGGTCGTCATTGCGAGCGCATCATATCGCTCGGCCGGGCGAGGGGCTACTCCGCTTCGCCCTCGCAGTCGCGGCCGCGGAAGAGGAGGCCGTAGGCCCGGACGCCACAGGTCGGGGCCTCGACCCGCCAGGCCGCGCGCCACCCCTCCACTGCGCGGCGGGCGTGCGCGGTCACCACCGGGTTCATGCTGAGCAGCCAGCCGATCAGTGCCCAGGTCGCGCAGCGAATGAGGAAGCTCAGGATCGTGTGGTGCAGCATCGCCGGGCGATGCCGCAAGGGCGATGCCAGCCCGGCGGCTCCGCCCGCCTCGCGCGGGGGCTCGCAACGCCGCGGACTTGCGCGACGCCGGGCGCCGGCCGGTTGACGTTCTCCGTCACCTGGTGCCCGCCTTGACAACCGGCGAGAGCGCGACGTATGTTCCCGCGCACCGGGCCGCGGTGGGCCCGCATGTCCTTCGAGGAGGCGACGACTATGCGGCCCGTCACCCACATCTCCCTCGTCGTGATGCTCGCGCTCGCTCCGGCCTCGCCGGCGGTGGCCCAGGCGCCTCCGCCGTGGAAGCAGGGCCAGCCCGCCGACCTCGCCAACTCCACCCTGGCCCCGATCGCCCAGCCGCCCGGCCCGGCGGCAGCGAGCGAGATCCCGGTCGACAAGATCAAGGTGCCGCGGGGCTTCAAGGTCTCGCTGTGGGCGAGCGGCATCAATAACGCGCGCGCCATGGTGTGGGGCGACAACGGCACGCTCTTCGTCAGCAGCCGGGTGGCCGGCAACGTGTACGCGGTGCTGGATCGCGGCGGTCGCCGCGAGGTGAAGGTCATCGCCAAGGGGCTCAACCTGCCGAACGGCGTCGCGTTCAAGGACGGGACGCTCTACGTCGCGGAGGTCTCGCGGATCACCAAGATGCCGGGGATCGAGGCGAAGCTGGACAGCCCGCCGACCCCGGAGGTGGTCTACGACATCCTGCCGCGCGATCTCCCGCACGGGTGGAAGTACCTCGCTTTCGGACCGGACGGCAAGCTCTACTTCAACATCGGCGCGCCCTGCAACATCTGCCAGCCGCCCGACACCCACGCCAACATCTCGCGGGTGAACGTGGACGGCAGCGGCTTCGAGTACGTGGCCCACGGGGTGCGCAACAGCGTGGGCTTCGACTGGCATCCGGTGACGAAGGAGCTGTACTTCGCGACCCACGGGCGCGACTGGCTGGGCGACGACGCCCCGAGCGATCGCCTCGACGTGGCGGCGAAGAAGGGCCTGCACTTCGGCTTCCCGTACTGCCACCAGGGCGACATCCCGGATCCCGACTTCGCCCAGGGCCGCTCGTGCGGGGAGTTCGCGCCCCCGCTGCTCAAGACCGGCCCCCACGTGGCCGGCAACGGGGTGCAGTTCTACACCGGCTCGACGTTCCCGCCCGAGTACCGCAACCGCATCTTTCTCGCCCAGCGCGGCTCGTGGAACCGGAGCGAGAAGGTCGGCTTCCGGGTGATGATGGTCACCCTCCGGCCTCGCGACGTGCCGAAGTACGAGGTCTTCGCCGAGGGGTGGCTGCAGGGCGATCAGATCTGGGGCCGCCCGGTCTACACCCAGCAGATGAAGGATGGCTCGCTGCTGATCGCGGACGACTACGCGGGCGCGATCTACCGGGTCGCCTACCAGCCCTGACGCCCTCCCGGCTCGCGATGGGGGCCGCGGCCGTCGCCCTGCTGCTGGCGGCGGCCGTGGCCCCCGCGGCCGATCCCGAGGCGGGGCGCCGCAAGGCCCAGGTCTGCGCGGCCTGCCACGGTCCCGACGGCAACGCCACCATTCCGGGCACGCCCTCGCTCGCCGGGCAGCCGGTGTTCTTCACGCACTGGCAGCTCATCAAGTATCGCGACGGGCGGCGGAAGGACCCGCAGATGTCCCCGCTCGCGGAGAAGCTGGACGACGCGGACATGGCGGACCTGGCCGCGTTCTACGCCGCGCAGCCGGCGCGGGGGCGCCCCGCCGCCACCGACGCGGCGCGGGTCGCGGCGGGGCGGCAGCTCGCGGAGCAGCATCACTGCACGTCGTGCCACCGGCCCGGGCTCACCGGCCAGCAGCAGGCCGCGCGCCTGGCCGGGCAGGACTTCGACTACCTGCTGCGGCTCCTGCGCGGCTTCAAGGCGAAGACCGCCTCGGACCTCGACGGGACGATGACGGTGGCGACCCAGCCCCTCCAGGACGACGAGATCGTGAGCCTGGTCCACTTCCTGGCGAGCCTCGGCACGGAGACGGGGCGCTAGGCGCGAAAAATCCGCTGGGCGACAATACGGGGACAGGAGGATCCCCCATGCTCGCCTTGCTCGTGGCATTGATCGCGCTCGTGGTGACGGCTCCCGCCGCCC
>DATGBR010000036.1:0-15370 GCA_035312605.1 Candidatus Methylomirabilota bacterium
GTGCAGGAGCATCTCGACCTGGGCGCCTTCACCCCGCGGGCGCGGGCCGTGCGCCCGGCGAGCCTCGCGCGCGTCCACGCCCTCTTCCCCTTCCTGCACGAGCGGCGCCGCCACGTCGTCCGCTCGCTCTCGGGCGGGCAGCAGCAGATGGTGGCCATCGGGCGCGCCCTCATGAGCAATCCCCGGCTCCTGATGCTGGACGAGCCCTCGCTCGGGATCGCCCCGCGCCTGGTGCGGACCATCCTGACCGCGCTCGCGGAGATCAACCGGGCCGGCGTGGCCGTCCTCCTCGTCGAGCAGAACGTGCAGGCCGCGCTCACCCTCGCCCATCGCGCCTATGTCCTCGAGTCGGGCCGGATCACCGCCGAGGGGCCGAGCGCCGCCTTGCTCTCGGACGCGCACGTCCGCCGCGCCTATCTCGGCCCGCTGGCCACCCGCGCGTGAGCGCCCTCGCTCAACAGATCGTCCTGGGCATCCTGATCGGCGGCCTCTACGGGCTCGCGGCGGCCGGGCTGTCGCTCGTCTTCGGCGTCCTCAAGGTCCTCAACGTCGCGCACGGCGAGCTGATCATGCTCGGCGGCTACGCCGCCTTCTGGGCGGTCGCCCTCCTGGGCATGGATCCGTTCGGATCGCTCGTGCTCGTGGTGCCGCTCTCCCTGCTCGCGGGGGTCTTCCTGTACGGGGCGCTCTTCGGCTTCGTCGTGCGCGCCAACGAGGAGACGCGCGAGAAGAACTCTCTGCTCATCGGGTTCGGCCTCGCCCTCGTGCTGCATGCGCTCGCCGTCCGGCTCTGGACGGCCGACGAGCGCTCCATCGTCACGCCCTACGGAGGCGCCGTCATCACGGTGGCGGGGCTCTCCATTCCCGTGGTCCGGCTCCTGAGCCTCCTCATCGCCTTCGCGGTCATCGGGGGACTCCAGCTCCTGCTGACCCACTGGCGGTGGGGCAAGGCCATCCGCGCGACGGCGGAGGACTGGCAGGCCGCCCTGCTCACCGGCATCGACGTCCGGCGCGCGTACCTGCTGGCCTTCGCCATGGGCACGGGCCTCGCGGGCACGGCGGGCGTCCTCGTCAGCGTGGGCTACTCGGTCAGTCCCTCCATCGGGCTCGAGTGGACGCTGAAGGCGTTGATCGTCGTGGTCCTGGCGGGGCTGGGCTCCATGATCGGCACCTTCGTGGGCGGCATCCTCCTCGGCGTGGCGGAGGCCCTGAGCGCGGCCGCCTTCGGCGGGCCGTACCGCGAGGTGATCGGGCTGGTCATCTTCCTCGTCGTACTTGTGCTCCGGCCACAAGGCATGTTCGGGCGCGCCCGATGAGCGCTTGCGCGAAGAGGCCAAAACGCCACGCGACATCATCTTCCGCAAGGCGCTCGAAATGAGAAGTCCCGGCGGTAACACCGAGCGCGCCTGGACCCTGGGGATACTCCTCGCCCTCGGCCTGCTCGCCTTTCTCCCCCTGCTCGCGCCCCGCGACGACGTGCTCAACTTCGTGTTCCTCGTGCTGCTCTCGATCACCCTGGCCCAGAGCTGGAACATCATCGCAGGCTACGCGGGGCAGGTGAACCTGGGCCACGCCGCCTTCTTCGGACTCGGCGCGCTGACCGCGCGCACGCTGTGGATCGCGGGCACGCCGGTGGTGGTCGCGATGGCCGCGGGCGCGGCGGTCGCCACCGCGTTCGCGCTGCTGATCGGCGCCGCCGCGTTCCGGCTACGCGGCGCCTACTTCGCGATCGGCACGCTGGCCCTGGGCGAGATCCTGCGCACCACCGTCGGCAACGCGCTGCCCGAGATCTCCACCCTGCCCGCGGCCAGCATCGGCGCCTACCGTCTCGCGCCCCGCTACTACCTCGCGCTGGCTCTCGCCGCTCTCTCGGTGCTCGCGGTGGCCGGGCTCGCCCGCTCGCGGCTCGGGCTCGGCATGGTGGCCGTCCGCGAGGACGAGGACGCCGCGGAGGCGACCGGGGTGTCCGCGCTCGCGCTCAAGCTGCGCGCGCTCGCCCTGTCGACCGCGCTGGCCGGCGCGGCGGGCGGGCTCTTCGCGTACTATCACATCAGCTACTACCCGGCGCACCCGTTCGGACCCGGCTGGACGTTCGACGCGCTGCTCATGACCTTCATCGGCGGCGTCGGCACGCTGCAGGGCCCTGTGCTGGGCGCGGTGCTCTACGTGTTCCTGAAGGAGTACCTGACCGTGCGCTGGGTGGACTTCCACCTCTTGATCTTCGGCGTGCTCTTCATCGCCATCGTGCTGATCTTCCCCGGCGGGCTGGTCCAGGCTGTGGAGAGGGCGCGGGGGCGGATCGCCCGCCGATCCGGAGCGACGACATGACCACACGCGTCCCGCTGCTCGAGCTGGGGTCGCTGCAGAGCCGCCTGCCGGAGCTGATCGCCAAGAAGGGCGAGCCGCCCTGGTCGGAGGCGCTCGTGCTGACCGACGACATCCAGGCGTTCCTGATATGCCATCCGCCCGGCCAGCCCAACGACACGCACTACCACCATCACGACGAGTGGTGGGTGGTGCTGCAGGGCGAGATCGACTGGTACATCGAGGGGCAGGCCGGACCGATCCACGCGGGCGCGGGCGACTTCGTCCTCGGCCCCAAGCACCTCTGGCACCATCTGGAGCCGGTGGGCACCGCCCCCAGCATCCGCATTGCCATCAACGCCCGCGGCGAGTTCCACCGCTACGACCGCCCCGGCTGCAAGCCGCTTTGACGACCTAGAGGCGGCCGACTACATGCGGACGATGAGGTCGATCTCGACCGCGCCGTCGAGGGCGAGGGCGGTGACGCCGACGGTGGTGCGGGCGGGAAGCTTGCCGGCGGCGAAGTAGGAGGCGTAGGCCGCGTTCATCGCGGCGTAGTCGGCGAAATTGGTGAGGTAGATGCGCACCATCACCGCGCGGGCCAGCGTCGTGCCCGCGCCGGCCAGGACCGCCTGAAGATTCCGCATCACCTGGTGCGTCTGGGCCACGGTGCCGCCCGGCACCAGCGTGTTGGTCTTCGGGTCGACGCCGAGCTGCCCGGTCACGAACAGGTACTCGCCCGCGCGGACCGCGTGGCTGTAGGCCGCGGTGGGCGGAGGCGGGGGCGCGGCCGGGAAGTTGAGGAACTCCAGGTCCACCGGGCGCGCTCTCAGGCGGCCCCGGGCTGGCCCTGGGCGGAGGTCGCGGGCGTGGCGGCGGGCGCGCCGGCGCTGCGCGCCCCGCGGCCGACCCCGGTCACGAGCCGCAGCACGGTGGGCGCGAGCTTGGGGTCGAGGCTGTCGCGGATCCCGTCGCCCAGCAGGTTGAAGGCGAGCACGGTCACGGTGATGGCGAGGCCGGGGAAGAGCACGAGCCACCACTGCGGCACGAGCCCGGTGATCGCGTCGGCCAGCATGTTGCCCCACGTCGGCGTGGGCGGCGGCACGCCGACGCCCAGGAAGCCGAGCGCGGCCTCGATCACGATGGCCACCCCCAGGTGCGTGGTGGCCAGCACCAGGTAGGGCGCCACGCACTGGGGCAGCACGTGCAGGGCCATCACCCGGAGCTGCGAGGCGCCGGCCGCGCGCCCGGCCTCCACGAACGGCATCGCGCTCACGCTGAGCGCCACGGAGCGGATCACCCGCCCGCCGAACGGCACGCGGGTGATCGCGATGGCTACGATGACCGCGGGCAGCCCGGTGCCGATGGCCATCGAGATCGCCATGGCCAGGATCAGGTCCGGGAAGGACTGGAAGATCTCCATCACCCGCTGGCTCAGCAGGTCGAACCGCCCGCCCAGGTACCCGCACGCCACGCCCCATAGCGAGCCGAGGGTGGTGCCGAGCAGCACCGCGGAGAAGGCCACGAAGAGCGAGGTGCGCGCCCCGTAGATCACGCGACTCAGCGCGTCGCGTCCCACCTGGTCGGTGCCGAAGAAGGCCTCCGTGCTCGGGGGCTTGTTCATGTGGCGGAAGTCGGCCTTGAGCGGATCGCGGGGCGCGATCAGCGGAGCGGCCAGCGCGACCAGCACGATGAGGAGGGCGACGATGCCGCCGGCCGCCGAGAGCCAGTTCTGACGCAGGAGCGAGAGCATCGAGCGGCCGCTACTGGTAGCGGATGCGCGGGTCGAGCCACGCGTAGGAGAGGTCGACCAGCGCGTTCACCACCACGAAGATGAGCGCGTAGAGCAGCACCAGGTTCTGCACCACGATGATGTCGCGCTCGATGATGGCGGTGACGAGGGCGCGCCCGAGCCCCGGCACCCCGAAGGCCTGCTCCACCGCCACCGAGCCGCCCAGCACGAAGCCGAGCAGCACCCCGGAGATGGTGACCACCGGCAGGAGCGCGTTGGGCAGGGCGTGGCGCAGCACCACCGCGCGCTCCATCGCACCCTTGGCGCGCGCGGTGCGCACGTAGTCCTCGCGGATGACCTCCAGGAGACACGAGCGCGACATCCGCGCGATGTAGGCCCCCTGCGCGAGCCCCAGCACGATCGCGGGCCCGATGATGATCTGCAGGTTCTGCCAGGGGTTCTCCCAGAGGTGCACGACCATGATCGGCGACTTGTAGCCGAACCAGAAGAGCAGCGCGAGCACCAGCAGCATGCTGAGCCAGAAGCCGGGAATCGCGATGAAGAGGATGGACAGGAAGCGCGTGATCGCGTCGGCCCACCCGTTGGGGCGGACCGCGCTCACGATGCCCACCGGCAGGCCCACCAGCCACGAGATGATCAGGGCCAGGATCGCGATCTCGGCCGAGAGCGGCCCCCGGTGCAGGATCAGGGCCCCGACGGTGTCCCCGCGGAAGAACGACTTGCCGAGCTGCCCGCTGGCGATGTCACGCAGCCAGCGGACGTACTGCACCGGGAGCGAGTCCGACAGCCCCAGGTCCTTCATGATGATCACGCGATCCGCCGGTGACATCTTGGAGTGGCCTTCCACCCCAAGAAGGGCCACCAGCGGATCGCCGGGCAGGATGCGCAGCACCACGAACACGATCAGGGAGACCCCGATCACGGTGCTCAACGCGAACAACCCCCGCCGGAGCAGATACTTCTGCACGCGCGAGAACCCGTCCTACGACTGCGTCATCCAGACCGTGTCCCAGCGCGTGACGTCGTAGATGCCGAAGAACTTCGTCGCGTTCTGGCCGTGCACGCGGTTGTAGAAGGCGTCGTAGATCTGCTCCCACGCGACCGGGACCAGCGGGGGATCGTTCTCCAGGATGGCCTCCGCGCGCGGGATCATCGCCTTGCGCTTGTTCTCGTCCACCTCGCGCTCGAGATTGTGCGCGAGGGAGTGGAACTCCTCGTTGGTCCAGCCCGAGTAGTTCTGGGGCCCGCCCTTGCCGTACCACGCCGTGAAGTAGTCCGACGGGTCCATGAGCGAGGAAACGATCGCGCTGATCGCGAGATCGAAGTTCCCGGAGCCGGCCTCCTCGAACCACTGGGAGGTCTGCACCACCCGGAGATTCGTCTCGACGTTGAGGTTCTCCTTCAGCATCGCCTGGATCGCCACCGCCCAGAGCTTGAAGCTGGCGATGTCGCGCACCACGAAGTCGAGGTTCTTGAGCCCGTTCGGGTGGCCCGCGGCGGCCATCAGCTTCTTGGCCTCCTGGATCGCCGCCTTCGGGTCCTTCTGATAGCCGAGACGCTTCTCCATCTCCGGCTTCTGGGCGGACCACTCGTGGAACGGGTACACGAAGCCGCCCACCTGCATCGGCGCGGTGTCCTTCACCACGTCGACCAGCACGTGCCGGTCGGTGGCCAGGTGCAGCGCCCGGCGCACGCGGGGATCCTCGAACGGCTTGCGCTTCATGTTGAAGAAGTACGCCTGGATGACCGACTGGTTCATCGCGGTCGCGGTGACTCCCGGCATCTCCTTGGCCTTGCGCCACGAGACCGGATCCATGATCCGCGCGTAGTCCACTTTGCCGGAGAGGAACGACGACCCGAGCTCGGGGGAGAACGGCGGCAGGTTGTAGATCTCGAGCCGGTCGATGTATGGCAGCCCCTTGTTCCAGTAGTTGGGGTTCTTCTCCTGGATCCAGACTTCCTTGTCCTTCCGCGAGACGTGACGGAAGGGCCCGGTGCCCGGGAAGTTCATCACCTGCCGGAGGTTGCCCTGGTTGTCGTCGAGGGTCTTCTTGCGCACCACGATGTTCCAGCCGCTCGCGAAGGAGCCGAGCATGAAGGCGCGGGGCCGCGGCTCGGTCAGGCGGAACTCGATGGTGTACGGGTCCGGCGTCACGATGTCGCCCACCGCGGTGAAGAGCGAGGAGCGCGGGATGACCACGCCCTTGGGCGGCCGCACGATGCGCTCGTAGGTGGCCTTCATGTCCGCCGAGGTCATCTCCGCGCCGTCGTGGAACTTCACGCCCTTGCGGAGATGGAAGGTGTACTTCTTGCCGTCCGGCGCGACCTCCCACTTGTAGGCCAGGTCGGGGATGATCGTGTTGCCGTCGCGCGGATCGCGCCGGATCAGCAGGTCGTACATCGGGGCCTGCGGTCCCAGGTTGGCGATCGTGCCGGACTGGTGAACGTCGAAGTGGGCCGGCGCATTCAGGATCCCGAAGCGCAGGGTGCCGCCCGGCTTGGCGGCCGGATCGGCGGCCTTGAGCTGGAAGTCCTGCGCGTCGGCGCGAGACCGGAGGAAGGCGGGGGCCACGCCCGCGGCGGCACCCGCGACGCCGAGTGTCTTCAGAAACGAGCGACGGCTATGAGGTACCGGATCGGCCATGGCGTTCCCCTCCTTTGGGGTCTCCACACTGCGGGTCGATTGCATCCGGACCGAGGCGATGGGTCCACGGAAGATAACACGGGCCGCCCGGTCCCTGGCAAGACGCTTTCTGCTAGACTCGACGCCAACTCACGCTCGTCCCGCCAACTCTCCCGGAGGACACTCCGCATGGAATTCGGCGTCCTGTTCACGTCGCACCCCAATCACGCCACCGAGCCCTACCCGCACCGCGCCGTCCACGCCCGCGTCACCACCGAGATCCAGGCCGCCGACCGCCTCGGCTACGACACCGCCTGGGTGGCCGAGCACCATTTCTCGAACCAGTACGGGATCATGCCGGACGTCTTCACGTACCTGGGCTACCTGGCTGCCCAAACCACGCGCATCCGCCTCGGCACCGCGGTGGTGACGCTGCCGCTCTACGACCCGATCCGCGTCGTCGAGAACATGGCCTTCGTGGACATCCTCTCGGGCGGGCGCGTGGTGCTGGGGCTGGGCTCGGGCTACCGGCCCTACGAGTTCGAGGGCTTCGGGCGGGACTTCGACCATCGCCGCGACGTCCAGGAGGAGGCCATCGACCTGATCCTGGAGCTCCTGCACAAGCGCCGCGTGCGCCATCAGGGGCCGCACTTCAAGTCGATCATCGAGGGGGAGTACGAGATCTTCCCGGTCAGCGAGCAGCAGCCCCACCCGCCGCTCTTCATGGCCGGCGCCACCGATCGCTCGCTCACTTACGCGGCGCGGCACGGCTTCGGGCTCATGCTCTCGACCCTGCCCTCGGCCGACACCCTGGCCCGGCAGATTGCGCTCTACCGGAGCCACCTGAAGGAGGCGCCCGCGCCGCTGGACCAGAACCCGGCCGCCGGCAAGGTGGACATCGCGCGCTGGGTCTACGTGGCCGACACCGACGCGGCGGCCAAGCGCGACACCGAGCAGGGCATCGTGCGGCACATCAGCCACTTCATGGGGGCGGGCACCGCGGGCTACCTGGGCAACGTCTCGGAGAAGAACCGCGCGGAGAGTCTCAGCTACGACGACCTCGCCGCGACCACGCTGCTGCACGGCTCGCCCGCCACCGTGGTCGCCAAGCTCCGCGAGCTGCGCCACAAGACCGGGCTCACGTCCCTGCTGCTCCACTACCCGCCGTACTACGGCCACGACAAGGCGATGCAGAGCCTGCGGCTCTTCGCCGAGAAGGTGATGCCGGAGTTCCGGCCCCCGGTGGAGCGGACGGCGGTGGCCTGAGCGGCAGGAACCGGCGCGGCAAGAGCCGCCCGTCGATCGCCAGGAGCCCGCCTGCGATCAGGGCCATGCCTGCGAGTGCGAGTGAAACCTCCCCTGGCGATTGACATCCAGGAGGTCGGCGGTAAGGTGGATGGGCACCACGGTCGATGCACTCCGAGCATACCGAGAAAGGGGGCACCTCAATGGAGACGATGACGATCACCATCGAATCCGATCGCGGCACGCGCATGAGGTTCGAGGTCGAGCACGAGCCGCACTTCGATCTTCGCTCCGAGGAGGTGGACGGCCTCCACAGCACGGTCCGGACGGTCGAGAGCACGCTCGCGGGCCAGGACGACGGCCGGCTGTGTCTCGTTCTGGCCAAGCTCACCCTCGGCAGCATCCTCGAGGCGCTCCCCCTGGAGGGTGAAGCCGAGGAAGAGAGCGAGTGACGGCCGAATGGCGTTGACAACCGGGCACGATGCACCCAGACTCGCGGTGTCTCGTCGGTTTCCACTCCTCTTACCGCGGGAGGCGCAATGCCCTACGTCCTGATCCGCCACAAGGTCGCCGACTACCCGAAGTGGAGACGGGCCTTCGACGCGCACAGCAAGGTGAGACGCTCGGGCGGATCGAAGGGCGGCCGCCTCTTCCGGAGCGCCGCCCGGCCGAAGGACGTGTTCATCCTGTTCCGCTGGAGCGATCTCCGTCAGGCCAAGAAGTTCACCAGGTCGGCGGCCCTGCGGAAGGCGATGAAGGCGGCGGGCGTGCGCGGGAAGCCGGACATGTTCTTCCTGCAGGAGAGCGCCCGCACCGCGACCTAGGGCGCGCCCCGGCGCGTCAGTCGGCCAGGCGGGGCTGACGGGCCAGGCGCAGGACCGGCGAGGTGAGGATCACCACCGCCTGGACCAGGAAGCCGGCGGCGGCCACCACGATGGCGATCTCCGCGCCGTAGAGACCGCCCACGAAGCCGCCGATCGCGGCGCCGAGCGGCCGCGAGCCGTAGGCCGCGATGTTGATGGCGGACACCCGGCCCAGCAGGTGCGACGGGGTCACCGTCTGCCGCAGCGTGGTGGTGCTGATCACCCACAGGATCGGCCCCATCCCCATGACGAAGAAGCTCGCCGCCGCGAGCGGCAACGACGGCACCCAGATGGTCGTCACCATCAGGAGCGCGGCGGCCAGCCCCGCGACAGGGCCGATCACGATGACCACCCCGAACGACAGCGCGCCGATCACGCGGCCGGCCAGCAGCGCGCCCAGCACCATGCCCACCCCGTAGGTGGCGAGGGTGGCGCCCACCTGGGTCGCGGAGAGACCCAGATGATGGACCGCGTAGGGCACGTACACCGCCTGCAGCACGAAGAACGCGGTGTTGAACACGAACTGGGTAATCAGGATCGGCAGCAGCAGCGAGTGGCGCAGCATGAACCCGGCGCCCTCGCGCAGATCGGCGAGCGGGTGGCCGGAGGCCACCACCGCCCGGGCGGGCTCGCTCAGGCCGGCCAGCAGGATGACGCCTCCGGTTGAGAGCGCGGCGGCGAGGCCGAACGCGGCGGAAGCGCCGGTCCAGCCCACCAGCGCGCCGGCCACCGCGGGCCCTCCCACGAAGGCGGCGGTGCGCGCCAGCT
This sequence comes from Candidatus Methylomirabilota bacterium, assembly GCA_035312605.1. Lineage (GTDB taxonomy): Bacteria > Methylomirabilota > Methylomirabilia > Rokubacteriales > CSP1-6 > CAMLFJ01. The sequence continues at coordinate 9,557 of DATGBR010000036.1, forward strand.
CGAGCCGGGCGTTGGCCGCGGCCAGTCCTTCCGGCGGCACCAGCGACGGCGCGGTGACGCTGTAGGCCACCGTCCCGCACGCGCCCGCGAAGCCCAGCAGGGCGAGCCACGAGAGCGTCAGCCGCCCGGTCTGGGCGAGCAATAGCGTCACGATCAACGAGCCCGCGCGCACCGCCTCGGCCACCGCCATGAGACGCCGGCGCGGCATGCGATCGGCCAGCAACCCCGCCGGGATGGCCAGGATCAGAAACGGCAGCGTCTGCGCGGTCTGGAGGAAGCCGGTCTCGCCCGCGCCGGCGCCGAGCGCGAGGACCGCCACCAGCGGCGTCGCGGCGAGCCCGATCTGCTCGGCGGATTGCGCGGCCAGGTTCGACCAGGCCAGGCGGGGGAAGCCGGATGCGGTCTTCACGGATCGGTATACGGAGGTCGCGCGGAATCGGGTGGAATACACCCACCCCTCACCCTTGGGCCCCTCACCCTTGGGCGCCTCACCCTGTCCTCTCCCCAGAGGGGAGAGGGAGAGTTAGAGCTGGAGGAAGCGCTGCTGGATCGTCGGGTCCCGGCGCAGCGCCTCGGGGGTGCCCTCGAACTGGATGCGGCCCTGGTCCATCACGTAGAGGCGGTGGGAGAGAGCCATCGCGACCTCGAGGGTCTGCTCGACCAGCAGGATGGTGGTGCCGCGCCGGTTGATCTCGCGCAGGATCTCGGTGAGGCTCCGCACCAGCAGCGGGGCCAGCCCCTCGGTCGGCTCGTCCACCAGCATGATCCGGGGGTGGGAGACCAGGCCGCGCGCGATGGCCAGCATCTGCTGCTCGCCGCCCGAGAGGAAGCGGCCCTTCTGGGCGACGCGCTCACGCAGGCGCGGGAAGTACTCGAGCGCCTCCTCGAGCCGGCGCTCCGCGTCGGGGCCCGGCGCGGCCATGGTGCCGAGCCGCAGGTTCTCCAGCACGGTCAGGTTCGGCAGCACCCGCCGCTCCTCCGGCACCCAGCCGATGCCCCGTCGCACGATCTCGTGGGTCTCGAGGTGGGTGATGTCCTGGCCGCCCATGCGCACCGCCCCGCGCCGCGCCCGCGCGATGCCCATGATCGAGAGCAGGGTCGTGGTCTTCCCGGCTCCGTTGCGCCCGATCATGGTGACCACCTCGCCGTCGCCCACCGACAGCGAGACGCCCTGGAGGATGTGGGCCTCGCCGTAGTAGGTGTGCACGTCCTCCAGCGAGAGCAGGCTCACCGCGCCGCCCCGAGGTAGGTCTCCTGCACGAGCCGGTTCGCGCGGATCTCCTCGGGGGTGCCGTCGGCGAGCACCGCGCCCTGGTGCAGCACGGTGACCCGGTCCGAGATGCCCATGACCAGCTTCATCTTGTGCTCGACCAGCACCACGGTGCGCCGGCGGGCTAGCTCGCGGATCAGCACCATCGTCTCGTCGGTTTCCTCGGGGCTCATGCCCGCGGTGGGCTCGTCCAGCAGGAGCAGCGCGGGGTCCGAGGCCAGCGCGATGCCGATCTCCAGGTGCCGCTTCTCGCCGTGGGAGAGATGCGCGGCAGGGCGTTCGGCCTGGCGCACGAGGGAAACCGTGGCGAGGATCTCGACCGCGCGCTCGCGGCAGCCCGCGATCTGGTCGGCGCGCGACCAGAAGTTGAACGAGCGCGCGTACCCCTGCACCGCGACCCGCACGTTCTCGAGCACCGAGAGGTGCGGAAAGATGTTGGTGATCTGGTAGGACTTGGCGATGCCGAGCCGGCACACCCGGTGCTGCGGCAGCCCGGTGATGTCGCTCTCCTGGAACAGCACGCGCCCGGAGGACGGCTCCATCTCGCCCGAGACCAGTCGGAAGAAGGTGGTCTTGCCCGCCCCGTTGGGCCCGATGATCGAGCGCAGCTCGCCCTTCCGCACCGTGAGGCTCACCGCGTTCACCGCGGTCAGGCTGCCGAAGGATCGGGTGAGCCGCTCGGTCCGCAGCAGCACCCCGTCGGGTGCGGTCATACCGTCGCGAAGAATCGCGCGGGGGCTCCCTCGGTGCCGGCGATCTTGTAGAAGGGGGCCGCGAACTCCACGCGCCGGCGCGGCAGCGCGGCCAGGTTGGTGAGCCCTTCCATGATGACCACGCCCGCGCCCAGGATCACCCGGTGCATCGCGAAGTCCTCCGAGGTGAAATCGGGCAGGCGCGCGCAGTACTCCTCGAAGAAGTCGAAGCCGATGTTCTTGGGCCCGCGCTCCACGAGCCACTGGGCGGCCCCGGGCGGCAGGTAGGGCGACCGGGTGAAGTAGTCGGGCCAGCGGCCGTACATCTGGTCGGTCCAGCCGGTCTTGAGCAGCACGATGTCGCCGCGCTTGACGTCGCCCGCCCCGCCCTTCTTGAGGTCGTCTACGGTGATCTCGTGGTTGGCCCCGACGAAGGAGAGATCGACCACCAGCGCCTCGCCCATGACCTGTTCGAGCGTGATCTCCGCGGTGGTGATCCCGTTCTTGAACACGTGCAGCGGCGAGTCGATGTGGGCGCCGGTGTGCAGGCTCTGGTTCACGCTCGACACCTGCCAGAAGCCGGGCCCGCGCCGGTGCGGCGTCACCTCGAGCTTCATGTTGGTGGAGGGCGGGCTGAAGGTGTTCTCGTCCACCGTCACGGACAGGTCGATGAAGCGGCTCATGCGCGGGTCATTTCGTGAAGTTGGCGATGGCGCGGGCGGGCCCGGTCAGCTCCACGATGTGGAGCCCGGTGTCGGCCCGGTCCGCCAGGTAGATGAAGCCGCGGTCGTCCACGTCCACGTTGTTGGTCTGGATCGCGGTCTTGCAGCGCGGCGGGCCGCCCGCGACCTCGATGCAGCGCTTGTCCGTCTTGGGAGTAACCGCCGGAATATAGAAGCCGGCCTCGGTCGGATGGAACGGGTCGCGCACGTCCACCGCCCGCACCCCCGCGTTGAAGTACGCGATGAACGCCAGGCGGCCGTAGTAGATCGGGCTGAACGACTCGTTGCTCGAGTGGGGGCCGAAGCGCCCGCCGCGGCGGCAGAAGTCGCCGGTGGGATCCGGCACCTCGAAGGTGGCCACCGAGAACGGGGTGCGCTCGGTGGTGACGTCCACCATGAACGAGAGCTGGCGGATCTCCTGGCACTCGTTGCGGAGGGATTCGGAGACCAGCAGCACGAAGTCGCGCGTGCGGCCCGGCACGCCCGGCGGCCAGTGCGGCACCGGGACGCCCAGGATCGGGAAGCTGGTGTGCCCACCCCAGGCCGGGGACATGTCGAGGCGGCCGATCTGGGGATAGAGCAGGTTCTCGGGGGTCGGCGCGAACCGATCGGCGGCCTGAGGATTGCCCGCGAGGAGCTTCTCGCGGTCGACGATCTGTAGCACGCCCTTGGCCCCGGTGCCGTACGCGAAGTAGACGCGGTTCCGCAGCGCGATGGGCCCGTGCACGCCCTCCGGTGCGGTGCCGGTCGAGCCGGGCTCCTGCCCGGGCAGCCCGAAGTCGCGGATGAAGCGCGGCTGCGCCGGATCGCCCAGGTCGTAGATCTTGGTCATGCGGTTGGTGCGCCAGCCGGAGGGCGCGCCGTCCGAAACCAGGTAGGCGATGCCGGTGTCGCACTCCCACCAGTTCTTGTGCGTGCTCTTGAGGCCGTCGAGCACCGTGACGAGCCGGGCCGGCTTGGAGGGATCGGTCACGTCCCAGACCTCGTGCGCGAGGTTGCCGAACGTGCGCAGGAGATAGGTCTTCTCCTTCTGCGCGCGCGGCAGCGTCTTGCCGTCGCAGACCCGCACCATGGCCGCCCCGCCCGCCTCCGCCTCGCCCTCCGCGCCCGGGATGTGATGCAGGTAGCGCGGGTGCTTCGGGTCCGTAACGTCCAGGATGGACGTGCCGTTCAGCTCCTCCTGGCCGGTGAGCGAGTTCATCCGCTTGCCACCGTGGTGACCGACGTAGGCGATCCAGCGCGCGCCCTGGTGGTGGACGACCGGCTGGTAGGCCGAGCGGGCCTGGAGGTCGTCCGCGCCGACCAGGCGCATGTTGCGCTGCTCCTCGGCCGGGGCGGCGGGTGCGCACGCGAGCAGACCGCCCAGCATGAGCGCGGCGCTCCAGCCGCTTCGCGCGCTCACGGCGTTATGTCCGTCGACATCGACGCTCCTCCCTGGGTGACCCGATGTGGCATGAAAGCGGGCCCCAAGCCTACCCGGGCGTCCGCCGGGCGGTCAATAGCCAATCCCGGCGGCCACTTCGCGGAAGCGGCGGACGCATCTCGACTGGAGACTAGGGCCGCGGTTTACAATCGCGGCATGGCCGAGCCGCGCGGTACCGGTCGGGTCACCTTCCTGGTCAACGCGGCCGGCAATTTCCTGGGCGCGGCCGTCGCGTTCCTGTACTTCCGCCTGGTGGACCAGCACGCCGCGACCCTGCCCCGGGTCAGCCTGCACGAGCTCGTCCATCCGCTCCTCGTCTTCGCGGCGCTGCTCGCCCTGGGCAACTGGCTCAACAATCGTTGGGTGGCCCCGATCAACCGGGCCACCCAGGGGCACCCGCTGTCCGAACGAGAAGCCGCGCTCGTCCGCCGGCGCGCGCTGCTCTTCCCCTACGTCCTGGCCGGGGTCTCCTTCGCGGGCTGGGTGGTGGCCGGCCTGGTCTGGGGCTTCGGCATGCCGCTCATGATGGGAAGAGACGTCTCGCTGTCCGACGGAGTGCGGATCGTCTTCGGGATCACCGTGCTCGCGGGCAGCGTGACCACCGCCTTCGTCTTCTTCGTCAGCGAGCGCATCTGGCGGACGCGGCTGCTACTTCTCTTCCCGGAAGGTGACCTGAGCGCGGTGCCGCGCGTGCCCCGCCTCGCGGTGCGCGTCCGGTTGCTCGCCATCTTCCTGCTCACCGCGGTGGTCCCGCTCGCGGTGCTCGGCATCGTGGCGTACGCGCGGGGGCTCGACCTGCTCGACGCCGACCCGGCCACCGCCCGGGGAATCGTGTCCGGCCTGCGCACGACGGTGCTGTTCTTCGTGGCCGTCGGCGTCGTCGTCGCGGTCGGCCTGGCCCTCTTCGCGGCCAACAGTGTCGCAACGCCCCTCAAGGATGTCGAGACCGCCATGGCCCAGGTCGAGCGGGGCGACCTCGATGGCCACTGCCCGGTGGTCAGCACCGACGAGATCGGCGCGGTGGCCGAGGGCTTCAACCGCATGCTCCACGGCCTGCGTGAGCGCGAGCTGGTCAAGGAGACCTTCGGCAAGTACGTCACCCCCGAGATCCGCGACGAGATCCTCGCCGGCCGGATCAGCGGCGACGGCGAGCTCAAGGAGGTCACGGTCCTGTTCGCCGACATCCGCGACTTCACCCCCTGGGTCGAGGCCACCGCCCCTCGCGACGTCGTCCGCGACCTCAACGAGTACTTCACCGAGATGGCCGAGGCCATCCGCGCCCAGCACGGCCTCGTACTGCAGTTCATCGGCGACGAGATCGAGGCGGTGTTCGGCGCGCCGATCGCCTCGCGCGATCACGCCGCGATGGCGGTGCGGGCCGCCCTCGACATGCGCGGGCGGCTCCGCGCCTGGAACGCCCGCCGCGAGGCCGCCGGCAAGCCCGCCCTGCGCCACGGCATCGGCATCCACACCGGCACTGTGCTCGCCGGCAACATCGGCGGCGCGGAGCGGCTCTCCTACGCGCTCGTGGGCGACCCGGTGAACCTCGCCTCCCGCATCCAGGGGCTCACCAAGGACTTCAAGGTCGACATCCTGATCAGCGAGGCCACCCGCAAGAGCCTCGACCCCTCGGTGCCGGTCGAGGAGCTGCCCGCGGTGCGCGTGAAGGGCCGCGCCGAGGAAGTGAACGTCTACAAGGTGGTGTGA
>DATGBR010000037.1:0-11247 GCA_035312605.1 Candidatus Methylomirabilota bacterium
TCGCGCGCCGCGCCACCGCCCAGTAGCGGAGCGGCGGGGGCAAGAGCGGCAGGCTCACGCGTGTGGCCGCGGCGACGATCGCCAGCGCCCGCGCGCGCCGGTCGTCCCAGGGCAGGCCGTAGCCCGCGCGGATCGACGGCGGCAGCAGCCCGACGGCGGGCAGCGCGGCGAGCCAGAGCGCCGGTCGCAGGACGCGCGGAGCGGGGGGCGCCAGGACCTCGCGCGCGAGTGTGCGCGCGGTGTCGGTCACCTCGAGGGCCCCGGAGGCCAGCATGGTCTCGAGAGAGGCCCGCAGCGCAGCCTCCGTGCGCGGGAGGCGGCCGGCCGGGATGCCGAGGCGCGCCCCGATGCCGCTCGACTCGAAGCAGTACCGGTCGGCATCGCCGGTGTCGAGTGGCCCGACGAAGAGCCGGTAGGCGCCGAGGAACGAGTCGAGCAACGTGGCGTGCACCCACGCGAGCAGGGCCGGGTCGTGGGCGCTGTACGGGGCGCCGGCGGGCTCGGCGCCCGCGGCGTGGTCCAGGCGGCCGTGGACCCGATCGTGGATCGCGTTGATCCGGGCCGCGGCTGCCCCCGCGTCCTCGGGGGAGCCGAAGGTGAGCGCGAGCATGGCGTGGAGCGTCCGGTGCAGGCGCCGCACCCGCCCCCAGCGATCGGTGGTGAAGCCGCTGTGCTCGGCCACCCCCCGCGCCACCATGGGATGGGCGAGCTGCAGCAGGATGGCCCGGCCCCATCCCGCGAGCAGCACCCGTTCCCGGTGTATTCTCCAGGCGACGGCCACCCCGTCGGAGACGGAAGCTTCGGGCCCCGGGACGGTGCGCATGTGCGCATTATGCCCGCGGCCCGGAAACTTCGGGAGCCTGCCGGGGGTTCTGTCAGCGTCCACCCACACTCCGGAAAGGAGACTGCCATGCGTCGAATCACCCTGCCGCTGGTCGCGGCCCTGCTGCTGGCCAGCCTGGGCTTGGTGTTACCGGGTGCCTCCCCGGTCGCCGCCCTGGAAGTCGGCCAGAAAGCGCCCGACTTCACCCTGGCGGCTCCCGGCGGCAAGCAGGTCAAGCTGTCCGACCTGACCGCCAAGGGCCCCGTCGTCATCTTCACCTTCATCCAGGCGTTCACCGGCACCTGAACCAAGGAACTGCTCAGCTTCGAGGGGGCCATGCCCCAGTTCGAGGCTGCGGGCGCCCAGGTCGTGGGCGTGAGTGCCGACCATATCGCAACGCTGGAAGCCTGGGGTAAGCAGAACAACGTCCACTACCTCCTGCTCTCCGATTTCCGCCGCACGATGCTTCCGGCCTATGACGCGCTGGTCACCGACGACAAGAGCCCGATCTACCGCTACGCCAAGCGCGCGTACTTCGTGATCGACAAGAACGGCGTCGTCCGCTTCATCAAGGTCGAGGCCAATCCCCTCGACCTGCTCGATCCCGCGGAGGTGCTCAAGGCGCTGAAGGAGGCCGGCGTCTGATGATCGCGAGAATCGCCGCGGGGAGCGTGATCGCGGCGGCACTCTGGGCCACGGTCGCGGCGGCGCAGCCCGCCGCCGCGCCGGCGGCCTGGGAGAAGATGGGCGTACAGGTCTACGAGTCCCCCAGGCCGGCCCCCGCCTTCGCGCTGCCCGCGCTGGATGGCCGCACCGTGCGCCTCGAGGACTACCGGGGCAAGGCCCTCCTGGTGTTCTTCTGGGCCACCTGGTGACCGGACTGCCGGGAGGAGTTACCTTCCGTCAACCGGCTGTACCAGGAGATGAAGGGGCAGGGGCTCGAGGTGGTGCTGATCACCTTCCGTGAGAGCGCCGACCTCGTGAAGCGCACCGTGAGCGAGCGCGGCTACGTGGCGCCGGTGCTGCTCGACGGCAGCGGCGACGTCACCGGGCGTCAGTACGGAGTCTGGGGCCCGCCCACCGCGTATCTCGTGGATCGCGAGGGACGCCTGGTCGGCCGCATGGTCGGCGCCAAGGACTGGAGCGGCGCGGCCGCGCGCGACCTGCTGCACGCCTTCGTCACCGCCCCGCCGCGCTGACCCCTCGACTGCCGCAGGCAGCCTGCTACCCGCGGCCGGCGGAGAGCGGGGGTGGCCCCGCCTGCTCGCGGGCGTGGCCCGTCATCGCCACGAGCGCGCGCACGAGATCGGTGAGCGCGGCGGCCGCGGCGGCGTCGGCGAGCCGGCCGTCCTGGAAGTGGCCGGACTCGAGATAGACGCTGGTCGGCACCACCAGCGCTCCGAACCAGGCGAGCACCGCCCGCAGCTGCCAGTCCACCCCGAGGTAGTGGTGCGACGTGGCTCCCATCGCCACGATGCCCACCGGCTTGGCGCGGAGCGACTCGAGCGGGGTCAGGTCGAGCAGGTTCTTGAGCGCGCCGGTGAACGAGGCGCGATAGACCGGGCTCGCGAGCAGCACCGCGTCCGCCGCCGCGATCGCGCTCACGATCCGCGTGGTGTCGTCCGCATAGCCCTCGAGCGGGCGCCCGTCGGCGAACGAGACCCGGTGCCCGGCCAGGCTGAGCACGGTGGCCGACACCTCGGGCAGCGCCTCCGCGCAATCGGCCGCGAACCGCACCGCCGCGTCGAGCCGGCCGGGCCGGGTCACCGCGCCGACCACCGCGAGCAGGCGGGGCATCGGCTCAGGCCGCCGGGCGGTCCCGATCGCGGCGGGCCGCCCCGGCGCGCACGAGCGGGATCAGCTCCCGGCCGTACTCGGCCGCGTCGGCGAGCGGATCGAAGCCGCGGATCAGCAGCGTGGAGACGCCCAGGTCGTAGTAGTCGAGCAGCGACTCGGCCACCTGCTCCGGCGTGCCCACGAGCGCGGTGGTGTTGCCGGCGCCGCCGACCGCCGCCGCGATCGGCGTCCAGAGCCGCTTGTCGTGCACCTCGGCCTGCTGCGCGAAGTCCACCAGACGCCGGGCGCCGACCGCCTCGGGCAGCGGCAGCGTGCGGTCGCCCTGCTTGGCGTGGACGCGCTCGAGGATCCCGCGGGCCTTGGCCCACGCGGCCGCCTCGGTGGGCGCGATGATCGGGCGCAGGGAGACGCTGAACCGCAGCTCGCGCGGGTCCCGTCCGACGCGCGCGGCGGCGGCGCGCACCTCCGCGATGCGGTCGCGGATCGCGGCGAGCGGCTCGCCCCAGAGCATGTAGACGTCGCAGTGCCGGGCCCCGATCCGGTGGGCGGCCTCGGAGGCGCCGCCGAAGTAGAGCGGGACGTGCGGCTTCTGGATCGGCTTGACGTCCGAGCCCGCCTTCGTCACCCGGTAGAACTCGCCCGCGTGATCGAACGGCCGCTCCTCGGTCCACATGCGGCGCATGAGCCCGAGGTACTCGTCGGTGCGGCGGTAGCGCGTGTCGTGGTCGACGAAGTCGCCGTCGCGCGCCTGGTCGACGTCGCTGCCCCCGGTGATGATGTGGAGCGCCACCCGCCCGCCCGAGATCTGGTCGAGGGTGGCCGCCTTGCGCGCGGCCAGGGTGGGCGCCACGAAGCCGGGCCGATGCGCGATCAGGTAGCCGAGGCGCTCGGTGTGGGCCGCCGCGTAGCTCGAGACGAGGAAGCCGTCCGCCGAGGTCGCGGTGTAGCCGACCAGCACCTTGTCGAAGCCGGCCCGCTCGTGGGCTTGCGAGAAGTCGCGGACCCAGCCGAGATCGATCTCGCCGCCGATCACGTGGACCGCGGCGCCGTCCGCCCCTTCGGGCCTCACGCCGATCATGCCGATGAGCTCGATGGCCATCATGGTCTCCCGAGCGCCGGGGCGGCCGCCCGCGACGCGATGCGCTCCGCCAGGTGGTCGGCGTCGCGGCCAACCCCGCAGAGCACGGATGATTTCATGGTGTGGAGCCACGGCAGCCCGAGGAAGTAGAGCCCCGGGCACGAGGACACGCCGCGCCGGTGGATCGGCTCGCCGCGCTCGTCGAGGACCGGCAGATGGATCCAGCCGAAGTCGCGGCGGAAGCCGGTGGCCCAGATCACGCTGGTGACGGACTCCGCGTCGAGATCGAGGGTACGGATCGCCGCCGCCGTCTGGGCCGGGGGCGGCGGCGCGAGGGCGGGCTCCTGCGGCGCCGCGAGGCCGGCGCGCGCCACGTAGGCGTCGACCGCGCGGGTAAAGACGGCCACGCCCTCGTCGCCCCGGCCCAGCTGGGCGTCGAGATCGTCGGCGAGACGGAGACAGGGGCCCTCGACCGCTTCGACGTGGCCGAGCAGCACCACGCCGCGCGCCGCGTAGCCGCGCAGGTCGATGTCGTGGCCACCGCCCACCCCGGTCACGAGCGGGTTGGGCCGCTCGCGCGCCTCGGGGCGCTCGTCGAGGGTCTGGTCGAGCGCGCCCATCCGCTCCATCCACCAGAACATGTCCCGGCCCCGGTAGCGACGCGGGAAGCGGCGGTGACGCCCCACCGAGAGGAACACCCGGCGTCCGGCCGCGAGCAGGTCCTCGACGATCTGGCAGCCGGAGGCGCCCGATCCGACGACCAGCACCGCGCCGGGCGGCAGCCCCGCGGGGTTGCGGTAGGCGCGCGAGTGCACCTGCACGATCCGCGGCGGCAATGCGGAGGCCGGCGCCGGGATCACCGGCTCCTGGTAGGGCCCGGTCGCCACCACCACGTTGGACGCGACGACGATGCCGCGCGAGGTCTCGAGCCGGAAGCCGTCGGACCCGGGCGCCGGCCGGATCGCGTCGACGCGCACGCCGGTGCGGACCGGCGCCGCGGCGGCCGCGCAGTACCGCTCGATGAACGCGACGACCTCGTCGCGCGTGGAGAAACCGTCCGGCTGCGGGCCGTCGTACGGTTGCCCGGGCAGCGCGAGGCTCCAGTTGGGGAACTGGAAGTGGAGCGAGTCCCACCGCTCGCTCCGCCAGCGCTCGGCCACCCGTCCGCGCTCGAGCACGACGTGGGCGCGCCCGCGCCGGCTCAGCTGGTGGCTCATCGCGAGCCCCGCGTGGCCGCCGCCCACGATCACCGTCTCGTGCCGCGCCTCCATGGTGCGACAAGGCTACGGAGGCGCGGGGGGCTAGTCAATCCGTCTCGGGACCGGAGGCGGGTTCTGGCCTGTGCGGTCACGCATTTCGCGGCGCTCGAGCGATCGGCCGAGGGGTTGCTTGGGGGGAATGTTCCCGACGCTCCCACGCCGCCCGCGCGGCCTCCATCTGGCGCTTCACCTCGGCGTCCCGCCCCTCGCGCACGTGGGCGTACCGCTCCACCATCTTCGGATCGCGCCGCCCGTCGTGCAGCGACTGTTCAGGCAGACCCAGCGGGTCGGGGCCGTGCTGGTGTTCGATGATGGCGACGGGCGCGCGATCCCGCTCGTGAATGCACGGGCGCGGGCTCCGCTCCCACCCGGTTTCGTGGACACCCTGGCGCGAGCGCTCGAGGCGTTGGTCCGGTAGGCGAGCGGGGCGACCGTGACGGATCCGACCGCAGAGTCCCCGTGGGCCGCCATCACGGGGCTGATCAGGGAGCTAAGACAGTGTACGGCCGCCGGATGCACGAAGGCCGCGCTGGCCCTGGCCTATATCTGCATCGACACCATGGCCTATCTCGCCATGCCCGCCGACCAGTCGCGGCAGACACCACAGGCCTTCATCGCGTGGGTGGACACCTACCTCAAGGCGGACGCCAGCCAGCCCTACGCGTACTGCGGCGTCGACGTACTACGCCGCCCGGTGCGGCGTGCTGCACGCCTTCAGCCCGGAGGCCGACCTCCACCGACGCGACCCTGCGATCCGCGTCTTCGGCTACCACGACGGGGGCGAGCACGTCTTCAATCCCGCAAAGGCCCCGAACCTCGTCCTCATCGGGACCGCGTCCCTGCTGAACGACATCGTGACCGCCATCGAGGGGTTCCTGACGGCGTGCCAGGAAGACGCGGCGCTCCGGGCGCGCGTTGAAACCCGCCTCCCCAAGCTGCTGCAAACCTACCCGATTAGGACGTGAGCGCCGATTCGCCGGGCGCCAGCGTCGAGCTGCTCGAGCAACACCAGGGAGCGCAGCGAGATCCCCAACAGGATCCCCACCGCGGCCCCGCCCGCGTCGGAGAGTCCGAAGTGAACAGGGCTACGGGCTGGCCGTCCCGGTCACCTGGAGCCAGGCGTCGCGGTGGTCGGCCAGCGTGCGCGTGAGAGTCGCGCGCTGGTGGTCGTCGTGTTCGCTCGTCGTCGCGCGCGAGGAAGTTCGCCGACGCGCGGACTGGGTTGAAGCGCAGGAGGATCCCGAGCGCGTCGGTCGGCCGCCATCGCCGTGAGGTTGATCGAGAGGGCGAGCGGAACATGTGGATCGGGCTGGTGGTGGGTTCATCACCGCCAGCCCGATGCCCGCCCGGCGAGGGCGCTTCTAGGTTCTAGAGCTTTACGTAATCCTCGCGCGCGGGCGCGCGCGGGGGTAAGCTTGCGCCCCGCAGCCACCCACACAGGCCACGCGCCGTTGCCGTGCTAGCCGTTGTTCTGGGCGATCTCGACCGCAGACGAGTACTTGGGGCCGCGCTGGGCTCGCGCTCAAAACGACAGCCCCAGCGGCTTCCAGGCGCCGTGTGGCAAGTCGAGGCGTAGGCTGGTGGTGACCGTGCGCGAGAACGCGCGTACTACCCGCGGTAGATCCGACACCCGCTGGGGAATGAAAGCGACTTGAGGTACTTCCGTAGGATCGGCTCGCCGAGATACGGTTCGGGCGCGGCGAACGAGTACAGCAGGTAGAGGTACCAAGCGAGCGAGCGATGATCCGATTCGGGAAGCCAGGCGTAGACCTCACCCTCCGTCATGCCCGCAGCCTTCGCCGCGATACTTCTGATGAGCGACTTTGAAACATCGGCTGCGTGGTAGATGACGCCGCGGTCAAGCGCGACGATCACATCAGGGAGCTCTGGCGGCTTCACCCCTTCCGACGCCTTGAACTTGTCCATGTACTCGAGGGCCGAGTCGACGTCCCCGAGCTTGGCGGTGAACAGGGCGCAGGGAATACGATGGTGTTCCGGGTCGTCGGCCACTTCACGGGCGACCGCCAAGGGTTCCAGCTCACGTTCTAGGCGCTTGACCGAAACGATCTGTTCTAGACCCCGGTGCAACTCACTCGTAGACCCGCGGGCCTCGAGATTCGGCTTGGTCTCGGTCGCCGAGTGAACCGCCTCTGCGAGAAGCACGCTACGTTTGCCAGTGCGCATGGGCGGATGACTGGGAGAGCAGAGCACGCTGTCGATGGATTGGCTGGCACGCCCGCCGGTGCCGTAGATCGGTCCTTTGCCGACCGTCCAGGTGGTAGGGAAGTACGAGCGCAGCAGGTCCGAGACGGAGGCTTCCCGTACGTCGCCGGTCTGGGCTTTGTCCCGCTTGAAGCTCTCCGGCGTGTCGCCGAAGGTGACCTTGAGTCCCTCCAGGGATTCGAGGAGGGCATCGAGCACAGTATTCACCTGGGTTCCCCCTTCGGGCCGCGCGGGTCGATGGTGTCGGGGAGGCGTACTACTTTTGTGTCACCCCGACTTCGATGGCCGACGCGGTAGTCTTGGTGTCGCCGTCCACCATCACGTGCCACCCGGCTTCCCTGAAGTTAGCGTCCTCTGAGTCACAACGTCCGCGAGCGCCAGAGTCACAATGGCGCCAGCTCTACTGGCCGAGATGCTCCAGAGCTTTGCGCAGGGGAGCGTTGGACACCTGGAGTAGTCCCTCGAGCGGGCGATTCATCTGCAGGATCAGGAAGATCGCGGCAGACACCGACAACGCGGAAACGAACATCACAGAAATCACCGTGACGTTGCGGTCGGCGAACAGGCCGAAGCTGACGTGGAGCATGGTGAGCCAGAAAAGCAGGACCACGAGGAACGGCGTGGGCAGTGAACTCTGCTCCTGCTCAATCAACAACCAGCGCATTTGCGCCACATCACCGGCGAGTTGCAGGGCCAGCGACAGCAGCTGACGCTGGGAGTCGCTCTGCGGAGCGAGTTCCCGGAGCTTGATTTGAACGACCTCCATCCCGGCCGCCCGCTCGACCGCAGTCAATCCCGACACCCCGGTTTTCACGGCCGGCCAGACCATCTCGATCGTGACGGCGAGGCTGCGGCGCATCTGCTCGCGGGCTGCCTTCGTCTCTGGTCCGTACTGGGTCAGGGTGCGGTCCAGCAGGATGATCTTCGCGCCCGCTTGGGTAAGCTCGGCGTTCACCGTGTCGAATGAGCTCTTGGCCGAGCTGATCAGCAGGCCAAGGACCAGCGCGGCCACCGTAGCGATCACGCCGGCGGCCAGCTTGACCGCATCCTTCGAACTATCGCGCAGGTGGTGTCCGGGCATGACAGTTTGGAGCCACAGCCCGAGCAGCGCACCCCCGAAGATGCACCCCGTGCTGATCAACCCGATCGCCAGGGGACTCATGATTCCCTCCGCAAGGTCACTAGCGGCCCCCAACCCCAGCGAATCTACCACCCCAGCCGGGCGTGCGGGCGCCGGGAAGGCTGTGCCTATTGCGTGGCGAGGAGGATGCGGGCGTCGCGGGCGGCGCTCATCGCTCACTTCCCCTTCGGCCCACGCGGGTCCACGGTGTCGGGCGCACAGAGAAAGGACAGCGACTTCGTGATCGTCTGATTCTTGTCACGGAACATCACGATGAGCCTGGTCCGCGCGTCGCGTATGGCAACCGCCTGTCCACCTTGCCATCGGCGTTCAAGTCCGTCGATTCCGGTTATGCACTCGGGCGATGTCGTGTAGGTCGCGCCGACGTCGGTCGGCGACGAGACGAGCGCGCCCCGCGAGTCGAAGCTGTCGACCCGTTGCCACAACACCCAGGCGCACTCGGCCGAGGCCGACGTGGCGAGGGCGAGCAGGCAGCAGAACGCAGCGACCACGCTGCAGAGCGAGCGTCGGGTCATCGGCGGTCCTCCTCTCACCAGATTACCGGAGAAGGGATTTCCCCCGTACTACGTAGCGGCGGGCGGCAGACCCTCGAGGGCGGCTCATCCTCTTCGGGCGATGGCCGGCCGTGGGGCTACTGGTGCCCGCGCCAGTCCTTCTGTTCGTGCGCGGTCAGATATCGATAGCATTCGCCACACTGGCACTCGCGCTGCTGGCACGAGAGCTGACCGGTATTCTGGTTCAGGGTCCGAAAGTGCTGGTCGTGAGGGCAGTGAACGTCCATGCCGATCCTCCCCCGCTAAGATAACCGACCAAGCGCCAATCCAGCCTTCCGTCTCGCCGCAGCGGCGGTGCTCCTGCAGGAAGGCGTCGAGGGCGGCGAGTAGCTCGGGCATCGCGCTATTCGATCACCTGATCCGCCCGTTGCAAGAGCGACGGCGGGATCGTCAGACCGAGGGCCTTGGCGGTCTTGAGGTTGATGATTAGGTCGAATCTCTCGGGTTGCTGGACCGGAAGGTCGCCGGGCTTGGCACCCTTGAGAATCTTGTCCACGTAGGTCGCGGCGCGCCGAAACACATCAGCAACGTTCGCTCCATAGGACATAAGGCCCCCGGCATCCACAAACTCCTTCGATGTGTACACTGCCGGGAGCCGGTTCTTGGCCGCCAGGGCCACGAGGCGTCTGCGCTCGTTGGTGAACATGTTGCTTGGCAGCACGGTCAGAGCACCTGCGCGCGCCCTGGTCATGTCCGAGAAGGACCTGTCGAAGTCCTCCGGCCCTCGCCCTCGCGCCTCAACGAATTGAAGCCGCACCCCCAGCGCCCGCCCCGTGACCTCTACTCCCTTCAGCATGTCCTTGTCCGTGCGTTCGCCGAGGGCACCTGGACGCGAGAGGACAGCGACCCGACTGACCCCTGGAACCGCCTGCGTGAGCAGTTCGAGACACTTGCCGACTAACTCCGGACCGAGGCCGGACAACCCCGTGACATTGCCGCCCGGCCGCGCAAGGTTGGTGACGAGCCCGCTCGTAACCGGATCACCAACACCAGTGAAGACAATGGGGATAGTCTTGGTCGCCTGCATGGCCGCCAGGGTGACGCGTGTGCTTCCGCCCACGAAGATGACATCAACCTTGAGCGCGACCAGTTCAGCCGCAAGAGCGGGGATCCGCTCGATCCCCTCGGCAGATCGGTATTCGATCACGACGTTGCGACCCTCGACGTACCCGAGGTCACGCAGTCCTTGACGGAAGGCCTCTGGCAGGTGGGGATTAGCGACCAGGTTGGTCGCCAGGTAGCCTATTCGAGCGACCTTGGCCACCTGCTGCGCCTCAGCGGCGAGCGGCGCCGCGAGGAGGCCGCCAGCCAAGGTGCCGATGAATGCCCGCCGGTCCATTACTCGATCACCTGATCCGCCCGTTGGAGGAGCGACGGCGGGATCGTCAGACCGAGGGCCTTGGCGGTCTTGAGGTTGATGACAAGCTCGTACTTGGACGCCTGCTCCACCGGCAGATCGGCCGGTCTGGCCCCCTTGAGGATCTTGTCCACGAAGACCGCCGCCCGGCGCCAGAGATCAGAGAAATTCACGCCGTACGCCAGCAAGCCACCGGCTCTCGCGTACTCGATGAACCCGACAGTGGGGAGCTGATGCCGTGCCGCCAGGTCCGCGATCCGCTTGGCGTGGGCGACCAGCATGGCCTCCTCGTGCGCGGCCATCGCCCCGGCGTGTCCCTTGACGAGCGCGGACACAGCAACCTCGATGTCCGCCGGTTCACGGACCTCGACAGGCTGCAGCTGGATCTTCAGCGCCTGCGCAGTGTGCTCCATGGCCTTGAGCACGGCCATGTTGGCGGGGTTGTCACGCTTCAGCAGGACCCCCACCCGACTCAGCCGCGGAAGAGCCTCCTTAAGAACCTCGAGGCGCTTGGCGCTGAGCTCGGAGACGAAGAAGGAGAGCCCGGTGACATTCCCGCCCGGACGGGCGAGGCCCTCGACAGCCCGGATCGCCACGGCCTCGCCGATGGCCCCGAGCACGATGGGAATCGTGTCCGGGGCACGCTTGGCGGCCAGGGCGCCGGACGGCCCGTGCGTCACGAGCACGTCAGGCTTCCACTGGACGAGGTCGGCGGCCAGCTGGGGAAGACGCTGATTGTTCCCTTGAGCCCACCGGAACTCGATGAGGAGGTTCTGGCCCTGGACATAGCCGAGATCGCGCAGTCCTGCCCGGAAGGCCTCCAACTGGCTGGCATAGCCGGACGGCGAGGTGGAGCCCAGGAAGGCGATACGCCACACCTTCCCCGCCTTATACTCCTGCGCGGCGGCGGCGCCAAGCGGCGCCCACGCTAGGACGAAGCCCGTGAGTAAGCGGCGGCGTGATATCACCGTGCATCCTGAGTCGCGGAGGAGAACATACTCTCCCGCCACGAGAG
>DATGBR010000038.1:0-4861 GCA_035312605.1 Candidatus Methylomirabilota bacterium
TCATCGAGCGGGTGTGAGCGCGGCGTAAGCGTAGCGCGCGGCGGCAGGACGGGGTGGGGGCCGCCGCTCACGCTCGCGCCGACGGAGGCATCGTCACGGCCGTGCGGGCGTCCGGCGCGAGAGATCGCTGCGGCCCCCACCCCGTCCTGCCGCCGGGTCGCCACCGGCGCCCGCACCCGCTCGATGGTCTCTGCTGGAGGCGAGGGGCCGATGTGCCGAAGCGGGGCGGGGTGTGCGATGGGCCGAGAGGCCCGAGCCCGGGGCGGGAGGGGTCCCGCGGCGATCTCTCGCGCCGGACGCAGCGCGCGGTCGTGACGATGCGTCCGTCGGCGCGAGCGTGAGCCGCGGGGCCCCTCCCGCCCCGGGCGAGCAGCCTACGAGCCCCCTACGCGACGTGCAGGTTGCGCTTCGGCACGTCGCGGAGGAGCACGTCTTCGGGTCCTTCGCTCGGCTCGTTGCGCAGCAGGCGCTCGAGGCCCTCGCGCACTTCCTTGCGCGTCATGAGGACCCCGTAGGTCTGCAGGATCTGGCGGATCATCTCGTAGTGCGCTTCGATCGCCTGCGTGACCGAGAGATAGCCGTGCGCCCCCGCGCTGCGGCCGGCCCACAGGTTGAGCGGCGCCATCTTGAAGAAGGCGAGGTCCGTCTCGCCCGGCTCGAGCAGGATGATGTCGCCCTGGAAGCTCGGATCGTCCTGGTACTGCTGGATGCCGAGCTGCAGGCGCGAGTGCAAGAGCGTGCGCAGCACCTGGTTGAGCACGGTGAGCATCCCCTGGCTCGCCAGCGGCCGCCCCTCGATCTCGTAGCGGCCCTTCTCGGGCACGAAGCGCCGCACCACCCGGTTGTGAAACGGCCGGAACGGGTTGTAGCAGATCACCAGCTCGGCCCCGTGCTCGATGGCGACGTCGATGTTGGCCGTGCGCCGCACCCCGCCGTCGACGTAGTCGACGCCCTTCAAGCGCGCGGGCTTGTAGAAGCCCGGCAGCGCGGTCGAGGCCTGCACCGCCTCCGAGATGGTGACCGAGGTGTCCTCGTCGTGCCCGAAGACCACCCGCTCGGCGGTGTCGAGGTTCATGGCGACGATGTAGAGCTCGACCTGCCGCAGGCGGTAGAGGACGCGGAAGTCGTTGGTCATCCCGCGCCGGTCGATGTTGTGGCGCAGGTACCGCTCGAGGCTCGCGTTGTCGAACAGCCCCGAGGGCAGGTAGGCGAGCGGGAAGGGGAACTCGCGCGCCGAGCCGACCGCGTCGATGACCGGCTTCACGCACTCGATCAGGTTGGCGAGCGTCGGCCGGCGCCGCGCCTGCGCCAGCGGCTCCTGGAGGGAGCGGACCAGCTCGGGGGTCTGCGCCAGGAAGTCGTAGAGCGCGCTGGGGACGTAGGTGAGGAGATCGACCAGGAACTCGAGCGGCTTCTGCGCGAACTCGGCGAGGTTCGGATTGTAGAAGTCGAGCGGCGAGAGGTAGGTGAAGTCCTCGGAGGTGCCGTCGAGCGAGCGCAGCATCTCGGGGGGCGTCACGCCGCCGGCCAGGGGGGCCGCCAGGAAGGCGCCGGCCGAGAGGCCGACGTAGATGTCGAAGTCGGTGGTCTTGCGGTTGACGAGGAAGTCGTCGAGCGCCTTCAGGCCACCGAGCTTGTAGGCGCCGCCGGTGACCGCCCCGCCCGCCAGCACCAACGCCACGCGCGGGTTCTTCTTCCGCGTCGTGAGGTCGCTCTTGTGGACGATGGTGAGGCCCATACCTGTCCTCCCCATACCGTTGGCCCGCTCCCGGCGGAATGCCGGGTTCCTCTACACGCACCCGCCATCGCAAGGACCGTGCCGTTGCTCCGCCCCTTGGCGGTGCTCCGGCATTCCGCAGCAGAGCGGGCTTCGGGGCTGCAAACCTTACAACGGTCTGCAAGCCATGGCAGCGATCAGCGCGGAGGGGACACGGCGCTTCACCCGCCCAGACGACGGGCGATCTGCGCGCCCAGATGTTCACGACGATGCCCGCGGCCGAGGCCCAACGCTGGGCGCTCAGGCAGCCCGGTGCTTGCTGTGCTTGTCCTTGGCGAGCGTCTCGAGCCGCCGCTCGACCTGTCCGACCCTGCGCTTGAGCTCCTCGACTTGACGACTCGCCGTCCGGAGCTCCTTCACGACCGGCTCGGTCAAACGCTCGAGTTGCCCCTGGAGCGTGGCCAGCAGGCGCACCCGCCGGGCGTTCAGGTCCTTCACCGCCCGCTCCGCCCGATCCTGGACATCCACACGCAGCTTCCCGACGTCCACCAGCGAGAGAACCTGGTCAACCACCGGCCTGCCGCTGCGTTCGACCAGCTGGCGCGCGTCGTGCCTCAGCTGGCCGACCAGCCGCTTCCCCCGCCGCCGCAGCCGCTTGACCGAAGCACGAACATCGTCCAGCGAGAGCAGCCGCGCCTGTGTCCCTTCCATGAAGCCCTCCTATTCTGCTGCAGATCACGCGGTTCTCTCGGGCAGTGCCCAGCTGCCCGGGCCACGAAGCGCCTGACCAAATTGGCCGACAGCTCCACCCGGAGAACGGGCATAGGCTGCCCGCCCATCGGGATGACCCGCAAGACCGCAAAAAATTGACTAGACCCGGTCGCCCGGACGGTCAATCCCCCCTCCGGGGCGACCGCCTCCGGCCCCTCGATCGCCCGGCGCCACTTGTCCGCTCGGCTCCCGCGTGATGAAAGATGGAGCGAGCCATGGGCGGCCAGGATCGAGCCGAGACCTCCCACCGGTCGAGGCGCTCAGAGCCGGCCTTGGTCTTCGCGCTGGCTATCGCATCGTGCACGACCGGTCCGCTGCCGAGGCTTCCGCAGGTCGAGCAGGCAACCGAAGCCGTCCAGGGCGGCGGGGAGCGGTATCGGGCGCATCGCGCTTGCGGGGGTGGGGCGGGCTCCGTCGACGACCTCGTCCGCTGCATGCAGGACGCGGGTTGGAACTTCGTGGCACGAGGACCCGGCTACCCCGAAGCCGAGTGCTGGCAGGCACGCGACCGCGGCGAGGTCGAACGCATTCCACCTCAGTGCTTCGTGCGCTCGGGCGAGGCACGCGGGAAAGTGCCGACGCCCTGAGATCCGCAGGCTCCTGGTTCGGCTGGAGAGACTGCCTGACTACGTTGGGTGTTCGAACACCCGACCTACCGGCGCCCGCTCAAGGTGTTCGAGCGGCCCGGCTCCGCCGTTGCCGGGTCTGCGACCTGAGGGGCGTCGTGTGCGCTATCAGCTGCGCTTACGGGAGGGGGCCGAACACGATCACGTTATTCGCTTCGTTGGACTCGGGGACCGTTTCGCCCGCGTCGACTACGGCGAGGACGAACAAGCCCGCGGCGCTGCCCCCGGGCACAGAGGCACGGAGGCGTATGCGTTCCGCCTGGCCCCGAGCCATCGCCCGCACCGCTACCTCCCTTATGAGCGTGGTCGGCGTCGCCCCGTCGCTCGAGAGGACGAACCTCAGAACTGACGCGGCGGCGCGGCTCACGCCGATGTTCCTCACCGTGAAGCGCCCCTTGAGCCGGCAGGGCGGGCCCCCCGAAGGGCCTCGACAGACCTGCTTGAGCGCGATCCAACGGCCCGTAAGGTCGGCACCATTCACGCCGAAGAGCGCCTGGCACGACTTGTTCGTATCAAGCCTCACCGTCCCGTCCGCGGAGCAGGGCGCGCTCCAGCCTGCGAAGAACGAGCCGGGCGCCGGAATGGCAGTCAGCGCGACAACCGTTCCGCTATCGTAAGTCGCTGAACAGGTGGCACCGCAGTCGATGCCGGGCGGGTTACTCGTGACGGTGCCCGAGCCGGCTCCGAACTTCACGACACTCAGCGTGGCCAGCGTGCCAGGTGTGGCAGGGCCAGGCGTGAAAGTGGCGGTACAAGTCTTCTCCATGTCGAGCGTCACGCTCCCGTCGGCGCAATCCGGGTCTCCGCTCCAGCCGACGAATCTCGCACCGGTCGCCGGCGTGGCGGTAAGCGTGACGACCGTGCCGCTCGGATAGCTGCGCGTGCAGGTCGCGCCGCAGTCGATCCCGGCGGGATCGCTCGTAACGGTGCCCGAGCCCGTGCCCTCTCGCGTCACAGTGAGTGCAACCAAAACCCGGAACGTCGCCGTGCAGGTCTCGTCGGCGTTCAGGGTGACCGTGCCGTCCGCGCAGTCGGGATCGCCGCTCCAGCCCGCAAAGACGGAGCCGGGTGCGGGTGTCGCCGTCAAGTTGACGACCGTGCCGAACGGGAACCGGCCCGAGCAGGTCGCGCCGCAGTCGAGTCCGGCGGGATCGCTCGTGACGGCGCCCGAGCCCGTGCCGGCCTTCGTTAGGGCCAGGGTAGCGAAATCGCCCTCGTAACGCGCGAGGGCGAAATCGCCGCCCGCGGCGCCTGCCACGAGGAGGCGCCCGTCGTCTGGCTGGAGAACCAGAGCGAAGGCCTCGGCATCACTCCCGACTTCCGTGACGACGCGGCCCCCGGCGCCGAAGATGGGGTCGAGAGTCCCGTTCGATGCGTAGCGGGCCAGGGCGAAGCTCGGGTGGCCGCCGACGGTGTGACGGCCGGCGGCGACGAGTTTCCCGTCGGGCTGGACGACGAGGGCCGAGGCCGCGGCGTCGTCACCGGCGAAGTCGGTGATCACCCTGCCGCAGGTGCCGAAGGTGGTATCCAAGCTACCGTCTGCGTTGTAGCGGGCCAGCGCGAAGTCGCCGGTCGAGACGCCCCCCGCGACGAGTTTCCCGTCGGGCTGGAGGGCGAGGGCGAAGGCGACATCGGCGCCGTGGAAGTCGGCGGCGGAAAGCGCGCAGTTGCTCGGGTCGGCGCCGACGAAGACCGGGCCGAAGTCGGTGAGGACCTCGCCCGCGGTGCCGAAGGTGGCGTCCAGCGT
>DATGBR010000039.1:0-5820 GCA_035312605.1 Candidatus Methylomirabilota bacterium
GCCCGCCCGTAATCCTGCCTGCTAAGTAGTTAAAAACTGGTGGGCTGGGACGGGATTGAACCGCCGACACCAGGATTTTCAGTCCTGTGCTCTACCAACTGAGCTACCAGCCCACCACGAGTTTTCGAGGATAGCAGAACGGGGCGGAAACGTCTATAAAGGCGACTACTTCTTGCCGTCCTCGATGTCGCCGGCGGTGTCGGACTCGAAGACGATGCGGTCGTCGTCGTCGACCGTGAAGGCTTCGTGGAGCACAAAGGGGACGTCGTGCAGGACCAGGAAGCGGGTCAGGCGCGCGACCGCGACCGGGTGCGAATCGAGGTGGAAAGAAAGGGCGAGGTCGCCGATCTCGTCGATGGCGAAGAAGGCCCAGTTGCCCACCACGAGCGCCTCGGTGTCGGGCTCCCAGGTGATGCCGCCCTCGAACTCCTCGGAGCCCTGCGCCAGGTCGTAGAGCTCTTGCAGCTTGGCGCGACGCTGCGTGTCGTCCACTACCGGCCCCTCACCCTGCCCTCTCCCCAGGGGGGAGAGGGTTACATGCCCTTGAAGACACCGTCCGCGGCCATCTCCCGGAACGCCTTCTCGTGGGCCGCGATGGTGCGCTCGATGTCGGCGTCGCTGTGGACAACAGAGATCCAGCCGTGGTGGCTGGCGCAGTCCACCCCGTTGTTGAGCAGGGCGCAGCGCAGCAAGTGATAGAGGTCCCCGCGGCGCGGGCGGTCGAAGCCGGCCAGGCCGGGCTTGCCCTCGAACGAGACGTGGAAGATCGACGCCTCGCCGAAGCAGGTGCCGGGCACGCCGGCGCGCTTCATGGCGTCCGAGAGGCCCGAGCGCAGCTCGTCGCCCGCCTTGTTGGCCCGCGCGTGAAGTGACCCGTCGCTCACCATCTCGAGGGTGGCGATGGCGGCGGCGGCGCAGACCGGGTTGGAGTTGAACGTGCCGTTCTGGGCCACCCGCTGGCTCCGGTCGAAGACCGGCTCGCCGCGGTGGGCCATCATCGACATCAGCTCCTTCTTGCCGACGATCGCGGCGCCGGGCAGCCCGCCGGCCACGATCTTGGCCAGCGTGGTCATGTCCGGCGTGACGCCGAAGTAGGCCTGGGCGCCGCCGGGCGAGTAGCGGAAGCCGGTGATCACCTCGTCGAAGATCAGCACCACGTTGTGGCGAGTGGTGAGGCTGCGCAGCTCTTGGAGATAGCCCGGGATGGTGGGCGTGGTGCCGGACTGGCCGCCGGCCGGCTCCAGGATGACCGCGGCCACGTCGCCGCGCTCGAGCATGGTGTCGACCGACTTGATGTCGTTGGGCGGGCACACGAGCAGCTGATCGAGCACGGACTCCGGCACGCCGGCCGACATCGGCACGTCGTAGGGCGGGTTCACCGCCGCGACCACCCCGTCGTGCCAGCCGTGGAAGTGGCCCTGGAACTTCACCACCTTGTTGCGCCCGGTGAAGGCGCGCGCGATCCGCAGCGCCAGATGCGTGGCCTCGGTGCCGGACATCGCGAAGCGCACCATCTGTGCGGAGGGGATCAGCTTGGCGATCAGCTCGGCCCAGCGCACCTCCAGCTCGTGGCTGGCCCCGAAGTGGGTGCCGCGCGCGGCCTGCTCCTGGATGGCCTTCACCACCGCGGGGTGGCAGTGGCCCAGGAAGAGCGCGCCGTGGCCCATCCAGTAGTCGATGTACTCGTGCCCGTCGACGTCCCACTTGTGCGACCCGAGCGCCCGCTCGACGTAGACCGGGAACGGCTTCATGTGCCGGCCGTCGTGGGTGACGCCGCCGGGGATGATGCCGCGCGCGCGCTCGTAGAGCGCGGACGACTTGGGGTGCATGGCCTTGTAGGTGTCGATCACGCTCGTGTGGGCAGCACTCATTTGCTCGGGCCTCCGGTTCGACGGGGTGATTCCAGCACTCGAAGCAGCTCAAGCATGCCGATGTGGGCCGGCAAAGGCAAGCCGTCCACCGTCGGCTCGGGGCGATGGGTCAGGCCGTCGACCGCCCCCGCATCCACGCAGGCCTGCACCATGGCCTGCTCCTCTTCGCCGGTGTGTAGCAGGGCGCGGCCGGTCAGGCGGGCCAGCTCGGCCACGATGCCGTAGGCCCCCCAGTTGGACACGCCGGCCACGACCAGGTGCTTCACCTTCACCACCGAGACGATCCGGGGAAAGACGCCGCCCGCCCGGGCCACCCGGGCGCGGACGGTACCCATGCCCACCTCGTTGCCGCCGTCGCCCACGCCGACCGTCACGATGCGCGCGGGCGCAGCCAGGAACAGCTCGTCGAGCGCGCCGTTCCACTCGGTGAGCGAGCGGCCGCGAGCGGACCGATACTCGCCGTCGCGAGAACGGCCTGGCCGCTCGATGGCGACCATGTGCGTGGGCCGATGCTCGGCCAGCAGGCGCCGCGCCGTCTCGCGCGCCCCGCCCGCGGCGGGGCCCCCGCCCGCGCCGTGCGCCACGTGGAAGGTCTCGACGGCCGATGGCTCGCCCAGCACCTTGAGCGCGGCCTGCAGCGGCGGCACCGCGACCGCGTCGGTCACGTAGACTACCTCGGCCCCGAGCGTCCGGAGCGCGCGGCCGAGGCACGCGGTGCCGGGTGGGCCGTCGGTCTCGGGCAGGCCCGGGCCCACCGCGAAGCCGGTGGTCAGGAGGACCCGCCGGCTCCGGCTAAGCGCCTGGGCCGCCGCGGTGGCGCCGCCACGCACGAAGAAGGCGGCGATGCCTCGGCCTCCGGGATCCAGCGCCATCAGGTGGTCGATCATCTGGGCGCGCGTCGCCGGGGCTAGCGCTTCGGAGCCGCGGGAGGCGGGGTGTCGGGCTGGGGCGGCGTGAAGGTGAGCAGCGCGGCCTCGTCGCCCTCCTTGTCGAAGTTCACGAGCAGGCCGGTCTTGTAGAAGAAGACGTCCAGATCGTTCTGCTGGCTGATGCCGTCGGGCACGCCCCAAGCCTGGATCACCGTGTTCCGGCCGAAGACCTTCGACTTCGGCTCGAGCCGGAGCACCCGCACCAGCGTGGGCTTGAAGCCCTGCCGGGTGAGCAGCCCGTAGTCCACCGTCATCCTCTGGATGCCGCCCGGCGCCCGCGCGTCCTCGTACACCCACTGCAGCGTGTCGTAGCCGTCCGCCTTACCGCGCGTCTCCTTGCTGGGCGCGCCGTAACGCGCGCGCACCTGCTCGGTCGTCGTCACGCCGGGCTCGATCGCGCCCCACTCCTCCGCCGCGCCCGGCCCGCCGGCCAGGAGCAGCCCGGCCATCGCGACCGCGGCGAGGAGCGCGCGCCGCCGCCCGGCCATCAGAAGCCGATCGCGGCGCCGTCGCCGCGGGGATCGGCGCCGCCGCGCAGGGTGCCGTCGGTGAGGGTGATGCCGTGCGCATGCCCCATGCGCATGAAGAAGTCCGACACGGCGACGACGTGGTGGCCCTTGCGCTCGAGCGCCGCGCGGGTGGCGGCGGGCACGCGGCTCTCGATGCGCACCTGGTCCGTCACGTCGCCCGGGTCGATGGGCCCGGCCACGAAGCGGGGCCGCTCGATGGCCTCCTGGATCTCCATGCCGTAGTCGAGCGCGTTGGTGAGCGACTGGGCGTGGAACATCGCCTGCCCGTCGCCGCCCATGTTGGAGTAGCCCAGCACCGGCCGCTCGTTGCGCGTGACCACGCAGGCGATCAGGGTGTGGAATGGCCGCTTGCCCGGGGCGAAGTGGTTCGGGTGCGCGGGATCCGTGTTGAAGTAGGCGCCCCGGTTCTGGAGCACCACTCCGGTGTCGGGGGCCACCACTCCGGAGCCGAACGATTTGTAGAGGCTCTGGATGACGCTCATGATGTTGCCCTGCGCGTCCGCCACCACGAAGCCGGTGGTGTCGCCGTCGAGCTCTCCCCACTTGTGCCACTGCGCCTTCTCGGGATCGAAGTCGCGGCGGCGGCGCGCCGCATAGCTCTTGCTGAACAGGGCCTCCACCGGCACGCGCTGGCGCGTGGGGTCGGCCACCCAGCGGTCGCGGTCGGCGTAGGCCAGCTTGGTCATCTCGATCAGCAGGTGGAGATGCTCGGGGGACTGCGGCTCGTAGTGGGCAAGGTCGAAGCTCTCGAGCAGGTTCAGGCTCAGCAGCGCGGCCAGGCCCTGGGTGGGCGGCGGCGTCTCGTACACCGTGTAGCCGCGATAGGTGGACGAGATCGGCTCGCCCCACTCCCCCTCGTGCGCGGCCAGGTCCTCGGGGGTAAGAAAGCCGTCGCGGCTCAAGCGCTCGGCGATCGAGCGCGCCACCCGCCCCTTGTAGAACAACTCCGGCTCCTGCCCCAGCTCGGCGAGGGTGCGGGCCAGCTCGGGCTGGCGGAAGCAGTCGCCGGTGCGGGGAAACGCGCCGCCCGGCACGAAGACGCGATGCCACTCCGGGTCGTCGACGGAGGGCGCCTTCTCGCGGATGGCCTGCGCGACCACGTCGCTGAGCGGGAATCCCTCGTCCGCGTAGTACGCGGCGGGCTCGAGCAGCGAGCCCAGCGGCCGGGTGCCGAAGCGGTCGAGCAGCATGCGCCAGCCGCGGGTGACCCCGGGCACCGAGACCGAGCCCGCGCCGGTGCCCGGCACCGCCTTGAGCCCGCGCCGGCCCAGCTCGTCGAGGGTGGCCCGCGAGCCGGAGCGGCCCGCCCCGTTCAGGAAGTGCACGCGCCGGGTCGCCGCCTCGTGGTAGAGCACGAAGATGTCGCCGCCCACTCCGCAGTAGTTCGGCTGCGTGACCGCGAGCACCGCGTTGGTGGCGATGGCGGCGTCCACCACGTTGCCGCCGGATCGCAGCACGTCCACGCCGGCCAGCGAGGCCAGTGGATGACACGAAGCCACCATGCCGCGGCGGCCCATGGGCGCCTGGCGGTGCGCGTAACCGATCTGGGGCATCCTAGCCCTCCGAGAAGATGCGGGTGATCTCGTCTTGCGGGAACGTCGGCATAGGGCGCGCGTGGCCCCCGGTCACCAGGCTCACGCCCTGCGAGGCGTCCGTCACCCGTCCGATCGCCGCGCAGTCGACCCCGGCGCCGCGGCACGCCGCGATCACGCCCTCCGCGTCGCCCGGATCCACCGCGAGCAACAGGGAGCCCGACGCGATCGTGCCGAGCGGGTCGAGGCCAAAGGCCTCGCAGAGCACCCGGCCCTCGCGCAGCACCGGGATGCGCTCGCGATCCACGCGCAACCCCACGTCGGCGGCCTGGGCCAGCTCCCAGCACGCGGTGGCCACGCCGCCCTCGGTGGGATCGTGCATGGCGTGCACGCGCGCCGCGGCGCAGGCGGCGCGCGCCTCCGGCACCACGCTGATGCCGGGCCGGCGCAGGAAATCCTGGGCGCGCTTCACCACGTCGGCGGCGACCCCGCGCCGCCCGGCCTCGGCCGCGCGCTCGCGCGCGACGATGGCCGCACCCTCGAGCGGCACGCCCTTGGTGAGCAGCAGCGTGTCGCCCGGCCGCGCGCCGCCCGTCGTGACCAGCCGGTCCTTCTCCACCTCGCCCAGCATGCACCCGGAGACGATGGCCCGCGGCAGGCCCGCGGTCACCTCGGTGTGGCCGCCGATCAGCGCCACCCCCAGCTCGGCGCACGCTTCACCCAGGTCGGCGAAGAGCCGCTCGACCAGGGCATCGGTGGCCGCGCCCTCGGGCAGCAGCACGGTGGCGAGGAACCACGTCGGACGCGCCCCGCGCACCGCGATGTCGTTGGCGTTGACGTGCAGCGCGTACCAGCCGGCCTCGTCGGTGGCGAAGGTGATGGGATCGGCGGTGGCCACCAGGTAGCGATCGCCCATGTCGACCACCGCCGCGTCCTCGCCGAGCCGCGGGCCCATGAC
>DATGBR010000040.1:0-5629 GCA_035312605.1 Candidatus Methylomirabilota bacterium
GTCGATCCGCTGCCAGCCCTCGGCGGTGGCCACCAGGGTGTCGCCGGTCACGCACGGGTTGCTCGCGTTGATGCGCCCGTCCTCGGGGCAGGTGTGCCACTCGTTGATGGTCGTGTCGTACTGGACGCCGGGATCGGCGCAGGCCCACGCCGCGTGCGCGATCTCGTCCCAGAGCTGCTCGGCCGGGACGAACCCGGCGCTCTTGCCGTCGGTGCGGCGCTTGAGCTCCCACTGGCCGCGGCGTGCCAGCACGTCGTAGAAGGTGTTGGGCACCCGCACGCTGTTGTTGGAGTTCTGGCCCGAGACCGTGTAGTACGCCTCGCTGTCCCAGTCGGTGTCGTACTCCGGGAAGTCGAGCTCGCGCACGCCCTGGCCGGCCAGCTGCAGCACCCGCTGGATGTAGCCCTCCGGTACCATGGCCGCGCGCGCCTCGCGCACCGCCGAGCGGAGCGCCGGGTTCTTGCGCGGGTCGGCCTCGAGACCCGCGGGGGTGCGGGCCGCGCCCAGCACCGACTGGAGCCGGCGCTTGGTCAGCCGGGAGCCGGTCACCAGGGCCGCCACCTTCTGCTCCTCCACCACCTTCCAGCGGATGAAGTTCAGGATGTCCGGGTGATCGAGGTCGAGGATGACCATCTTGGCCGCGCGTCGGGTGGTGCCGCCCGACTTGATGGCGCCGGCGGCGCGATCGCCGATCTTGAGGAACGACATCAGACCCGAGGACTTGCCCCCGCCCGACAGGGGCTCGTTCTCGCCCCGCAGGCTCGAGAAGTTGGTCCCGCTGCCCGAGCCGTACTTGAAGATGCGGGCCTCCCGCGTCCAGAGGTCCATGATGCCGCCGTCGTTGACCAGGTCGTCGGCCACCGACTGGATGAAGCAGTTGTGGACGATCACGTTGTTGGAGAGGTACTGGCCGCTCTCGGTCTGGATGTCGTAGACCGGCTGGACCCCCACGCACTCCACCCGTACCACCATCTCCTCGCGCAGCGCGCCGACCCGCTTGCCCGCGAACTGGTCGGAGCAGGCGATCTCGAGCAGCTCGCGCTTGTCGTCCGAGACGAAGCCGATCAGCTCCCGGAAGCGGGCGCGCGGCTCGGCGTGCGCGATGGAGACCACGTAGGGGGTGCGGCGGCCCTCGCGTGTCTCCGCCCCGCGCCCGACCCGCGAGTAGATCCCCAGGTTGAGCAGGAGCGCCTGGACGCCGTGGGCCAGGCCGGCGGAGGTGGTGGTGAGCGTGATGTCGGCCAGACGCGCCCAGTAGGAGCGCAGCTCGACCGTGCCCTGGGCCTGGAAGAGCGCGCGCAGGTACGCGGCCTGGGCCTCGCGGCCGGCCCGCAGGATCATGGGCGGCACCGCATGATCCGCGCTCGACCGGAGCAGGCCGTACTTCTCGACGAACGGCCGCAGGCGCTCCCCGTAGAGACGGATGCGGTGGATGTCGAGGCCCGGGGTCCGGGTCTCCATCGACCGGACGTGGTAGTGGACGCCCTCGAAGACGCGGTGCACCCGCTCCACGACGAAGTCCATCTCGTCCTTGTCGATGGTCGTGAACTCGACGGCCAGGCTGTGGTCGGTCGCGAGCCCGTCCTGGCCCACGAAGCCGTCGGCCTGCAGCCACCCCACCAGGGTGGCCTCGTCCATGAGGGACTCCTGGGAGCCCGAGCGGACCTCGGTCCGGGTGGAGAGGCACAGGGCCGCGCCCGGCTCCACCTCGTCCACCCGCCGCCAGGCGCCGATGCCGTTGACGATGGCCCAGACGAGATGGTCGCCGGTCGCCTCCACCGCCACCCCGTTCTTGAGCTCGATCCGGAAGACCGCTTTCTCGCCGTTCTCCTGCACCGCCACCACCCGGGTCGTCCCGGTGCCCTCCGCCCGCCCGTCGTAGACCTCGAGGCCGACCAGGTGCTTGGTCACGATTTGGCCGATGGGCAAGGGGCCCTCCGGGGTCGAGACCAGGGCGTGGTAGGGCTGGCAGGCGTGCGGCTGGGGGCGCTCGTAGGCCGAGCTGGCCCGGGTCAGGATCCCGGTGTCCGGGTCGACGTAATAGTGGCCCTGGGCCGGCCCGCTGAGGCCGTAGGCGTAGTGGAGACCGGTGTTGAACCACTGGGGTGAGTTGGGCGCCGCGACCTGGGACGCGAGCATGGAGCAGAGCTCGTCGTAGAAGGCGCGCGCGTCCGACGGCGTGTCGAAATAGCCATACTTCTCGCCCCAATGCATCCAGCAGCCCGCCAGTCGATGGAAGACCTGCCGCGCGTCCCGCTCGCCTCCCAGGACGGGTCGGCCCTCCCGGTCGAGCAGGGGCTTGCCGTCCAGGGCGTATTGGGGGACCCCCGACTTTCGGAAGTACTTCTGGGCCAGGATGTCGGTCGCCACCCCGGACCACCCGGCCGGCACCGAGATCCCATCCTGGCGGAAGACCGTCGAGCCGTCCGGGTTCTTGATCTCCGACACTCGTTGTTCGAACTGGATCCCCGCGTAGGGACTCTGGCCTTCCTTGGTGAACCGACGGGCAACTCTCATGATCTCCTCCTAGAACACGCGGGCCAAACCACGACCGCTGCTCGATCCATTGGTGCGAACAACTTCAGACGGGAAAAGCGGGCTTGCGCGACGCGAGCGCGTCTGGACTCGGAACCGACCGGTGTGAACGCCTGTTCATATATCTAGTGTGTGTTCAAAAGCGGACCCCAACATATTGCGCCCCGCGAGACCCTGTCAACTAAAAAACA
Organism: Candidatus Methylomirabilota bacterium; assembly: GCA_035312605.1. Classification (GTDB taxonomy): domain Bacteria; phylum Methylomirabilota; class Methylomirabilia; order Rokubacteriales; family CSP1-6; genus CAMLFJ01. The sequence goes on from DATGBR010000040.1 coordinate 2,727, forward strand.
CCCGCACAACTTGCACGCATCGCGTCAGCAGTTGGGGATTGAGTGAAAGGGACGGGATCAGCCGGGCGGGGTGCTACGAGGGGCGCGTTGAGGGATCGCTTTCGAGCGCCGGCTTAGCCGGCGCAATCCCAAATCCGAGGGGGGAGGCCTCGGAGGGGGCCGTAGAGGCCCCCTCCGACGCTAATACGGCGCCGGCCCCTTGATCATGTTCTCGCGGCGCTGGAGGTAGCCGTTCCGCACCGCGCTGTAGAGGTCGACGGTGGTCTCCTCGAAGCCCTGGTAGAGGTCCAGGTTGAGGGACCGATCGTTGATGGTGTTGCCGATCTTCATCCCGATGCGGGTCCAGATGAAAGGCAGCACGTAGCTGAGCGGATCCATGGCGCCATCCACCGCAGTCCCGATCCCGTCACGCACGGTGAGGGGAGGGAGGAACGGCAGCACCAGGAACGGCCCGGGATTCAACCCCCAGATCCCCAGGGTCTGCCCGAAGTCGACCCGGGTCTTCTGCAGCCCGAACTCCTGCTTGGCGATGTCGAAGAGCCCGCCGATGCCCAGCGTGCTGTTGATGAGGAAGCGCCCGACCTCGGCGCCCGCGCCCTTGGGCCGCCACTGCAGCAGGTTGTTGACCACCCGCTGGACCACCAGGATGTTGTCGAACCCGCTGTCGATCATCTGCTGCACCCGGTCGGGCATGACGAAGTTGTAGCCCTTGGCGACCGGCTTCAGCACGTACTTGTCCATGTTGTAGTTGAACGAGAACATCTTCTCGTTGAACGGCTCCCACGGATCGTATTCCTCGAGGACGCCTTCCGAGGGCACCACCGGATCGGCCGCGCGCGCCTGGGCCAGCAGGGGCCCGGTGGCCTGGCTCACCAGCAGCGGGCCGATCGACGCGACCATGTAGGAGGGCTGCCGGCCCGGTGCGATCGGCTCGAACGAGGCGGGCGAGAAGGCTACGCTGGCGGCCAGCACTTGCTCGCCCGCGTGCGGCCCGACGCCGCCGCCGGTCGGCTGCTGCTCGGGCGCCAGCGCGGCCGCGACCGGGTTCGCCGGATCGGTCGCATCCGTCGGCGCGCTGGTGGCCGCGAGCAGCGACTCGCTCTTGAGCCCACCCCCGAGCGTGCCGCAGCCCCCGAGAGCCAGGCCCAGAACCACCATCACCAGCGCTGCCGGTCGCGTGCCGAATCCGAAGTGCACCGTCTCTCTCCCTTCAGGATGCCGATTGAGGTGGCTCACCAGCCCGCCGCCCGAGGCCGACGCGGCCAGAGCACCAAAAGGGAGCAAGGCAGGTGCCAGCGCGCATCAGGCCCGAGCATAGGGTATCGAGCGACATCGTTTCAAGCACTTTCCCTGTGACACGCCGTCGCGTCGGGCCCCTACCTATAGTCGTGGGCCGCGCACGATTTGCCGCCGCGCTCCCGAATCCAGTCCCCGGGGCGTTGACAGGCCGGGACCTGCGCGATTAGATGCTGGCGCGGTCGCGGGATCCCGGGTGGTGCGATGCGAGAAAGGTGGCCGAGATGATCGAGCTGACGCTGGACTTGGCCGAGCGCGCGGCGCGTGCGGCGCGGGAGAAGGCGCGCGCTCTCGGGACGCCGATCACGGTGACGGTGGTGGACGAGGCTGGCCGCCTGGTGCTGTGCGCCCGCGGCGACGGGACCGGCTTCTTCACGCCCGAGACTTCGCGGGCCAAGGCGCTCGCCGCGGCGAACTTCCGCATGTCGACCGCGGAGCTGGCCGAGCGGGTGCAGAAGGGCTCCCCGTTCTGGACTCACGTGGGCAGCGCGATCCCCGGCCAGATCCTGGCGAGCCACGGCGCGGTGCCGATCGTGGTGGGCGGCCGGGTGATCGGCGCGATCGGCTGTGGCGGTGGCACCGGCGAGCAGGACCAGGAGTGCGCGGCGGCGGGCGCGGCGGTTCTCGCCTGAGAGCTAGAGCTTCACGAGCGCGTCGAGGACGGTCACGCCCTCGCCGCGCCGGCCCACCAGGACCGGGTTCAGATCGATCTCGCTGACGACCGGCCCGAGCGCGCGCGCGGCCTCGCCGAGGCGCTCGAGCAGGGCGACCGCCGCGGGCAGGTCGAGCGGCGCGCTGCCGCGCACGCCGTCCCACAGCGCGCCGATGCGCAGCGCGCGGAGCGCCTCCTGGGCCGCCGCGGCGTCGATCGGGGGCAGGAGCAGCCGGAAGTCGCGCAGCACCTCGATGAGCACGCCGCCGGATCCCACCATGACCACCGGACCGAACACCGGGTCGGTCTTCACCCCGAGCGCCAGCTCGAGGGCCCCGCGGGCCTGGCGCTGGATCACGAAGCCCTCGACGGCGACGCCGGGCGCCTTCGCCCGCACCTCCGCGTCGATGCGCCGGCAGGCCTCCGCGACCGCGGCGCGGTCGGGCAGCCCGAGCACGACGCCGCCCACGTCGGACTTGTGGGGCAGGGCGGCCGAGCAGACCTTCACCACCACCGGGTAACCGACCTGATCCGCCGCGTCGGGCGCAGCGGCGGCTGCCGTGACGAATACCGTGTCCACCAGGGGCAAGCCGTAGGGCGCGAGCAGGCGCTGGCTCTCCCACTCGTTGAGGAACTGCCCTGAGCGAAGGCCCGCCGGGAGCGCGGGCGGCGCGGCCGGCGGGGGCGAGGCCTCGGTGACCCGCGCGAGCCAGCGCGAGCGCCGCGCGGTCGCCCGCGCCAGGCAGGCGAGCGAGCGGAGCGCCACGCTGCCGTCCTCGAAGGCGAGCACGCCGCCGCCCCGGAAGGCGTCCACCACCGGCCGCTGCGGGCAGCTCACCGCCACGACCTTCGAGGTGCCCCCGGCGACCGAGGCGACGTCCTGGACGAGTCGGCCCAGGTCGGTCGCGGTGCCGAGCAGCGCGATCTGGAAGACGATCGCGTCCACGCCCGGGTC
>DATGBR010000041.1:0-10661 GCA_035312605.1 Candidatus Methylomirabilota bacterium
GTCCTGGCGGTGGCGAGCCGGGAGCGCGCCATCCCCTACGACGTCCCGGACGTGGAGCTCGGTCATCGAGGACCGCGGTGCTCGTTCGACGCCTTCGTCGAGCGGTACGAGCTGGCCGACCCGGCCCTCGGAGCCCTGGCCGAGATCGTCCGGGGGGCCGACACGGATGACCGGGGTCTCACGCCGGAATCGGCCGGCCTCTATGCCGCCGCGACCGGATTCCAGGCCACGAGCCGTGACGACTTCGAGAACATGAGCCGCCAGTTCCCAATGTACGACGCCCTCTACGAGTTCTCACGCGCGCAGACGGCCAGCACGCCGGCGTCGCCTCGCGTCGTGTTCGTGTGCCTCCACGGCGCCGCGAAGAGCGTGGTGGCGGCCGCTCACTTCCGGCGGCTGGCCGCGGACCGTGGCCTATCGGTCAGCGCGGTGGCGGCCGGCACCGAGCCCGACCCCGAGCTGGCCCCGGGGGCGGTGAAGGGCCTGGCCGCCGAAGGGCTCACCGCGGCTCCGGCTCGGCCCCGGCCGGTGACGCTCTACGACCTCAGCAGCGCGGCCCGTGTCGTGAGCTTCGGGTGCGATCTCGGCATGAGCCCGGCCCGGCCCGCGGACCAATGGGACGTACCCGCGGTCAGCGAGGGCTACGCCGGGGCGCGCGACCAGATCGTCGCCAAGGTCGAGCGCCTGCTGAGCGATCTGGCGACCAGGACCTGAGATGCCGCTCCAGCATCTGGGCTTCATCGACCTGCCACCGCATGCCGGCGCCGGCGGCTTCGACCATGCGGCGGTGCACGAGCCGACCGGCCGCGTCTACGTCGCCCACACTGCCAACGATGCCGTCGACGTCATCGACGTCGAGGCCCAGAGGTGGGTGGGCTCGATCGGCGGACTGAAGGCGGTGGCGGGGGCGCTGGTCGTGGATCCCGGCCTGGTGATCACGTCGAACCGGGGGGAAAACTCGGTCGGGATCATCCAGATCGAACGGGACCACGTCGAGAAGGTCGCGGTGGGCGTACGGCCCAACGGCCTGGCCTACGACCCGGGTCGCCATCGACTGCTCGCGGCCCACGTCGGTGATCCGGCCGTCCCGGGCTCTTGTACCGTCTCCATCGTCGACGTGCGCTCCCGGAAGCGCGTCGCGGACCTCCCGGTCGCCGGCCGGACGCGATGGACCGTCTATGATCCGGTCGCCGACGCCTTCCACGTGAACATCGCCGCCCCCGCGCAGATCGTCGTGGTGGGGGCCGGTGATCCGGTGCGCGCGCAGCGGGTGGTGTCGATTCCCCAGGCCGGTCCACACGGGCTGGACATCGACGCCGACCGACGGCGTCTGTTCTGTGCGTGTGATGCCGGCGTGCTGCTCGAAGTGCATGCCGACACGGGCGACATCCTCGTCGGCGAGTCGATCGCCGGGGTTCCCGACGTGGTGTTCTTCAACAAGCGGCTTCAACGACTCTACGTCGCGATCGGAGACCCCGGAGTGATCGAGGTGTTCGATACCGCGCCGCTGCGACGCCACGAGATCGTGGCGACCGAGGTGGGCGCCCATACGCTGTCGTTCGACGCCAGGCGAGACATCGTCTGTGCGTTTCTGCCCGGGAGCCATCGCGCCGCGGTGTACCGGGATCACTAATAGCCGGCGGGCCGCCATGGTAGCGGGCCGGGCCGGGTCGGGAAGGATGGGTGACATCATGCGACTCAGAATTCACGATGTCTCGCTTCACGTGGCGGTTCTGGCGGGGTGCTTGCTCTTCGGGTCGAGGGCGGGAGCGGTCGAGCCGGACTGGAAGGCGGTCGAGCAGGCACTCGGCAAGCCCGGCCAGGTCCAGGCGGGCGACGTCTTCCGGATCGGGATGCCGCGCACGGATCTGTCCGTCAATGTGAAGGGCGTGCCCGTGAAGGCGGGCTTCGCGCTCGGGTCCTACGCCGCCTTCCGGCAGCTCGGCGATCGGGCCATGGTCATGGGGGATCTCGTGCTGCTCGATCAGGAGGTTCCGGGGGTGGTGTCCGGCCTGTTCAGCGGCGGACTCGAGGTGACCGCGGTCCACAATCACCTGAACGAGATGTCGCCCCACGTCATGTACATGCACTACGAAGGCCATGGCGACGCGGTCCAGCTCGCCCGGGCTCTGCGTCAGGCCTTGGCGGCGAGCGCGACCCCCCTCGGCGCGCCGGCGGTGGCCGCGACGGGTGGCGCGCCGGCGATCGATGCGAAGCAGATCGAGCAGGCGCTCGGCCGCGCCGGGCGCGACCTGGGCAACGGGGTATTCCAGGTGACGGTGCCCCGCGCGGAAGCGATCACCGAGAATGGCATGCCGTTGCTGCCCGAGATGGGCATCGCGACGGTTCTCAATTTCCAGGCCCTCGATGGCGGCAGGACGGCGATCACGGGAGATTTCGTGCTGATCGACCGGGAGGTCAATCCGGTCGCCCGGGCCCTCCGGCAGCACGGCATCGACGTGACCGCGATCCACAACCACGGACTCCTGGATACCCCGCGCCTTTTCTACATGCACTTCTGGGCTGTCGACAGTCCGGCCACGCTCGCGCAGGGACTGAAGGCCGCGCTGGACCAGACCAATAGCCAGAGATAACCGAGGCCCACATGCGATACCAACTGACACCGATCAACACTCGTCCGTGGCTGCTCAATGGTCTGTCCCTGCGGCTCATCGAGAGCCACTACGAGAATCACTACGGGGGCGCTCTCCGTCGGTTGAACGCGATCACGGAGCAGCTCGAGTCGCTCGACTTCGACAAAACTCCGGGCTTCATGGTCAACGGCTTGAAGCGTGAGCAGCTGATCGCGCTCAATTCGACGCTTCTCCACGAGCTGTACTTCGCCAGCATGGCGTTTGGCGATGGAAGGCCGACCGAGATGCTCGCGCAGGCCCTCACCCGCGACTTCGGATCGGTGGACCGCTGGCGCAGTGAGTTCGTCGCAATGGCCAAGGGCTTGGCCGGCGGCTCCGGATGGGTATTGCTCGTCTATGTTCCCAGAGATCGCCGGCTCATCAATCAGTATGCGGGCGATCACGGCCAGGCCACGGCGGGGGGCATTCCGGTCCTGGCGCTCGATATGTACGAGCACGCCTACCACATCGACTTCGGAGCCAACGCGACCGCGTACATCGATACCTTCCAGCGCAACATCGATTGGGTATCGACCCAGACGCGCTACGAGGATGCGTCGAGAGTCGAGGCCCCGCGACCCCTCGTCCAGAAGGAGTTCGGGGATCTCCCGGGCGTGGGGGTCGAGGAAGTCAAGGCGATGCTGGACTCGGGCGAGCCGGTCCAGATCATCGATGCCCGCCCGAGATCCTACATATCCCGACAGCAGGACATCATGGACGGCGCGGTCTGGCGAGATCCCGAGCGGATCCATGACTGGATCGGGGAGCTGTCGAAGTCCGAGCCGGTCGTGGTGTTCTGCGCCTACGGATTCCACGTGGGATGCAAGACGGCCATCGCGCTCCGCGAGGCTGGATTCGACGCGAAGTACATGAAGGGCGGCCACTCGGCGTGGAAGGCGATCGGGGGGCCGCTAAAGCTCTACACGTAGTGCTGCCCGCGGCACGCTGACCGGCGATGTGTGACAATACCGGGCCATGACCTCTCCCCGGTTTGACGCGATCACGCTCGAGGTGCTGTGGACCCGCCTCATCTCGGTGGTGGACGAGGCGGCCAAGGCGATCGTGCGCACCTCGTTCTCCACCCTCTCCAACGAGGCCAACGACTTCGCGTGCGTGCTCACCGACGCCCGCGGTCACGCGTTGGCCCAGAACTCGGGCTCGATCCCGTCGTTCATCAGCACGCTGCCCGCGACGGTGCGGCATTTCCTGCGCGAGCTGGGGCCGGAGCGCCTCCGGCCGGGCGACGTGCTGATCACCAACGACCCCTGGCAGGGGACCGGGCACATGAGCGACGTGTGCCTGGTGAAGCCCATCTTTTTTGACTCCGGCAGTCAACGCCGATTGGTCGCCTTCTCGGCGACCACGGCCCACATGCCAGACATCGGCGGGCGGATCCGCGCCATCGAGGCCCGCGAGCTGTTCGAGGAGGGCTTCCACATCCCGCTCACGCACCTGATCCGCGAGGGGCGCGTGGACGACACCCTGGTCGCACTGCTGCGGGCCAACGTGCGCACCCCGGATCAGACGGTGGGCGACATCTGGGCCCAGGTGAGCGCCAACGAGCTCATGGAGAACCGGGTGCGGCGGCTCATGGAGGAGTACGAGCTGGCCTCGCTGGACGAGCTCGGCGACGAGCTCTTCGGCCGCTCGGAACGCGCGATGCGCGAGGCCATCCGCGCGGTGCCCGACGGGACCTACCGCTACGGCATCGAAACCGACGGCTTCGAGGCGCCCTACCGCTTCCGCCTCGCGCTCACGGTGGCCGGCGACCGCATCGTGGCCGACTTCACCGGCACGTCACCGGCCCAGCCGCGCGCGATCAACTGCGTGATGGCCTACACCTACGCCATGACCGCCTACGCGGTGCGGTGCGCGCTCCTGCCAGGGCTGCCGAACAACGAGGGCATGTACCGGCCGGTGACGGTGGCAGCGCCCGAGGGCTGTCTCCTCAACCCGAAGTTCCCCGCCGCGGTCGTCAGCCGCGCCCAGACCGGCCACTACGTGCCGATCCTGGTCCTGGGCGCGCTCCACCAGGTGATCCCGGAGCGGGTGGCCGCCGCGGCGGGCTCGCCGCTCTGGGCGCTGGCCCAGTCCGGTGTGCGCGACGACGGGCGCCCGTACACGACGGTGCTGTTCTTCAACGGGGGCATGGGGGCGACCGCGTCCAAGGACGGCGAGCACGTGCTCTCGTGGCCGAGCAACATCTCGAGCACCCCGGTAGAGGTGGCGGAGCGCAACAGCCCGCTCTTCTTCCACTACAAGCGCATGCGGGCGGGATCGGGCGGGCGCGGGAGGTTCCGCGGCGGGCTCGGCCAGGACATGCTGATCGAGAGCGAGTCGGCGCGCCCCATCGTGATGAGCTTCATGGCCGAGCGCACGCGCTTCCCGGCGCCGGGCCTCGCCGGCGGCGGCGCGGGCGGACTCGGCGACGTGCGGATCAACGGCAAGAAGATCGATCACCGGCGGCAGCACGTGCTCGAGCGCGGCGACCGGGTGCTGGTGAGCACGCCGGGCGGGGGCGGGTACGGGCCGGCGGCGAAGCGAGTGCGGGAGCTGCGCGCGCGGGACCGCGAGCGCGGGTACGTGGGGGGAGGGAAGTAGCCCCTCAACATCTGGCCCCTCACCATCTGGCCCCTCACCCCACCCTCTCCCCAGAGGGGAGAGGGTGGGGGTCAGGTGAGGACCACTGAGGGATTGGCGAGGTAGTCGTCGAAGTGGAGCGCGGTCAGGTGCTCGAAGGCTTCGACGTAGCGCCGGCGGGTGCCCGAGACCACATCCTCGGGCAGCTCGGGGCCCGGGTAGGTCTTGCCCCACCCGATCTTCTCGCAGAAGTCCCGCACGTACTGCTTGTCGAAGGACGGCTGCGGCCCGCCCGGCGCGTACTGGTCGGCCGGCCAGAAGCGCGAGGAGTCGGGGGTGAGGGCCTCGTCGCCCAGCACCAGCCGGCCCTCCCGGTCGACGCCGAACTCGAACTTGGTGTCGGCGATGATGATGCCGCGCTCGAGCGCGTAGGCGGCCGCGAACCGGTAGAGCACGATGGAGAGCCGCTCGGCCAGCGCGAAGCGCTCGGCCCCGACGACGGCGGCCCCCTGCTCCCGCGAGATGTTCTCGTCGTGGCCGGACTGGGCCTTGGTGGCCGGGGTGAAGATCGGCTCGGGTAGCCGGTCGGACTCGCGCAGGCCGGCGGGCAGTCGGTGGCCGCAGACGAGGCCGGTCTTCTGATAGTCCTTCCAGCCCGAGCCGGAGAGATAGCCGCGCACCACGCACTCGATCGGCAGCATCTCGAGGCGGCGGCACTCGGTGGAGCGGCCGTCCGGGCGCAGGGCCAGCAGGTGGTTGGCGCAGATCGAGCGGGTGCGCGCGAACCAGAAGGCGGCCAGGCCGGTCAGCACCCGGCCCTTGTCCGGGATGACGGTCGGCAGCACCACGTCGAAGGTGGAGATGCGGTCGGAGGCCACGAGCAGGAGCCGCTCGTCGTCGAGGGCGTAGAGCTCGCGGACCTTCCCACTGCCCAGATGCACGGCGTCTGCCATGGATGGCCCCTCCTTTTCCGTCGCACTGTAGCATAGTGCGCGCATGCCCGACGGGCCCGCGACGCCCGCGCCCGCGTCGATCGTGCAGGATTTAATCTCCCGGGTGGATAATGACGGCATGGCCACGCATCAGGCCGTGCTCATTCCCGGCGACGGCATCGGCCCCGAGGTCACCGTCGCGGTCCGCCGCATCCTGCACGCGGCGGGCGCCCCCGTCGAGTGGGTGGAGTGCCGCGCGGGCCTCGCCGCCCTCGAGCGCGGCCAGGACGTCCTGCCGCGGGAGACCCTGGACGCGATCACGCGCCTCCAGGTGGCGCTGAAGGGGCCGTGCACCACGCCGATCGGCGAGGGCTTCGTCTCCATCAACGTGCGCCTCCGCAAAGAGCTGGACCTCTACGCGGCAGTGCGGCCGGTCCGCAACCTCGACGGAGTGCCCACCCGTTACCGGGACGTGGACCTGGTCATCATCCGCGAGAACACCGAGGGCCTCTACTCGGGCATCGAGGCGACCCTGGCGCCCGGGGTCGTGACCACCACCAAGGTCGCCACCGAGAAGGCGTGCACGCGCATCGCGCGCTGGGCCTTCCACTACGCGCAGCACCGGGGCCGGAAGAAGATCACCGTCTTCCACAAGGCCAACATCATGAAGCTCACCGACGGGATGTTCATGCGGTGCGCCCGCTCGGTGCACGACCAGGAGTTCTCCCAGATCGGCTACCAGGAGATGATCATCGACGCGGGCTGCATGGGGCTCGTCCAGGATCCCACCCGCTTCGACATGCTGCTGCTGGAGAACCTCTACGGCGACGTGCTCAGCGATCTCTGCGCGGGCCTGGTGGGCGGCCTCGGGGTGGTGCCGGGCGCTAACATCGGCGACCACGGCGCGGTCTTCGAGGCGGTGCACGGCTCCGCGCCCGACATCGCGGGGCGCGGGATCGCCAACCCGCTCGCCCTGCTGATGTCCGCGGTCATGCTGCTCAACCACCTGGCCGAGACGCGCGACGATGCGGCGTGCGCGACCGCCGCGCAGCGGATCAAGGACGGCTACAATCACGCTCTCGCCGAGGGCTGCAAGACCCGCGATCTCGGCGGCACGCTCGGCACCGCCGAGTTCGCCGACGCGGTCATCGCCCGCCTCGGCGCCTGACGCCCCTTCCCGCCGTCTGATTCCTTGGTCCTGCCGGACCGGGGCCCCATAGTAGGCGGCTGATGCTGCTATTCGCGAAGATGCTAAGGGTGGGACTCGTTTCCGTGCCGATCGGGCCGCCGGCGCCGGGCGAGGAGGACGTCGTCCACCTGGTGCGCGAGGTCGACGCGGAGTCGCGGCGGCTCTTCGGCCGGGCCCTCGCCATCCGCGAGGTGGACGCGGGCTCCTGCAACGGCTGCGAGATCGAGATCAGCGGGCTGACCGGGCCGGTCTACGACAGCGAGCGGTTCGGCATCCACTTCGTCGCCTCGCCCCGCCACGCCGATCTGCTCCTCGTCACCGGGCCGGTCACGCGCAACATGGAGGTGCCGCTCCGCAAGACCTACGAGGCCACCCCCGCGCCCAAGCTGGTGATCGCGGTGGGCGACTGCGCCCGCACGTGTGGGGTCTTCCAGGGCAGCTACGCGGTGGTGGGGAGCGTCGACCGGGTGATCCCGGTGGACGCGTTCGTCGACGGCTGCCCGCCCGAGCCGGCCCAGATCCTCCGCGGCATCCTGACCGCATTGCGCCGGCCTCTGCGCGCCTAGGCCCGTGGCCGCCACCCTGCTCGCGGTGATGGTCGGCGCCTACGGCGCGGGCGCCGCCGCGGCGCTCCTGGGGGGCGGGGCTCGCGTCGGCCGCGCCCTCTCGACCGCGGGCGCGGTGGCCGGCGCGGCGGCCGGGCTGCTGCTCGGGCTGCAGGCGCTCGCGGGGGGCCCGATCTGGACCTTCGTCGCGCCCGACGTGGTCGGGCTCGCGGGCGGCATCGCGCTGCGGCTGGACGCGCTCGGCGCGTTCTTCCTGGCCCTGACCGGCATGGTGGCAGCGCCGGCGGCCCTCTACGGCGTCGGCTACTCCACGGGGTACGCGGGGCGCTACTCGCGGCGCGGCCTCGGCGCCGCGCTCAACCTGTTCCTGCTCGCCACCAGCCTGGTGCCGCTCGCCGACAACGTGGTGACCTTCCTGCTCGCGTGGGAGGGCATGTCGCTGACCTCCTACTTCCTGGTGCTGACCGACCACGAGGATCCGGAGACGGTCAGCGCGGGCAACTGGTACCTCGGGATGACCCAGGTCGGGCTCGCGTTCCTGCTCGGCGCGTTCCTGGGGCTCGGCGCGGGGGCGCCCTCGCTCGACTTCGTCGATCTCCGGGCCGCCGCCGCCGGCCTGAGTGGGACCGCGCGGGGCGCGGTGTTCGCGCTCGCGCTGGTTGGCTTCGGCTCCAAGGCGGGGCTGATCCCGCTCCACGTGTGGCTGCCGCGCGCCCACCCGGCGGCGCCGAGCCACGTCTCGGCCCTCATGTCGGGCGTGATGATCAAGCTCGGCATCTACGGGCTGCTGCGGGTCGGCCTCGATCTCCTCGGGGGCGGACCGCCGTGGTGGGGCGCGCTGCTGATCGGGCTGGGCGCCGGCTCCGCGGTGCTCGGCGTGCTCTACGCCCTGATGGAGGACGACATCAAGCGGCTGCTGGCGTACTCGAGCGTGGAGAACATCGGCCTGATCACGCTCGGGGTGGGGGCGGGCTTTCTCTTCCAGAGCCTCGCGATGCCGGGCCCGGCCGCGCTCGCCCTCGCGGCCGCGCTCTATCACGCGCTGAACCACGCCGCATTCAAGGGATTGCTGTTCCTCGGCGCGGGCTCGGTGCTCCACGCGACCGGGACGCGCAGCATGAACCGGCACGGCGGGCTCATCCGCCGTCTGCCGTGGACCGGCCCGTGCTTCCTGCTCGGTGCCGTCGCGATCTCGGGCCTGCCACCGCTGAACGGGTTCTTCAGCGAGTGGCTGCTCTTCCAGTCGCTCCTGCCCGGCATCGGGGTGGCCTCGCCGATGGTGGCGGTGCTGATGGTCTTGGCCCTCGGTATGCTGGCCCTGACCGCGGGCCTCGCCGCCGCTGCGTTCGCGAAGGCCTTCGGGATCACGTTCCTCGCCCTCCCGCGCTCGGACCGGGCGGCGGAGGCGCTCGAGTCGCCGGTGTCGATGCGGGCGGGCATGGTGGCGCTGGCCGCCGCGTGCGTCGTGCTGGCCGCGGGCGCGCTGCCGGTCCTGGCCACCGCGGGGGCCGTGGCCGCGGGGCTGCTCGGTCTCTCCGCGGAGCCGCCGACCTTCGCGCTCTGGTTCTCGTTCCGCACGCCGGCCGGGCTCGCGCGGATGTCGCCGCCTGCGGTGATCGTCGGGCTCCTCGGGGGCGTCGCGATCGTGTGGCTGGTCGTCCGCGCGCTCGCCTCCCGGCGGCCGCTGCGCTTCGCGGACACGTGGGGCTGCGGGCGGGTCGGCCAGAGCCCGCGCATGGAGTACACCGCCACCGCCTACGCGGAGCCGCTCCGGCGGGTGTTCTCCGCGATCTACCGGCCGACCGAGGACGTGACCGTCGATCACCATCCCGAGTCGCACTACTTCGTGCAGGCGATCGCCTACCGCGCCAGCATCCTGCCGTGGTTCGAGCGCTACCTCTACGAGCCCCTGCTCGGCGAGGTCGCTCGCTGGGGACGCCGCGCTCTCGCGCTCCAGTCGGGCTCGGTGCACGCCTACCTCGCCTACGTGGTCGGCGCGCTCGTGATCCTGCTCGGGGTCTTGATGGTCACCGGGGCACCGTGAGGGCGGCGAGCGGCTACGCGCTCGCGCTGGGCCAGGCGCTCCTGTGCGTGGCCCTGGCCCCCGGGCTCATCGGGCTGATCCGGTGGCTGAAGGCGCGGATGCAGAACCGGCGCGGCGCGCCGGTCTGGCAGCCGTACCTCGAGCTGCGCAAGCGGCTGGCCAAGGAGACGGTGGTCTCGACCAACGCCTCGTGGCTCTTCCGCCTCGCTCCCTACGTGGTGTTCACCAGCACGCTCGGCGTCGTGCTGCTGCTCCCGGTCCTGGCGGTGCCGCTGCCGCTCGACGCGGTCGGCGATCTCCTGGTGGTGGTCTACCTGCTCCTGCTCGGCACCTTCTTCCTGGCCCTGGCCGGTCTCGATCCGGGGTCTCCGTTCGGCGGCATGGGATCGAGCCGAGAGATGACGGTGGCCGCGCTCGCCGAGCCCACCATCGCGGTGGCGATGTTCGCGCTGGCGCTGGGCGCGGGCTCCACCAATCTGGGCGAGATCGTGGCGCGGGCGATGGCGCGGCCCGCGGAGGCGGTGAGCCCGGGCTACCTGCTCGCGTTCACCGCGCTCTTCATCGTGACGCTGGCCGAGACCGGGCGGCTGCCAGTGGACAACCCGGCGACGCATCTCGAGCTGACCATGATCCACGAAGCCTTGCTGCTCGAGTACTCGGGCCGGTACCTGGCCCTCATTGAGTGGGCCGCCGCGCTCAAGCTGCTGGTCTTCTTCA
>DATGBR010000042.1:0-17480 GCA_035312605.1 Candidatus Methylomirabilota bacterium
GGACAAGGGGCTCAACGCGCGGACCATGCGCATCCCGCTCCGGCCCTTCACGATGGTGGGGGCGACGACGCGCCCCGGGATGCTCTCCTCGCCGCTGCGGGAGCGCTTCGGGATCTTCCACCATCTCGACTTCTACTCGGACGAGGATCTCGCCGCGATCATCCGCCGCTCGGCCTCGATCCTGGGGATGGAGGTCGTCCCGGGTGGCGCCGAGGCGATCGCGCGCCGAGCGCGCGGCACGCCGCGCATCGCCAACCGCCTGCTCCGCCGGGTGCGCGACTACGCGCAGGTGAAGGCCGACGGCGTGGTCACCGCCCCGCTGGCCGGGCGCGCGCTCGACCAGGAAGGGGTGGACGAGGTGGGGCTCGACCGGCTCGACCGCCGGTTCCTCACCGCGATCATCGAGCAGTACAAGGGCGGCCCGGTGGGGCTGGAGGCCATCGCGGCCACCATCAACGACGAGGCGGAGACCCTCGCGGAGGTGGTGGAGCCCTTCCTGCTCAAGATCGGCTACGTGGTGCGGAGCCCGAGCGGGCGCAAGGCCACCCCCGCGGCCTACGCGCACCTGGGGCACGCGGTTCCCGCGTCGCCGGGCGGCCAGGGACAGCTCCCGCTCTAGCCGCGAACGGGCGTACCGCGATGCGTGATCTCGGGAAAATGCTTCTCGGTTTCGGCGCCCTGATGGTATGCCTGGGTCTGATCCTGCTCGTCGCGGGAAATCTGTCAGGAAGGATTCCATGGCTCGGACGACTGCCGGGAGACATCCACATCCAGCGGGGCAGCTGGTCGCTCTACTTCCCACTCGCGACCTGCCTCGTCATCTCGGTCGTCCTCACCCTGCTCTTCTCGCTCTTCGGCCGGCGCTGACGCCCGCGCTCCGCGGGCTGCTCGCGCTGGGCCCGATGCTCGCGGTGATCCTCGGCGCGGGGCCTGTCCTGGCCGCGGGCGACATCCGGGTCGCCATCGCCGACGGGCTCAAGACGGTCGAGGTGGGCGGCGGCCCCATGATGGTGAGCGATCTGGCCGGGCGATCGGTGGTGGACGATTCCCCCACGTGGCTCCGCGCCACGCTCAAGAACGGCGCCATCGAGGTCGCGGGCCGCCGGGTCGAAGGTCTCCGCCTGGCTCCCGCCGACGTCGGCTCGCTCCGCACCAACGACCGCGAGTATCCCGGCACGCTCGAGATCGTGAGGAGCGGCGACGGGCTGACCGTGATCAACGAGCTGCCGCTCGAGGACTACCTGGCCGGCGCGGTGAAGGCCGAGGCCGGGGACAAGATGCCGCTCGAGATGCTGAAGGCCCAGGCGATCGTGGCCCGGACCTACGCGGCGTACCACCGGCGGCTCAACGCGGAGAAGGCCTTCCACCTGGTCGCCTCGACGCTGAACCAGCAGTACGTGGGCCGGGTGCCGGCCGACTCGGTGGTGTGGACCGCGGTCCGGGAGACCGCGGGCCAGGTCCTCCTGTGGCAGGGCGAGCTGTTCCCCGCCTTCTACCACACCGACAGCGGCGGGTACACCGAGGACCCGCGGGTGGTCTTCGCGGCCTCGAACATGCCGGCGCTCAAGCCAGTTCGCGTCGAGTTCCCGTCGGAGTCGCCCCACCAGCGCTGGCGTCTGGAGCTGCCGCTCTCCGAGCTGTCGGCGGCCCTGCTGCGAGGCGGGATCTCGATCGGGCGCGTGGTGGCCCTCGACGTCCTCGAGCGGAGCGTGTCGCTCCGGGTGGCCCGCATCGCGGTGCGCGGCACCGCGGGCACCGTGACGCTGCGGGGCAACGATCTGCGGCGCCTGGTAGGGTACGACACGCTCAAGAGCACGCTCTTCGCGGTCGCGGTGGTGGGGCCGATGGTGCGCTTCGTGGGACGCGGCTACGGACACGGGGTCGGCCTCGACCAGTGGAGCGCCAAGACCATGGCGGACCAGGGCTACAACGCGCAGCGGATCGTCCTCTACTACTATCCGGGCGCCACGCTCTCCACGCTGCCCGCCCTCTCGGGCGCGCGCCCCATTGTCCGCTGAGCCCCGCCCCGGGGGGGCGCTGGCCTGGGAGGAGTTCGAGCGCGTCGACATGCGCGTGGGCGTCGTGATCGACGCCCAGGAGTTCCCGGAGGCGCGGCACCCGGCGTTCAAGCTCGCGATCGACTTCGGGCCGCTCGGTATCAAGCGGTCGAGCGCCCAGATCACCGACCGCTACACGCCGGCCGCCCTCGTCGGCCGGCGCGTCGTGGCGGTCGTCAACTTCCCGCCGAAGCGGATTGGCCCCTTCGTCTCCGAGGTGCTCGTGCTCGGGGCGTACGGGGAAGGGGGCGAGGTCATCCTGCTGCGGCCGGACTTCGAGGTGTTGCCCGGGGCGCGGATCGGGTAACCCTTCGCGCTTGGCGGGCCGGGGAGCGAGCGGGGCGCGGCGGGGGGCACCCCCTCGCCGGGACACGCTGACTCGCTCCCCGCAGCGCCGTCTCGATCGGGCCACGAGATGGGATGCCTCGGGCTTCGATGGCGCGCAGAAGACACGGTCCCGGCGAGGGGGTGCCCCCCGCCGCGCCCCGCTCGCTCCCCGGCCCGGTCACCCCTCTGCCTGGACACCCTCTGCCGGGTCGCCCTCTCTGGTTCGTGGGGCGCGTGGGCTACACTTCAGTCTCGATGGACGCGTCTCTTTTCGATTACGAGCTGCCTCCCGAGCTGATCGCGCAGGAGCCGGCGGAGCCGCGGGATGCTTCGCGGTTGCTGGTGCTGGATCGCACGGTGGGGGCATGGGCGGATCATGGGTTCTCCGAGCTGCCCGAGCTTCTGCGGGCGGGGGATTGCCTGGTGGCGAACCGGAGTCGCGTGATCCCGGCTCGACTCCTGGGTACGGCGGTGGACGGCGGGGGCGCGGTGGAGCTCCTGCTGCTGCGTCCGGTCGGGGACGAGCGGTGGGAGGCGATGGTGCGCCCCGGCCGCCGCTGTCGCGTGGGTGCTCGCGTGGACCTGGCCGGGGGCGCGGCGCGGGCCCATGTGGTGGGCGAAGGGAATGAGGGCACGCGCGTCGTGGCGATCGAGGCGCCGTGGCCGGTGCGTGAGCTGATGGAGCGCCACGGGCTGCCACCCCTGCCGGCGTACATCGGCCGTCACGACGCGCCCAAGCCGGAGGACCGTGAGCGCTACCAGACGGTGTACGCGCGCGAGGACGGCTCGGTGGCGGCGCCTACCGCGGGACTGCACTTCACGCCCGAGTTGCTCGCGCGGCTCGAGCGCTGCTCCGTCGAGGTCCACTACCTCACGCTGCACGTGGGGCCCGGGACGTTCCGCCCGCTCCGCGCCGGGCGGGTGGAGGAGCACCGGATGGAGGCCGAGCCCATCGACATCCCCGAGCCGACTGCGGAGGCGGTCGAGCGGGCCCGGCGCGAGGGGCGCCGCGTCGTCGCGGTGGGGACGACCACCACCCGGGCGCTCGAGTGGGCGGCCGGCGAGGACGGCCGGGTGCGCGCGGGGACGGGGCCGGCGGATCTGTTCATCCGGCCCGGCCATCGCTTCCGCGTCGTGGACGCGCTCGTCACCAATTTCCACCTCCCGCGCACGAGCCTGCTCGTCCTGGTGTCGGCCTTCGCGAGGCGCGAGCTCGTCCTGGCCGCCTATCGCCACGCGGTGGAGGCCCGCTATCGCTTCTACTCGTACGGCGACGCGATGCTGATCCACTGAGGCATGAGCGGCTTCCGCTTCGAGCTCGTCAAGATCGACGGCGCCGCGCGCCTCGGCCGGATCCTCACCGCGCACGGGGCGGTCGAGACGCCCGCCTTCATGCCGGTGGCGACGCAGGGCTCGGTCAAGAGCCTCGCTCCCTCGGATCTGCTCGCCGCGGGCGCCCAGATCGTGCTGGCCAATACCTACCACCTGATGCTGCGGCCGGGACACGAGCTGGTGCGCGAGCTGGGTGGCCTGCATCGGTTCATGGGCTGGGACGGGCCGATCCTCACCGACTCGGGCGGCTTCCAGGTCTTTAGCCTCTCGAAGCTGCGGCGGATCGGGGAGGAGGGCGTGGAGTTCCGCTCCCACGTCGACGGCTCGCTCCGGACCCTCACGCCGGAGTCGTGCGTCGCGGTGCAGCTCGCGCTGGGCGTCGACGTGCTGCATCCGCTCGACGAGTGCCTGGCGCACCCGGCCACCGCGGCCGAGACCGAGCGCTCGCTGGCGCTGACCGAGCGCTGGCTCGCGCGCGCGATCGCCGAGCACCGGGCCGCGGGCTCGCCCGGCGCCTTGTTCGGGATCGTGCAGGGCGGCTCGTACGAGCCGCTCCGGCGCCGCGCGGTGGACGCGATCGGCGGCCTAGACCTGCCCGGCCACTCGATCGGCGGGCTGGCGGTGGGAGAGCCCAAGCCTCTGATGTACGACATCACCGAGCTGGTGGCCGGGCTCCTGCCCGCGGACCGGCCGCGCTACCTCATGGGGGTCGGGAAGCCGACCGATCTGGTCGAGGCGGTCGCGCGCGGCGTCGATCTCTTCGACTGCGTGCTACCGACCCGGAACGCCCGCAACGGCCAGGCCTTCACGCCCGACGGGCCGATCAACATCGGCAACGCGCGATTCGCCCGGGACGGGGCGCCGCTCGACGCGGAGTGCGCCTGCGAGGGGTGCCGCCGCTTCTCGCGAGCCTACCTGCGCCACCTCTTCGCGGCCCGCGAGCTGCTCGCCTACCGGCTGATGACGCTCCACAACCTGACGTTCTACCTGGGGCTCATGCGGGACATGCGCCGGGCGGTGGCCGATGGCGCGTTCGGGCGGTTCCGATCTCGGTTTCTCGCGCGATATGGGGTAGAATCCGTGGGCGACTCGGCCGACTCACCCGCTGACTCGGAGGCGTGACCTTCATGGTGGATCTCGCATACGCAATGGGGCCGTCGCCTGCCGGCGGCAACGGCGGCGGCATCATGTCCATCCTGCCCCTGATGATCGGCATGTTCGCGATCATGTACTTCCTGATCATCCGGCCGCAGCAGAAGCAGAAGAAGGACCGCGAGGCCCTGCTCTCCGCGGTCAAGAAGGGCGACCGCGTCGTCATGTCGAGCGGGCTCTACGGCACCGTGGTGGGCCTGTCCGAGCACACCGTCACCGTGAAGGTGGCCGAGCAGGTCAAGATGGAGTTCGAGCGCTCCGCGATCGGCCGGATCGTGCCCGTCGCGGGCGACAAGGAGTCGTCGGCCTAGATGCGGCGCAACCTCGGTCTCCGCATCGGTCTCGTGATCGTGGTGATCGCGGTGTCGGTGTGGTATCTCTACCCGCCCCGCTCCAGCATCAACCTGGGCCTCGATCTCCAGGGCGGCATCCATCTCGTGCTCGGGGTCGACGTGGACAAGGCGCTGGAGGCGCAGGTCGAGCGGGCGGGGGACACGGTGCGGGGCGAGCTCGAGAAGAAGGGCATCGCGGTCTCCAAGATCGAGCGGCGCGGGATCTCCGATCTCGCGATCCAGATCGCGTCGCCCCAGAGCTGGGACAGCGCGCTCACGACGGTCACCGAGGTCCTGGGCGCCTTCGACCGCAAGGAGGCGGACCAGGCGGCGGGCCGGATCGTGATGACCCTCAAGCCGCGCGAGACGACCCAGATCCGCGAGCTGGCGGTGCGCCAGGGGCTCGAGACGATCCGCAACCGGGTGGACCAGTTCGGGGTCGCCGAGCCCTCCATCCAGCAGCAGGGCGAGAACCGCATCCTGGTCCAGCTCCCGGGCGTCCAGGATCCGGCCCGGGCCAAGGCGTTGATCGGCAAGACCGCGCTCCTCGAGTTCAAGCTGGTGGACGACAAGGTCGACCCCGAGACCGCGGTCCGCTCCGGAGTGCCGGACGGGGACGAGATCCTCTACCAGCGACGCGTGGACAAGGAGACCCATCAGGAGCGCAAGGTGCCGTTCGTGGTCCAGAAGAAGGCCTACGTGACCGGCCGCGACGTGGCCACCGCGCGGGTCTCCATCGATCAGAACACGAGCGAGCCCTACGTCTCGGTCGACTTCAACGCGGCGGGAGGACGGGCCTTCTCGGATCTGACCGACGCCAACGTCGGCCGGCGGCTCGCCATCGTTCTGGACGGCAACATCCACTCCGCCCCGCAGATCCGCGAGCGCATCCCGTCCGGGCGCGCCCAGATCACCGGCGGCTTCACCTCCGCGGAGGCCACCGACCTGGCCATCGTGCTGCGGGCGGGCGCGCTGCCCGCCCCGGTCCAGGTGCTCGAGGAGCGCACGGTGGGCCCGTCCCTCGGCGCCGACTCGGTCCGCCAGGGCATCGTCGCGATCCTGGCCTCGACCGTGCTGGTGTTCGTCTTCATGATGGCCTACTACCGCCTCTCCGGCTTGATCGCCGACGTGGCGCTCGGCCTGAACCTGCTGCTGCTGCTCGCGACCATGGCCGGCTTCCACGCGACCCTCACGCTGCCGGGCATCGCGGGGATCGCCCTCACGATCGGCATGGCGGTGGATACGAACATCCTCATCTTCGAGCGCATCCGCGAGGAGCTCCGCGGCGGGAAGACCATTCGCGGCGCCATCGAGGCGGGCTTCTCCCGGGCGTTCAAGACCGTCATCGATACCCACGTCACGGTCCTGGTGTCGGGCCTCATCCTGTTCCAGTTCGGGACCGGCCCGGTCAAGGGCTTCGCGGTGACCCTCATGATCGGCATCGCGGCCAGCCTCTTCACCGCGGTCTTCTTCACGCGCCTGCTCTTCGACCTGCTGTACATGGGTCCCCACAAGCGCGAGTCGCTGTCGATCTGACCGCCATGTTCGAGCTCTTCCGCAACCCCAACTTCGACTTCATCGGCCGGCGACGCTGGGCCTACATCATCTCGGTCCTCTTCATCCTGGCCGGCTTCGGCTCCATGGTGGCCAAGGGTGGCCTGCGCTACGGGATCGACTTCTCGGGCGGCACCCTGATCCAGGTGCGCTTCGAGAAGGCGGTCCCGGTGGACCGTATCCGGCGCGCGCTCGAGACGGTGCGGATGGGGGAGAGCGTGATCCAGGAGTTCGGCGACACGCGGGAGTACCTGCTCCGGCTGCCCGCGACCGAGGCCGGCTCCGAGGAGGTGACCAAGCAGGCTTTGGCCGCCCTCGCCAAGGAGCCCGAGCTGGGCCCGCCCGAGGTCCGACGCGTGGAGTACGTAGGCCCCCAGGTGGGCCGCGACCTCCAGATCCAGGCGATCTATGCCGCCCTCTGGAGCGTCGCCGGCATCCTCGCCTACGTCGCGATCCGCTTCGACATGCTGGGCGGGATGGCCTCGGTCGCGGCGATCGTCCACGACGTGCTGATCTGCCTCTCGGCCATGTCGCTGACGAACCGGGAGATGTCCCTGCCGATCCTGGCCGCGCTCCTGACGATCATCGGGTACTCGGTCAACGACACGATCGTCGCGTACGACCGGGTGCGGGAGAACCGGACCAAGGGGGCTCGCCGCAAGGGTGAGTCATTCGCGACTCAGATCAACAACGCCATCAACCAGACCCTGTCCCGGACGGTGCTGACCGCCTTGACCGTCTTCTTCACGACCGCCGTTCTCTACCTGTTCGGGGGGAAAGTCCTGGAGGACATGGCGTTCGTCCTGACCATCGGGGTCGTGACCGGTACCTTCTCGACGGTCTACATCGCCGGCTCGCTGATCGTGGACTGGCAGGGCTGGCGCGAGCGGTGGATGGCGCGAAGGAAGAAAGCGGTAGCAAAAGCCTGATTTTAGTGGCAGAATTTGAGGTCAACCTGAGGAGGGCGCTGGGTTGACCCAACTGCAGACGCTGATCGAGGAGATTCCCAAGTACCAGCCCGCCGCTGACTTGGCCCTCCTGGAGCGCGCCTACCGCTTCTCCGAGCTATCCCACGAAGGGCAGCAGCGCGCCTCGGGCGAACCCTACCTGTCCCACCCCCTGGAGGTCGCCGGCCTCCTGGTCAACTTCAAGATGGACGTGACCACGGTGACGGCGGGCCTGCTGCACGACGTGCTGGAGGACACCAAGACCACCAAGGTGGACCTCCAGCGGGAGTTCGGGGCCGAGATCGCCGACCTGGTCGACGGGGTCACCAAGATCGGTAAGCTGGCCTTCTCCTCCCGGGAAGAGCGCCAGGCCGAGAACTTCCGGAAGATGCTGGTGGCCATGGCGCGCGACCTCCGCGTGCTGATGATCAAGCTCGCCGATCGCCTGCACAACATGCGAACCCTGCAGTACCTGCCCGCGGACAAGGCCCGCAAGATCGCCCAGGAGACGCTCGACATCTACGCCCCGCTCGCCCATCGCCTGGGCATGGCGAAGGTCAAGGCCGAGCTGGAGGACCTGGCCCTCCGTGTGCTCCACCACGAGGATTACCAGGAGCTGATGCGGCGGGTGGCCAAGCGGCGGCTCGAGCGGGAGGCGGAGATCAACAACCTGATCTCGCTCCTGCACGACAAGCTGGCCGAGGTGGGGATCGGGTCAAAGATCGCGGGGCGGCCCAAGCACTTCTACTCGATCTGGAAGAAGATGCACGAGGGCGGGCGGGAGTTCGACGAGATCTACGACCTGACCGCGGTTCGGGTGCTGACCAACTCGGTCCGCGACTGCTACGGCGCCCTCGGGGTGGTGCACTCCCTGTGGAAGCCGGTGCCCGGGCGATTCAAGGACTTCATCGCGATGCCCAAGGTCAACATGTACCAGTCGCTCCACACCACGGTCATCGGGCCCAAGGGCGACCCGGTCGAGATCCAGATCCGCACCTACGACATGCACCGCATCGCGGAGGAGGGCATCGCGGCCCACTGGCTGTACAAGGAGAAGCGGAGCGACCGCGACAAGTTCGACGACGCCTTCACCTGGCTGCGCCAGCTCCTGGAGTCCCAGAAGGAGACGAGCGACCCCAAGGAGTTCCTCGACAGCGTGCGACTCGACCTCTTCCCGGACGAGGTGTACGTGTTCACGCCCCGTGGGGATGTGAAAGCCCTGCCCGAGGGTGCGACCCCGGTCGACTTCGCCTACGCGGTCCACACCGACGTGGGCCACCACTGCGTCGGGGCCAAGGTCAACGGCAAGCTGGTGCCGCTGCGCTACACCCTGCGCCAGGGCGACATCCTCGAGATCGTCACGTCGCCCACCCAGCACCCGAGCCGCGACTGGCTCAAGATCGTCAAGTCCAACCGCGCCCGCGCCAAGATCAACCAGTGGCTCAAGATCGAGGAGCGCACCCGCTCGCTGGCCCTCGGCCGCGAGCTGTTCGAGCGCGAGGCCAAGAAGTACCGGCTGGTCCCGGGCGCGCTACTCGCCTCCGACGAGATGAAGAAGCTGATCGGCGAGCTCGGCTTCCCGTCCGCGGACGACCTGCTGGCCTCGATCGGCTACGGCAAGACCTCGATCCAGCAGGTGCTGGGCAAGCTGGCCCCCGCCACCGTCCACGACAGCGACGCCGCCACCGAGGCCAAGCCCGCGCGGCCCGCCCGGAAGGGGGAGGGCCCCGCGGTGCGGATCCGCGGGGTCGACGACCTGCTGGTGCGCTTCGCCAAGTGCTGCTCCCCGGTTCCGGGCGACGGCATCGTCGGGTTCATCACCCGCGGGCGCGGCCTGACCGTGCACGCGCGCGACTGCCTCACGGTGGCCAAGAACGTTCTCGACAAGGAGCGCCTGGTCACGGTGGAGTGGGGGGCGGCCGAGCCGGCCAAGCGACCGGTGCGCATCGCGGTCTACATCGGGCGCGACCGGCCGGGCCTGCTCGCCGAGATCACCGCCGCCATCTCGTCCCGGCAGGGCAACATCATCAAGGCCGAGATCACGGTCACCGACGATCGGAAGGGGCTCAACCACTTCGTGGTGGAGGTCGAGGACCTGCGCCAGCTGCAGGACATCATGCAGGCCATCCGCGAGGTGAAGGACATCGCCAACGTCGAGCGGGTTCGCGGCCTCTAGCGCCCGCCCGTGACCGCCCCGCGGTCAGCATGACCCGCCGGGAGTTCGAAGCCCTCGTCGACACCGCCCTCCGCCGCCTGCCCCGCGCCTTCCGCGACAAGCTCGCCAACATCGCCGTCGTGGTCGAGGACTGGGCCGACGACGCGACCCTCGACGAGATGGGCATCGAGCCTCCCGATACTCTCTATGGGCTCTATCGGGGGGTGGACATCACCCGCCGGGACTCCTCCTACGGCAACGTGCTGCCCGACACCATCCACATCTACCAGGGGCCGATCGAGGAAGACTGCGACGACCCCGAGGAGATGGCGGATCTCGTCCGCGACGTGGTGGTCCACGAGGTGGGCCACTATTTCGGCCTCGACGACGAGACCATGGATGGCATCGAGGGGGAGCGGGGCTAGCGCCCCAATCGCAAGATTTTTGCTTGACAGGAATTTCATTTGTCCCTATGGTTTCAGCATACGCTGAAAATGATGGCACAAGTGAAAGTGGACGTGAAGGGATGGCCAAAGCAGACGATATCAGGACGCTGGCGGCGCAGCGAGTGCGCGAGCTGATGGGCAAGGCCAGCGGCTGGGAGCAGCTTGTCGACGTCAAGTCTGGCTCCCAAAATATTGATTTATTGCTCAAATTCAAGATGGGCGACCGACCTCACGCCATCGCGATCGGTGTGACTTCCCTCGGCCAGCCCCGGCAGATCCGGGAGACGGTGACACGCCTTTCGGAGATCCGGCGAGAGATGCCCGAGGCCTATCCGGTGGCGGTGTCCCCGTACATCAGCCCCCAGAGCGCGGCCCTGCTGAAACGCAGCGGACTCGGCTACCTGGACCTGTCCGGGAACTGCTACCTGAGCTTCGAGAACGTGCTGATCGAGAAGGAGGGGAAGCCGAACCTGCGCCCCTCCACCCGGCCGCTCAAGTCCCTGTTCGCGCCGCGGGCCACCCGGGTCGTGCGGGTCATGCTGGTCGACCCCCAGCACGCCTGGCGGCTCGAGGAGCTGGCCAAGGCGGCCGAGGTGAGCCTGGGGCACGCCCACAACGTCATCAAGCGGCTCGAGGAGCTGTCCTGGGTGGAGCGCAACGGCCAGCAGCGCATCCAGCTCGCCCGGCCGGGCGACCTGCTGGACGCCTGGGTCGAGGCCTACTCCTATCGGCAGAGCGACGTCCAGGCCTACTTCTCGCCGGAGCGGATCACCCGGGGGCTGGTGGCCGAGCTCGGGCGGGCGGCCCACGAGGCGCGACGCCGCTACGCGTTCACGCTGCACTCCGGCGCCGCGCTGGTGGCGCCCAACGTGCGCTTCCCGGCCATCCACTGCTACCTCGAGGGCGATCCCGAGCCGGTGGCGAAGGCCCTCGGGCTGCGGCCGGGAGAAGGCGAGGGCAACGTCTACCTGCTGGCCCCCTACGATACGGGCGTCTTCTACGCTCCGATGGCCAAGGGCGGGCTCCCGGTGGTGTGCCTGCCGCAGCTCTACGCCGATCTCTATCACTACGAGCGCCGGGGGCGGGAGCAGGCCGCGCACCTCCGCCGCGAAGCGATGGGCTACTGAATCCCAGAGGGGAGGGAGGTGAGACCCCACATGCCGAAGCGCAAGAAGGCCGTCAAGAAGGGTGGCAAGAAGAAGGCCACCAAGAAGGGTAAGCGGAAGTAGTCAGCCGCGAGCGAGTTGTGAGTCTTCTCAGGAAAGGGGGTGACGACGTCATGGCGAAGAAGAAGAAGGCGGCCAAGAAGAAGAAGAAGTAACGCTGTTGTCGTGCGGTGGGGGGTGGCGGCCTCCCACCGGGACTCATACTAGATACTGCATAGCCTCGGAAGGACGGCGGGGGGTGGCGACACCCCCCGCCCCCTTTTCATGCTCGGAACCTCAGACGACCTTGACGACCTTGCCCGCTTTGAGGCAGCGCGTGCAGACCTTCATGCGCTCGACTCTGCCCTTGACCCGGGCACGCATCGAGACGAGGTTGACGAGCCAACGCCGCTTGGTCACGTTGTGGGCGTGACTGATGCGGTTGCCGACGGCCGGACCCTTCCCGCAGACATCGCAACGCTGAGCCATGCTGATCCCCTGCTGAGTTGTGTGTGGTTTGCCGGACGAAGCGTTCTTTTATAGCATGGCGACTGGCATGAGGCAAACCGTTGCCCCCGAGTAAGTCGACGGGCGCCGCGGGCCGCCGCGCGGGCCCGGAGGCGATCCATCCCCTCGCGACGGCGCTGCAGTTCGTCAAGGGCATCGGGCCGCAGCGGGCCAAGCTCCTCGCCAACCTGGGCCTCCACACCGTGGAGGACGCCCTCTACTACCTCCCGACGCGCCACGAGGATCGCAGCCAGCTCACGCCTCTCCGGAGCCTCAAGCCCAACGACGTGACCACGGTCTCCGGGACGATCCGCGCGATCAGCCCGCCCCCGCGCAGGCGGCCACGGGTGCCGCTGTCGGCGCTGCTGAGCGACGGCACCGGCTTCCTCACCTGCGTGTGGTTCGGCCAGGCGTACCTCGAGCGCGTGTTCCAGCGCGGCCAGCGGCTCATCGTCCACGGCAAGATCCAGCGCTATCGCTCGGGGCCGCTGCAGATGCAGGTCAAGGACTTCGAGATCGCGGAGGACGAGAGCGGGGAGGGCGCGGCCGAGCCCGGCGACGAGACCCTGCACACCGGACGTCTGGTGCCGATCTACGGGCTGACCCGCGGCCTCACCGCGCGGCCGATGCGACGGCTCATGAAGCGCCTGGTCGACGGCTACGTGGACGGCCTCGACGATCCCCTGCCGGACGCCCTGCGCGCGCGTCATCACCTGGAGCTGCTGAGCTTGGCCCTGCGCGCCGGTCACTTCCCCAAGACGGACGCCGACTACGCCTCCGCGCGGCGGCGCCTCGTCTACGACGAGTTCCTGCTGCTGCAGCTCGGCCTCGCGATTCGCCGGCACCGGCAGGGGAGGCAGCCGGGCCTCGCCATGAACCCGCCCGGAGCCCTGGCCCGGCGCCTGCTCGCCTCGCTTCCGTTCGCGCTCACGCCCGCGCAGGAGCGGGTGTGGCGCGAGATCCGGATGGACATGGCCGCGCCCTTTCCGATGAACCGGCTCCTGCAGGGCGACGTGGGCTCGGGCAAGACGGTGGTGGCCGCGCTCGGGATCCTCACCGCGGTGGAGTCGGGTTACCAGACCGCGCTGATGGCCCCCACCGAGATCCTGGCCGAGCAGCACCTGATGACTCTGACCCAGCTCCTCGAGCCCCTCGCGGTGGAGGTGGCGCTCCTCACCAATGCGGTGAAGGGCAAGGCGCGCGAGCGCGTCACCGCCGGGACCGCGGACGGGAGCATCAAGTGCGTGGTGGGCACCCACGCGCTGGTGCAGGGCGACGTGCGCTTCCGCCGCCTCGGTCTCGCGGTGGTGGACGAGCAGCACCGCTTCGGGGTGAACCAGCGCGCGACCCTCCGGGGCAAGGGCGAGAGCCCGGATGTGCTCGTCATGACCGCCACCCCGATCCCGCGCACGCTCGCGCTCACCCTCTACGGCGACCTCGAGGTCTCGGTTATCGACGAGCTGCCGCCGGGCCGGAAGCCGGTGGTCACCAAGGCTCGCACCGAGTCGGCCCGCCGGCAGATCTACGGCTTCCTGCGCGAGCAGGTGAGCGAGGGGCGCCAGGTGTACGTCGTCTATCCTCTGGTGGAAGAGTCCGAGGCGCTCGACCTTCGCGCGGCCACCGAGATGGCCGCGCGGCTGCAGGGGGAGGTCTTCGCCGATCTCCGGATCGGCCTGCTCCACGGGCGCATGGCCTTCGCGGAGAAGGACCGGGTCATGCGCGAGTTCAAGGCGGGCGCCATCCACATCCTGGTCTCGACGACCGTGATCGAGGTGGGCATCGACGTGCCCAACGCCTCGGTGATGCTCATCGAGCACGCCGAGCGCTTCGGCCTCTCCCAGCTCCACCAGCTCCGGGGCCGGGTCGGGCGCGGCCCGTGGAAGAGCTACTGCATCCTGCTCTCGGGGGCCGCGTCCGATGACGCCCGGCGGCGTCTCGACGCGATGACCGCCACCGGCGACGGCTTCAAGATCGCGGAGGCGGATCTCTCGCTGCGGGGGCCGGGCGACTTCTTCGGCACCCGCCAGTCGGGGCTGCCCGAGTTTCGCGTCGCGGATCTGCTGCGCGATGCGGCCGCGCTCGAGGCCGCGCGCCGCGACGCGGTGGCCCTGATCCGCGACGATCCGCAGCTCCTCGCCCCCGAGCACCGCGCGCTGCGTACCGCCCTGCTCCAGCGGTGGCGTGGCAAGCTCGACCTGGCCGGCGTCGGCTGATGCGACCCCGCCGCTGGGGCGCGCTGGGATGCGCGCTCGCCCTCGGGGTGGGCGCCGCCCCCGCGCCCGCCCACGCCCAGGACAGCGCCGAGCTGGCCCGCGCCCGACAGGTGCTCGAGTACTACCAGGCGTGCGAGCGCACGCGCCGCTTCGCGCCGTGCTGGAGCCTGCTCTCCACGCGGGTGCAGGCCGCGTGGAGCCGGCAGGGGCGGGGGACCGTCGACGAGTACGCCCAGGCCAAGGGCGCGGCCGAGCCACGCTTCTCGGATTTCCGCGTACTCCGGATCCGGCGGAGCCCCGCGCGGGTGGTGTTCGTGGTGGAGGCGAGCGGCGGCAGCGAGAAGAGTGCGATATGGGAGCGCGTGGAGTACGCCCTGCTCCGCGAGAGTGGTCAATGGAAGGTGGATGGCCGGCGGGTCGGGGCCTCCGAGACGACTCCGTGACCGCCCCTCACCCTGACGCCCCTCACCCTGCCCTCTCCCCATCGGGGAGAGGGTGATGCGCGTGCTTGCGGGGGCGCTCAAGGGCCAGCGCCTCACCACTCCACGCGGGCGCACCACGCGCCCGACCGCGGACCAGGTCCGCATCGCGTGCCTCGACACCCTGATGCCGTATCTCGAGCGCGGCCCCTTTCTCGACCTGTTCGCGGGCTCGGGCGGGGTCGGCATCGAGGCCCTTTCGCGGGGCGCGCCGTCTGCCACCTTCGTCGAGCAGGACGGCGCCGCGCTGCGGGCACTGCGCGACAACGTCGAGCGGCTGGGCCTTGGCGAGCGCGCGCGGGTGGTCCGCGCGGACGCCGCGCGCGCGGTGGCGGACCTCGCCGCAGGGGGCGAGCGGTTCGCGGTCGTGTTCCTCGATCCGCCCTATGAGGCCCCGCGCGCGGCGGCCGCGCTCGACGCGGTGGCGGTGGGCGACATCCTGCTGCCGGGCGCGGTGGTCGTACTCCAGCATCGGACGAAGGCGCCGCCGCCTGCATCGCCGGGGGCGCTCGCGCTCTGGAAGGCGCGCCGGTTCGGGGACACGACCTTGACTTTCCTGATCCCGAGGGTAGACTGATCAGCGTTTTCGGACATTTCCAGATCGCCCGATCTCGAGAAGGCGGGGGGAGAGCGTGGGCAAGCGAGCGGTGTACCCGGGGATGTTCGATCCCATGCACAACGGGCATCTCGATCTCATCGAGCGCAGCCTGCGCATCTTCGACGAGCTGATCGTCGCGGTGGTGGCCAACCCGTCGAAGGAGCCGCTGTTCACCGCCAAGGAGCGTCTCGAGCTGATCGACGAGT
Organism: Candidatus Methylomirabilota bacterium; assembly: GCA_035312605.1. Taxonomy (GTDB): domain Bacteria; phylum Methylomirabilota; class Methylomirabilia; order Rokubacteriales; family CSP1-6; genus CAMLFJ01. The sequence continues at coordinate 15,451 of DATGBR010000042.1, forward strand.
GCACGACCGGCATCGGGATGAGCCGGATGCGCATCACCTCCTTCGACGGTCTCCTCATCGACCTGGTGGACCGCGAGGGCGCCGACTGCGTGGTGCGCGGCCTGCGCGCGGTCTCCGACTTCGAGTACGAGTTCCAGATGGCGCTCATGAACCGCAAGCTCCGCCACACCGTGGAGACGGTGTTCATGATGCCGCACGAGCGCTACACCTACATCTCCTCGCGCCTCATCAAGGAGGTCGCGTCGCTGGGAGCTCCGATCACCGGCATGGTGCCGCCGGCGGTGGAGGAGCGCCTCGCCCAGAAGTTCGCTAGCCGCCGCTGAGAGAGGACACCATGCTCGCCGACCGGATGAAGGCCCTTGCCCCTTCGCCCACCCTCGCCATGCAGGCCAAGGCCCGCGCCATGCGCGCGCAGGGCATCGACGTGATCTCCTTCGGCGCGGGGGAGCCCGACTTCGACACCCCCGCGCGGATCAAGGCCGCCGCGATCCGCGCGCTGGAGACGGGGCAGACCAAGTACACCGAGGTCGGGGGTGTTCCCGAGCTACGCGCCGCGGTCTGTCAGAAGCTCAAGCGCGACCACGGCCTCGAGTACGCGCCGGACGAGGTGACCGTCTCCTGCGGGGCGAAGCACACGCTCTACAACATCGTGATGGCGCTCGTGAACCCGGGAGACGAGGTGCTGATCCCGAGCCCGTACTGGGTCTCGTACCCGGAGCAGGTGCAGCTCCTGGGCGGCGTGCCGGTGCCGGTGCCGACGCACGAGTCGACCGGATTCGACCTCGATCCCGCCGCGCTACGGGCCGCGGTCACGCCTCGGACCAAGATCATCGTGCTCGACAGCCCCGGGAACCCGACCGGCGCGGTCTTCTCCCCGGAGGCGCTCGCGCAGGTGGCCCGGCTCGCGGTCGAGCGTGACCTCTGGGTCGTCTCCGACGAGTGCTACGAGTCGCTCACCTACGAGGGCCGCCACGTCTCGATCGCCTCGCTCTCGCCCGAGATCAAGGCGCGCACCATCGTGGTCAACACGTGCTCGAAGGCGTACGCGATGACCGGCTGGCGCATCGGCTACGCGGCCGGCCCCAGGCCGATCATCCGCGCGATGACCGACGTGCAGAGCCAGGTGACGTCGAACCCCTCCTCGGTGGCGCAGTGGGCCGCGGTCGAGGCGCTGGGCGGTCCGCAGGACGAGGTCGCGAAGATGGCGGGCGAGTTCGACCGCCGCCGCCGGTTCATCGTGCCCGCCCTCAACGCGATCCCCGGGGTGAGCTGCGTGATGCCGAAGGGCGCGTTCTACGCCTTCCCGAACGTCTCCGGGCTCTTCGGCAAGCGCGGGAAGGGCGGCGTGCTCCGCGGCTCCGCCGACGTCTGCGCGTTCCTCCTCGACGAGGCCCGCATCGCCACGGTGGCCGGGGTGGACTTCGGCTCCGACGCCCACATTCGCCTCTCGTACGCGACGTCGCTCGACAACATCCAGGAGGGCCTGCGACGGATGGACACCGCGGTCCGCTCGCTCCAGGGCGCGTAGATGAAGATCGAAGGCTCCGCCGACATCCCGGCCGCGCGCGACAAGGTCTGGGCCGCGTTCCTGGATCCCGCCATCCTGGCCCAGGCGCTGCCCGGCTGCGAGAAGCTCGAAGCGATCGGGCCGCACGAGTACAAGGCCACCATGAAGGTGGGCGTCGCCGCGATCAAGGGCACGTTCGAGGGCAAGGTCAAGCTGAGCGACCTCGAGCCGCCGCACCGCTATCGCATGGCGGTGGAGGGGAGCGGGGGGCCGGGCTTCGTCCGCGGCGACGCGGGCATGCAGCTCTCCGACGTGGACGGCGGCACCCGGGTGAGCTATGACGCGGACGTGCAGGTCGGCGGGCTGATCGCGAGCGTCGGCCAGCGCATGCTGGGCGGCGTCAGCAAGATGATGCTGGATCAGTTCTTCACCCGGATGACCGAGATTCTCGCGGAGAGCGCCTAGCTCGAGGCCGGCGCGTGCGCCCGCACCTCAGGATCCTGCTGGGCGCCCTGATTGTCCT
>DATGBR010000043.1:0-12120 GCA_035312605.1 Candidatus Methylomirabilota bacterium
CGAAGACGACGCGAAGGGGGACCGCTTCGGGCTCGAGACCATCCTGGGGAGGCGGGGGAATGGCCACCTCCACCCGCTCGCCCGCCTGGACCCGGTGCGCGGCCTTGACGGCGCGGCCGTCCACGAGAGCGCGGCCCGCCGCGATGAGGGCCTGGACGCGCATGCGCGACAGCTCGGGGAGCCGCCGGGCCAGCCACTGATCGAGCCGCGCCCCGGCGCCGTCGCTCTCCACCACGTGGGTCACGCGACGATCGCCGGTCACGGCGCGGCCGCCACCCCGCGCCTCAGCTGGTCGACGGGGGCGCGGTGAGCAGGCGCAGGGCGAGCAGCGCCACGCCGACGGTGATCGCGGAATCGGCCGCGTTGAACGCGGGCCAGTGGTAACCGCGCCAGTAGAAGTCGAGGAAGTCGACCACCGCCCCGAAGCGACCGCGATCGATCAGGTTGCCGACCGCGCCTCCGAAGATGAGCCCGAGCGCGAGCGGGGTGAGGCGGCCGCCACCCGGCAGCATGCGGAGCCCCACCACCGCCAGCACCGCGAGGGCGGCGATGGAGAGCAGGGCGACCACCCACCGCCAACCCGCCGGCGTGCTCGAGAGCATGCCGAAGGCCAGGCCCGGGTTCATCACGAGGGTGAGGGAGAAGAAGCCGTCGATCACCGGCACGGGCCGTCCCGGGGCGAGGCCCTGGAGCGCCCAGACCTTCGTCAGCTGGTCCAGGATCAGAACGGCGAGCGCGGTGAGGGCCGCCGACGTCACCGGGCGAGCGCCGTCACGACCGGCGTGCAGCGCTCGCAGAGCGTCGGATGCGCCGGATGCTCCCCCACCCGCGCGCTCCAGGTCCAGCAGCGCTCGCACTTCTTCCAGCCGAGCGCCTGGGCCGGCACGACTTCCAGGACGAGGCCGGGGATGTCCTGGCTCTCGTAGCGGACGCCGCCGGCGGGAGCGGGCTTGCCGAGCCGCGTCCCCGAGACGTTGAAGAGGGTGGTGAGCAGGGCCTCGCCCTTGGCCTCGAGCAGCGGGCGCCACTGCTCCTCGGGCGCGCTCACGATGAACACCACCGCGTCGATGCCCTTGCCGATCTTCCCCAGCTGGCGCGCCGACTCGAGCGCGCGCGAGACCTCGCCGCGCACCTCGAGCAGGCGCTCCCAGTCCGCCGCGAGCCGCTCGTTCGTCCACTCCCCGCGCTCCTCCGGGAAGAGCACCAGGTGCACGCTCTCCGGCTTGCCCCGGCCCGGGATGTAGGACCACACCTCGTCCGCGGTGAAGGTGAGCACCGGGGCCATCAGGCGCGTCAGCGCGGTGAGCAGCTCGAAGCACACCGTCTGGGACGCGCGGCGGCGCGGATCGTCCGGAGCCGAGATGTAGAGCCGGTCCTTGATGGTGTCGAGGTAGAGCGCGGAGAGATCGACCGCGCAGAAGTTGTGGAGCGCGTGGAAGGCCACGTGGAACTGGTAGTCGTCGTAGGCCTTGCGGACGCGCGAGATGAGGTCGCCCAGGCGCAGGAGCGCCCAGCGGTCGAGCTCGTCCATCTGCTCGTACGAGCGCCGGTCGCGCTCGGGGTCGAAGTCGGCCAGGGTGCCGAGCAGGAACCGGCTGGTATTGCGGATGCGCCGGTAGGCGTCGGCGAGCCGGTTGAGGATCTCGAGCGAGAGGCGGATGTCCTCCGAGGAATCCTCCGCGGCCACCCAGAGACGCAGGACCTCCGCCCCGTACTTGGGGATCAGCTCGTCGGGGGAGATGTTGTTGCCGCCCGACTTCGACATCTTGCGGCCGTCGCCGTCCACCACGAAGCCGTGGGTGAGAACGGAGCGATAGGGCGGCCGGTCGCGCGTGCCCACCGCCTCCAGCAGCGAGGAGTGGAACCAGCCGCGATGCTGGTCGGACCCCTCGAGGTACATCTCGGCGGGCCAGCGCAGCTCCGGGCGCTGCTCGAGCACCGCCGCGTGGCTGCAGCCGGAGTCGAACCACACGTCGAGGATGTCGGTCTCCTTGCGAAAGCCGCTTCGGCCGCACTTCGGACACCGGGTGCCCGGCGGCAGCAGGTCGGCCGCCTCGCGCATGTACCACTCGTCGGCGCCCGCTCCCGTGCGCATGATCGCGGCCACGTGCTCGACCAGGGCCTCGTCGAGCAGCAGCGTGTCGCAGTCCGTGCAGTAGAAGGCGACGATCGGCACGCCCCACACCCGCTGGCGGGAGACGACCCACTCCGGCCGGTGCGCCACCATGTTGTAGATGCGCTCCTCGCCCCATCCGGGAATCCAGCGCACCTCGTTCCGGATCGCGTCGAGCGCCTTCTGCCGCAGCCCGTGGCGATCGAGCGCGATGAACCACTGCTCGGTGGCGCGGAACAGGGTGGGGTTCTTGCACCGCCAGCAGTGCGGATAGGTGTGCTGGAGCGACACCTCCGCCACCAGCGCTCCGACCGCGCGGAGATGCTCGATGATGCGCGGGTTCGCCTCCCACACCGTGAGCCCCGCGAAGTGCGCGACCTCCGGGATGAAACGCCCGTCGTCGTCGACCGGGTTGTAGACCTTGAGCCCGGCGCGGCGGCCGACCTCGTAGTCCTCTTCTCCGTGGCCGGGCGCAATGTGCACGAGCCCGGTGCCCGCATCCATCGCCACGAAGTCCGCGGTGACCACCGGCGAGTCGCGGTCGATCCACGGGTGCCGGGCCACGAGGCCCTCGAGGGCGCGGCCGGGCACCGCCAGGGGCAGCGCGGTCCCGCGGCCCTTCACGCCGGGCAGCCGGAGAAATGCCTCCACGAGCGGCTGGGCCACGATGAGCGCCTGCCCGTCCAGGTCGACGGCGGTGTAGATCGCCTCGGGGTGGACCGCGATGGCGAGATTCGCGGGCAAGGTCCACGGCGTCGTGGTCCAGATCACGAGCGAGACCGGGCGACTGCCGAGGGCGGCCAAGACCGGCGCGGACGCCTTGAGGGGGAACTTCACGTAGACCGAGGGCGTGGTCTGATCCTCGTACTCCACCTCGGCCTGGGCCAGCGCGGTCTTGCAGTGCATGCACCAGTGCACCGGCTTGAGCCCCTTGTGCACCAGGTCGCGCCCCACGAAGCGGCCGAACTCGCGCGCGATGGTCGCCTGGTAGGCCGGCGCCATCGTGCGGTAGGGGTTGCGCCAGTCGCCGAAGACCCCGAGGCGCCGGAACTCTTCGCGCTGGATGTCGATGAACTTGCTCGCGTACTCGCGGCAGCGCCGCCGCTTCTCCATCGGATCCATCGCCTGCCGCACGTCGGTCGAGGCCTGGTCGAGCCCCAGCTCCACGTCCACCTGGTGCTCGATCGGCAGCCCGTGGCAGTCCCAGCCCGGCACGTAGACCGCGTTGTGCCCGAGCATGGAGCGCGACTTCACCACCAGATCCTTCAGGATCTTGTTGAGCGCGGTCCCCATGTGGATGTGGCCGTTCGCGTACGGAGGACCGTCGTGGAGGATCCACAGCGGACGACTCGCCGAGGCCTGCCGGATCCGCCCATAGATGTCCATCGCCTCCCAGCGCTCGAGCCATTCCGGCTCCAGCTTGGGCAGGTTGGCCTTCATGGGAAAGGCGGTTTTTGGCAGGTTCAGCGTGTCTTTGTAATCCATAGAGGGCCAACGCTAACACTCATCCCCGCTCCCGGCAAGAATGGGGCCCTTCGACGCGGGCGGGGTCGCGCGACGCCCGAGGCTACGTCGGTACTACTTCTTCGGGGTCAGCGTGACGATGCGGCTCGAGCTGTCGATCGTGACGATGAAGTTGTCGAGGAAGTCCCGCCCGAGCAGGCCGTCGGTCCCCGAGCCGAGGCCGGCGTCGTGGGAGATGACCATCAGCGGACCGACGCGGGCGCCTTCCACCTCGATGCTCTCGATCCGCACCGCGAGGACGCTGGTCTCCCCGGTGACGCCGCGAATGGAGCCGCGGGCCGCGTTGCGGTAGCTGATCCCGAGGGCCGCGAGCGCGGTGGGGCTGATCACCGTGCCCTGGGCGCCGGTGTCAAGGATGAGCTGGGTGGTGCCGCCACCGTTGATCCGGGCGCTCACCATGATGGGCCGACCGGGAGTGAACGGGATGCGGGCAGCGCCGGCCGGCGCCCCGGTGTCGGCCGGGGTCTCGGCGGGCGCGGGAGCGGCCGGGGCGGGCTGGCCCGGGGTGCTCACAATGACGGCGCCGCCGCGAGCCTGGGGCGGAACGCTGTTGATCCCCTGCGAGAACCGCACCTCTCCGCGCTCGTCGGTCCAGCGGTAGATCTGGGCGGAGGCGGGCGCGGCCAGGCCGCAGACGAGGCCGCCCAGCGCCATACCGGCGGCGAGGACCCGGCCGAGACCCTTCAGGGACTCCACGTGATGATTATACGGTCCCGGCCTTTTTCCGCGGCACCCGGGCCGCCGGGGCCCGGGGCTACCGCCAGGGCCCCCGGGCAGGGGTGCCGGTCGACGGCCCAGCGGCTCCAGATGGCCTCATAGACCACCAGCTCGTCGGCCCCCGCCACCGTGTTGTGGTCCAGGCGCACGCGGTAGACCGGTCGGAACCGGTCGGTCATCGCCGAGAGGGTCGGGAACCACTCCGGGAAGAGGATCAGGTAGTCGGGGCACGCCTGCTCGAGATACCGGAGCACGCCACTCTCCCCTTCCCGTCGGTACGGGAGGATGGCCGGGGTCACCAACCCCATGACGTCGACGATCTCGCGGCGGGAGAAATAGGTGATCGCGCCGACGTCGTTGAGGCCGAGCCGCGCGGTCGGCGGCGTGTGGTCGATGACCCAGCGCGCCAGGTGGACCTGCATGGCCTCGATGTTCTGGACCGCCCAGCCGTAGCGGGACGCCGCTCCGGGCAGAGCCACGAGCACGCCCACCAGCAGGGCGAGGGCCGCCACCCGGCGCGCCCGCACCGCGGTGAGCGCAGCCAGCGGCGCGACGGCCGTCACGATCGCCAGCGGCAACAGGTGAATGGAGTAGCGGCCCTCCTGGAACCCGGGCCCCCGGTAGGGCGCCAGCAGCGCCATCGCCACCGGGTGCGCCATCAGCACGCAGGCGGGAATGAGCGCCGCGCGGCCCGGTCGCCGGAAGAGCCAGGCAATGCCGGGCACGAGCAGGAGCGGCAGGAGCGCGTCCACGCCCCAGAGCCAGCGGATCCATTCCCAGGTGTACTGGGCGGGCCGTCTCACGAGCGAGGTGGCGAGCGGCTCCCGGACCCCCGAGAGCGCGCCGAGCAGTCCGCCCTCGATCTTCGCAACCGCGGTGCCGGGCAGCGGGCTGCCGATCGTCGCCAGGTTGAAGGCGACCCACGGCGCGACGCAGGCCGCGACGGGGCCGAGCCACGTGAGCACCCGACGCCAGGTGAGCGGTCCGGACAGCCAGAAGAGGGGCAGCAGGAGGATAGCTTCCGGCCGCGCGAGAGCCGCCAGCCCGAGCGCGACCGCGGCCGCGCCCTCGCGCTCCCGGGCCCGGAATACGAGCGCGGTGGTCACGAGGAGGGCGGCGAGCGAGACCTCCATCCCCGAGAGCGCGCCCCACAGCATCGGCCCCGCGAGAGCCGTGAGGACCAGAGCCAGGAGCGCGAGCTCGCGCCGGCCGGTCCAGAGCTCCGCGAGAGAGCCGGCGAGCCAGGCGGTCGCCAGGGCCAGGACCAGTCCCAGCACCTTGGCCAGGGCCGGATGGGGGCCGAACACCGTGAAGGCGCCCCCGAGCGCGAGCGTCCACAGCGGGGCCGTCGACCCCGACACCGGCACACCCGGGTTGAAGGCGAAGCCGCGACCTTCGGCCAGGTTGCGGGCGAACTGCATGTGGATCCACGAGTCGTCGAGCGGAAACGCGCCGACGCCGATCGAGCCGGCGATCTGGCGGGTCTTCCAGAGGAAAATCGCGACGCCGAGCCCGAGCGCGGCGGCCGCCGCGCCGAGGGTCAGGGCGCGTCCGGTCACCGGGCCGCGCGCTCGAAGGTGTAGCCGGCGTACTCCACGGGCGTGCGGGTGAGGAGCAGGACATAGAGGAAGCGCCCGTAGGGCAGCTGCACCTCGCGCAGGCCGGCCGGCGGCTGGGTGGCCGGGTCCCAGTGGTCCACGAACCAGACCAGCTGACGCATCCCCGCCGGGAGCGTGATGCGGGCGCCCGGGGTCAGGATCATGGTGGCCGCGTACTGCGGGGCGTAGAAGCCGAGTGGCATCGCGCCCACCTGCACCTGATAGGTCGGGTACTCCGGCATGTAGAACATGGCGTGACGCAGCCACGGATACGAGCGCGGGTTGCCGAGCTCGGTCACGAGCGCGGTGTCGCTCGGATCGTAGACCGCGCGGATGGTCTCCACGTAGGTGCGGATCACCGCCTCGTGCTCGCGTAACGCGGCCGCGGTGCGGCTCATGATCCAGTCGTGGAACTCGTCACGCGCCCGCCACACCCACCCGTCGCCCCCGCGATTGTTGAACTCGCGCGGCAGCGGCCGCGCGCTCACGAAGAACCCGGTGTTGATCAGCACCAGGGGCAGCAGCGTCGCGGTGGTGAGGGCCCAGCGCCAGTTGGGCCGGCGCAGCCGCTCCGAGCCCGCCGCGACCACCCAGGCGAGCACGCGGCTCAGGAGGATCACCAGCGCGGGCAGGAAGGTCAGCACGTAGCCGGCCTGACCGAAGTGGATGAGCATGTAGAAGATGATCGGCGGGACCATCCACCCGAGAAGAAACCACTCCGGGCGGTTCCAGCCCATCCCCCGCGCGTAGGCGGGCAGCGCCAGCGCCACCAGGCCGAGCGGGCCCAGCCCCACCAGGGTGGACTCGAGGAGATAACGGGCTTGGGCGAGCGTGACCTCGAGCGAGCCGCCCAGCACCGAGGTCGGGAGCAGCATCGAGCCGTAGAGCTGGGTCGACGCGCCGACGTACGCGGCCGGGCCTCCGGTCAGCCACAGCATCGGCAGCAGCCAGGCGAGCACCGAGGCGAGCAGGATCCCGCCCGCGATGGCCACCCGCCGGCGCGACCGGATGCCGAGCAGGGCCGAGCCGAGCCAGAGCGGCAGCAGGAGGACGAGCACCGACTGCCGCATCCCACCGGTCAGGCCGACCGCGAGCGCGCCCCAGTAGAGCGACGGCACGTGGCCGGTGAGCGCCCCGTACGCGAACCACGCCACCACCGAGGCCGCGAACGCCTCACCCGCGTAGGTGAGCCCCACCGAGCCGTAGAACCAGAAGAGCGGGCTCACCGCGAGCAGCGACGCGGCGATGAGCGCGGTGGCCCGATCGTAGAGCCGCCGCGCGAGCGAGTAGAGCACGAAGGTGGTGCCCGCGCTGAAGAGCATCGCGAGGGCCACGTAGGCGAGCGTGGGGTCGCCGAGCGAGGCGTTGAGCAGACGGCCGAGCGCGACGTAGAGGAGGTAGCCGGGCGGGTGCGGCTGGTGCTTGGCGATGTCGAACTCGTGGAGCGCCAGCGCGAACTGGACCGCGTCCCAGTTGTAGAGCATCCGCGCGCGGTAAGGCCAGCGAGAGAGCAGGGTGACCACCCCGAGGCCGAGCGCGATCGCCAGGTCGCCGTGCGGGGCCACGCGCACGACGGCCCGTCGGCCGGCCGACGCCATCCACGCGAGCAGCGGTCGGATCACGGAACTGGGTGGGAGACGCGAGGGATCACGGAGCGGCCGCCGCTCAAGCCGGTGCCGACGTCGAACAGCCCCTGATACATCGGCGACCCGAGCAGCGTATGGGGGGAGAGGAAACCGGGCTACGCCTTCTTCTCGTCGTCCTTCTTCGCGGCCGCCGTCGAATCGTCCTTCAGCTCGGTGACGCCCTTCTTGAACTCCTTGACGCTGCTGCCGAGCGAGCGCGCGAGATCCGGCAGACGCTGCGCGCCGAACAGGATCAGCACGATCACCAGGATCAACAGAAGCTCTTGATATCCCAGACCAAACATGGCGGGACTCCTTTCCTTTACTGACGCCCCCTTACACTACGCGCCGGCCCCAGGGTTGTCAACGCGCCCGTACCCCTCGCGCAGGACCCGGCGCTCTCCGACCCGGACCGTGACGCGCTGGGCGTCGAAGTACTCCATCAGGGGGATGGCGAACTTCCGGCTGACCCCGAAGAGGTCCTTGAAGTCGGCGGGGCCGATCTCCTTTTTCTGGCGCAGAAGGGTCACGAGCCGCTCCTGGACCACGCGCAGGGCGTCGGCGTGGAAGAAGAGCGACTCCTTGACGCGGACGAGCGTCCGGTCCGCGACCAGCACCTGGAAGAGCTCGTGCTTCTCAGTGCCCTTGACCCCGTGGCGGCCGAGCGCTTCTTCCGGACTCGGGGGGGCCGCGCCCGCGCTCCGGAAGTCGGCCTCGAGCCCCTTGACTACCCGCTCCTGCTCCGGGCTCAGGCGGATCGCATGCGAGGCCAGGCGGACCTGGTCCCGCTCGCTCCGGACCACCGCTTCCGTCTCGAGCGCACCGAGGAGCTGGGCGAAAACCCGCTCCTGGGCGTGGCCGGCCCGGCTGCGCAGCTCCTCGCGGGAGATGCCGGTCCGCAGCGGGTTCTCCCGGTGGAAGGCCTCGAGCAGCGCGATCGTCTGGGCGCGCAGCCGATCGCTCGCGTCCCGGTGCAGATACCACTCCCGGTCCACCGCCACGATGCGCCCCGCCCGCTGGAGCCCCTCCAGCAGCTCGCGGAGCTGCTCCGGCCCGAAGGGCGTCCGCGCCCGGAGGTCGGCGGCCCGCACGCCCGCCGCGCCGGCCTGCCTGAGATGCTCCTCCAGTACCTGCCCGGGCTCGCCGGTGGCGAGCAACGTCAGGTGCTGGGCGAGCGCCGGGCCCTTCCGCTTGAAGCGGGGCGGGGCGATGTCGAGGACGGTGCCGCCCCCGATGGTGACGATCGGCGAGTAGGAGCGGACCACGAACCGGTCGCCGGGCAGCGCCACCAGCGGGGACTCGAGCCGGAACCGCGCGTGGCAGGACTCACCGGGCTCGAGCTCGGCGCGGTCCACCGGCAGAACCCGCGCCATCACCTCCTGGGTGCCCGCGTGGAAGCGGATTCGATCGCGGGTCTTGATCGGGCGAGGCGCGTCCTCCAGCAGCTCGAGGGTCCCGTCCAGGAGCAGCGTGGGGACCAGCGCCCCGGCGGGGGCCAGCACGTCACCGCGCTCGATCGCGGACCGCTCCACGCCCTGCAGGTTCACCGCGGTGCGCTGCCCGGCGGTCGCACGGTCCACCGCGTGGCCGTGCACCTGCAGGCCGCGCACCTTCGACTGCACGCCGCGCGGGTACACCTCGACCTTCTCGTCGACCGCGAGACGCCCGGCCACGAGGGTGCCGGTGACCACGGTTCCGAATCCCTTGACCGTGAAGACCCGGTCGATCGGGAGCCGCGCGGTCCGATCCGGATCCTTGGCCGGCACCGCGCGCGCCAGATCCGCCAGCGCGGCTCGCAGCTCGGGCAGCCCCGCGCCGGTCTTCACCGACACCGGCACGATCGGGGCGCCGGCGAGGAAGGTGCCCGCGACCGCGCGTCGCACGTCGTCGCGGACCAGCTCGATCCAGTCGGGCTCGGCCAGGTCGGCCTTGCTCAGGACCACGAGCCCGGACTTGATGCGGAGGATCTGGCAGATCGCGAGGTGCTCGCGGGTCTGCGGCATGACCCCCTCGTCGGCGGCGACGACCAGGAGCGCCAGGTCGATGCCGCCCGCCCCCGCCAGCATGTTGCGGACGAACCGCTCGTGCCCGGGCACGTCGACGATCTCGATCACGAGGTCGCCCGCCTCCTCCAGGAAGGCGAAGCCGAGGTCGATGGTGATGCCGCGCGCCTTCTCCTCCGGCAGCCGGTCGGTGTCGGTGCCGGTGAGCGCCTTCACCAGCGAGGTCTTGCCGTGGTCGATGTGGCCGGCGGTTCCCACCACGACGTGTCGCACGCGTCCCTCGGGCTAGAGGGCGGCGAGACGGGCCGCGAGGGCCACGACGTCGGCGGGCAGGACGGTGCGACAGTCGAGAAGCAGCCGGTCGTCGAGCAGGCGGCCCAGGACCGGCGGGTGGCCGGTCCGCAGCGCCTCGTCCAGCCCCTCGGCCGGCCGCTCCCGCGTCCCGAGCGCGATGACCGCGCTGGGCAGGTCGACGGTGGGAAGGGCCCCGCCGCCGACCTGCGAGCTGGACTCGATGACGGCCGCCCCGAGGGCGCGCACGGCCGCCGGTCCGGTGCGCGCGAGCACCTTGAGGGCGCGGCGGCGAATCGACGCGAGCGGCCCGGTGAGCATCCGCAGGGTGGGGATCGTCTCGAGCGCGGTGCCCGCCTCGTAGGCGTAGAGCGTCGCCTCGAGGGCGGCGATGGTGAACTTGTCGATGCGTAGCGCCCGGTTCAGCGGGTTGCGCGCGAGACGCTCCAGCAGCTCGGCCCGTCCGACCACGATGCCCGCCTGCGGGCCGCCCAGGAGCTTGTCACCCGAGAAGGACACGAGGTCCACCCCGGACGCGACGACCTCGGGCACCGTCGGCTCGTACGGGAACCCGTAGCGGGTGAGATCCACGAAGCAGCCCGACCCCAGGTCCTCCATCACGGTGATGCCGCGGGCCCGGCCCAGCTCGGCCAGCTCGCGAGACGAGACCGCCGCGGTGAAGCCGACCACGCGGTAGTTGGAGGTGTGGACCTTGAGGATCATGCCCGTCTCGGGTCCGATCGCGTTGACGTAGTCCGTGAGGTGGGTGCGGTTGGTGGCGCCCACCTCGCGGAGCACCGCGCCGGAGCGTCGCAGGATGTCGGGGATCCGGAATTCGCCGCCGATCTCGATCAGCTCGCCGCGGGAGACGATGACCTCCTTGCCGCGGGCCAGGCTCTCGAGCGCGAGCAGCACCGCGGCGGCGCAGTTGTTGACGACGATGGCCGCCTCCGCGCCGGAGAGCCGCCGCAGGAGGCCCTCGACGTGCGAGTAGCGCGAGCCGCGCTCCTTCCGGGACACGTCCATCTCGAGGTTCGAGTAGGACCCCGCCACCTCGCGGAGCCGCTCCTGCGCGAGGGGGGAGAGCAGCGCGCGGCCGAGGTTGGTGTGCAGCACGACGCCGGTCGCGTTGATCACGGGGGCGAGCGAGAAGAGGCCGCTCCGGGTGAGCGCGGCCACGATCCGGCCGCCGAGGGCGGCCGCGTCCGCGGCGGGGCCGCCCGCCTCCAGGAGGCGGCGCCGCTCGGCCGCCAGGGCCTCGCGCACCGCGGCGGCCAGGCGCGGGCGCGGGACGCCCGCGAGCGCGGACTCTCCGGCGAGGGCCCCGATCAGGACGTCGACCGAGGGCAGCGCGCGCAGCAGCCCCTGCACGTCCCCCGCCCCGGCGCCCTTAGCCGCCCGCGGCAAGCTCGGTCTCCACACGCTCCTTCACCCGCGCGATCACCTCGTGGGCCTCGCGCCGGATGGCCTCCGGGCTCGCCCCCTCCGTGCGCGAGTGCAGGAGGCGGCGCACCGCGTCCTCGGTGAGACCGGCCCACAGCTCGTCGAGATCCCGCGGGGAGAAGCCCTGGCCGCGCAGGGCCGCGCTCCACTCGCGCGCGAGCTCCTGCACCAGGCGATCGCGCTCGTGCGCCAATCGCCGCGCCCGCTTGATCAGCTCCGGGAGCCGGGGAGCCACGATCGCGCTACTCCTTCACCAGCCGGCGGACGGAGTCGAGCAGGTTGGCCTCCCAGCGGCCGGTCGAGACACACTCGAAGACTCGATCCGTCTTGAGCTTGCCCGAGCTGCCGCGGCGGTAGGCGTGGGTGCGCATCCTGGAATTGACCTGGATCAGGGTAGCGCCGTCTCGCCCCGGCTGCACGAAGAGGGTGAACGCCACGAGGGCCTCTCCTTCCAGCAGCGCCTCGCCGATGCGCCCGCAGTCGGTGTAGACCCCGATCGGTGAGATGAAGTCGCCCGACGAGATCACCCCCGAGTCCTTGGCCACCACCCGCAGCGGCACGTTCTCGACCGCGAGGGCCCGCACGAGGGCGCGCCAGGTCGCGTCGTAGGGCGCGACGGTCTCGTCGCGGTACGGGGGCGGCGCGATCGGCGAGACGACCACCCGCGAGCACCCACCGAAGGCGACGAGTGCGACGGCCGCCGCGAGCGCGGCGGCGCGGCGCCGGGAACGCTGCATCATGGCCTCATTCTATCCTTGGGCCACATTCTAACCTCGGTGGTGGTCGATCCCGCGATAGGCCCGGAT
>DATGBR010000044.1:0-6659 GCA_035312605.1 Candidatus Methylomirabilota bacterium
ACCCAGCTCTCGATCCTCCGCGAGATCTCCCGGAGCCTGCTCGGGCAGCTCGACTTACGCCAGCTCACCACCGCGATCACCGACCTGCTCAAGGAGGCCCTCGGCTACGACGAGGCCACCGTGCGCCTGGGCCCGGTCGCCCCCGCAGACGCGCCGGGCGAGGCCCGCATCGTCTGCCCCATCCGGGAGGAGGGCAAGATCCTGGGCTACCTGCTGGTGGCCAACCGCTCCGCCACCCGGCCGATCGATCCGGGGGAGCGCGAGCTCCTGGAGATGCTGTCCGACTACCTCGCGGTGGCCATCCGCAACTCGCGCCTGTACGGCGAGGTGGCCGAGACCAAGCAATACCTGGAGCAGCTCATCCTCTCCGCGGGTGATGCGATCATCTCGGTCGATGGCGAGGGACAGGTCCGCAGCTGGAATCCGGCCGCCGACCGCATCTTCGGCTTCACCGCCGCCCAGGCGGTCGGGCAGCCCTTCGCCAATCTCCTGCCCCCGGAGCCGTACCGGTCCGCGCACGGCAGCCTCTCGCGCGAGAATCCGGTGCGCGCCTTCGACGCCTCCGCGAAGCGGGCGGACGGCCGGTCGCTGAACCTGGCGGTCACCCTCTCCTCCCTGCCGGGGCGCAACGGAGGCACCGACGGCATGCTCGCCATCATCCGCGACATGACCGCGCAGCGGGAGATCGAGGCGCAGATGCACCAGTCCGAGCGCCTCACCTCCCTCGGCCAGATGGCAGGCGGGATCGCGCACGACTTCAACAACCTGCTGCAGGCCATCCTCGGCTACGCCCAGCTCATGGCCCGCAGCCCCGGCAACGTCGACGTGGTCCGCCGCGGCATCGACGTGATCGAGAAGGCGGCCACGAGCGGGGCCGAGACCGTCCGGCGCATGCAGAAGTTCGCGCGCATCCGCCAGCAGGACGAGCCCTTCGTGCCGATGGACGTCAACCAGGTGGTCCGCGACTCGCTCGCCATCACGCGGCCCCGCTGGGAGGAGAAGAAGATCAAGGGCGGCGTGCCGCTCCAGCTCGAGCTGGAGCTCGGCCCGGTGCCGGTGGTGATGGGCCGGCCCGCGGAGCTGAACGAGGTCATCACCAACCTCGTGCTCAACGCCATCGACGCGATGCCCCGCGGCGGCACTCTCCGCATCCGCACTCGCCTCGCCGACTATCGGCACGCGGCCATCACGGTGGCCGACACCGGCATGGGCATGACGGACGAGGTCCGCAAGCGGGTCTTCGACCCCTACTTCACCACCAAGGGCGAGGAGGGCACCGGCCTGGGCCTCTCGGTCTCGCACTCGATCGTGGAGCGCCACGGCGGCGACCTGCGGGTGGACAGCCGACCCGGCGAGGGCACCACGTTCACGATCACCCTGCCCATCGGTATGAAGCCGACGAGCGAGAGCACCACCGGGAGCCACCCCGGCGGCGAGCGCACCGGTCGCATCCTGCTCGTGGACAACGATCCCCAGGTGCTCTCCATCCTGGGGGAGATGCTCAAGGACGCGGGACATCACGTGCTGCCCGTCCCGAGCGGCCCCGAAGCGCTCCGCGTCTTCATCCCGAGCGGCTTCGATCTGATCATCACCAACGTGGGCATGCCCGACATGAGCGGCTGGGACGTGGCCGAGCGCCTGCGCGCCAGCGATCCGCAGGTGCCGGTGATCTTCATCACCGGGTGGGGTCTTCAGGAGGAGGACCAGGCGCGCTCCCGCCGTCTCGGCATCTCGGCGCTCCTCTTCAAGCCGGTGTCCCCCCAGGATCTGCACCGCACCGTGCAGGTGGCGCTGGCCGCGCGCACCCGCTAGCGCGGAAATCCGCGGAGACAGGACGGCCGCCTGGGAGGCTCCCGGGCGGCCGCACCTTTGCCGCTTGCCACCGGTCGAAGCGGGCTAGAGCCGCTCGATGATGGTCGCGATCCCCTGCCCGAACCCGATGCACATCGTCTGCAGCCCGTAGCGCTTCTTGGTGCGCTCCAGCTCGTGCAGCAGGGTGGTCATGAGCTTGCCGCCCGAGCACCCGAGGGGGTGCCCCAGTGCGATCGCGCCGCCGTTGACGTTCACCCGGCTCATGTCCGGGTGCAGCTCGCGCTCCCACGCCAGCACCACCGAGGCGAACGCCTCGTTGATCTCGAACAGGTCGATCTGGTCGAGCTTCAGGCTGGCCTTCTTGAGCACGCGCTGGGTGGCCGGGATCGGGCCGGTCAGCATGATGGTGGGATCGACGCCGGCCAGCGCGGTGGCCACGATCCGCGCCCGGGGCTTGAGCCCGAGGGCCTTGGCCCGCGCCTCCGACATGATGAGGAGCGCGGCGGCGCCGTCGGAGATCTGCGAGGAGTTGGCCGCGGTCACCACCCCGTCCGGCTTGAAGGACGGCGCCAGAGCCGCCATCTTTTCCCGGTTCACCGGCACCCGCACCCCCTCGTCGACCTCGAAGACGCTGCCGTCCGGCAGGGTGATCGGCGCGATCTCCCGCTTGAACCGCCCCTCCGCGATGGCCCGCCCCGCCCGCTCGTGGCTGCCGGCGGAGAACTCGTCGAGCTCCTCGCGCTTGATGCCCCACTGCTCGGCGATCATCTCGGCGGAGAGCCCCTGGGGGACGATGTTGTAGAGGGCCTGCAGCCGCGGGGAGAGCGGCCCGTCGCCGGGCCCGGCCCCGTTCGAGCCCATGGGCACGCGACTCATGTTCTCGACGCCGCCCGCGATCACGCACTCGTACTGGCCGGACATGACCCCCATCGCGGCGAAGTTGGCCGCCTGCTGGCCGGAGCCGCACATGCGGTCGAGCGTGGTGCCGCAGACGTCCACCGGGAAGCCCGCGATGAGCGCCGCGTTGCGCGCAATGTTGAACCCCTGCTCCCCCACCTGGTCCACGCAGCCCATGACCACGTCCTCGACCTCGCTCGGGTCGATCTTGACGCGCTCGACGAGCGCCTTGAGCGTATCGGCCAGCAGGTCATCGGGCCGTACCCCGGCCAGCTTGCCGTTCTTCCGGCCGACGGCGGTGCGGACCGCCCCCACGATCACCGCGTTGTGCATGGCTGTCTCCTCCTCATGATGTTCGCCGCTATGATGTGCGCCGCTTGACCAGATCGGCGAGCTTGCAGAAGGCGCAGACCGTCCCCGTGGTCACCTGGCCACAGGAGGTGCACTCGTGCAGCTCCACGTTCTCCACCCGCTCGAAGGCGGGCCGGGCGCGGTCGAGGAAACCGAAGAGGAAGTTGTGCTTGGACCCGGGCGAGGCCTCCTCCAGGCGGTCCAGCACCTGCTTGTGGGCGATCGACGTGGCCCCCTTGGCGAACGGGCACTCCTCCACGATGTAGTCGATGCCACGCAGGAACGCGTAGGCCGCGGTCTCGAGCTCGGAGAGTCGGTAGAGGGGCTTCACGCGGCGGACCAGCTTCGGGTGCGTCGAGGCCAGCGCGGGCGACTGCCGGGGCAGGGCGTCG
Organism: Candidatus Methylomirabilota bacterium; assembly: GCA_035312605.1. Taxonomy (GTDB): domain Bacteria; phylum Methylomirabilota; class Methylomirabilia; order Rokubacteriales; family CSP1-6; genus CAMLFJ01. The sequence goes on from DATGBR010000044.1 coordinate 3,453, forward strand.
GTCTGCCAGTGCATCACCGAGCCGAACAGGGTGGCCGCCTCGTCGTCCAGGTTGTGGCCGGTGGCCACCACCGGATAGCCGTGCTCGAGCGCGGCCCGATTCATCAGGTAGCGCTTGGAGAGCCCGCACGCCGAGCAGGTGGGCCGACGCGTGGCCTGCTGCACGACCGGGATCGGGGCGCCCACCGCCTCGGCCACCCGCTCGACGTGCAGGGTCAGGCCCCGGGCCGCCGCGAACGCCTCGCACTTGGCGCGCGACTCCTTGGAGTAGTCGAAGATACCGAGATCCAGGTAGAGGCCGGCGGTCCGGTAGCCGTCCTCGATCAGGACGTCCCAGAGCGCGAGCGAGTCCTTGCCGCCCGAGACCGCGACCATGATCGTCTCGTCGGTGGTGAACATGTGGTGCCGGTGGACGGCCTCCGCCACCTGCTTGCGGAAGAACTCGATGAAGTGGGGCGAGCAGAACGCGGCGTTGTGGCGCCGCAGCTCGAGCGAGGCGGTGCCGCCGCACTTGCGGCACTTCACGCGCCCGCTCCGCTGCCGCCCGACATCACCGGGCGCACCTCGAGCACGTCGTCGCCGCCGACCACCGCGTCGCTGGTCAGGAGCTCGTTGTCGCGGATGACCAGCACCGTGCTGGGCAGGATGCCGAGCTCGGAGAGCAGATCCTTCACCCGGCGCTTGCCGTCCACGTCCACCTCCCGCCGCGGGTTCCGGAGGATGACCTTCACGAGGCGGGGAATCCCTTGGCCGCCTTCACGTCGCGGAGCTGCTGGAGATGATCCGTCTCGTGGCGCACGTGCTGCAGCCACCACTGGGCGAGGTCCATCTCGCCGAGCGCGACGTGCCGCCACCGCAGCCCCCGCGGGTCCACCGCGGCCAGGCGCTCCACCGACTGTCGGCTCCGCTCCCGGATCGTCTTCAGATCGACGATCAGCCGCTCCAGCGAGTGACCGCGCTCCGGGAACACGACCTCGGGCGCCCGGGCCGGGCCGGGGGGAGGCGGCGGCAGCGGCGAGAACGCCTGGAGGTCCGGCGGAAAGGGCGGCAGGGGCTGCGGGGCGTCCCGGAGCAGCTTGGAGGTGAGCTTGCCGGTGCCCACCTCGGCCAGCGTCAGGTGGTGGAGGATCTCGCCGACCGACCACTCGTCCGGGGCCGGGCGCCAGTCGCTCTGCGCCTGGCTGAGCCCTTCCGCCTCCTTCAGCAGCTGCGCCCGGACGCTCTCCATGTCGTTCCACAGCGTTTCCACCGGAGCCGGCCATGCCATTCGCGGATCCCCCTGGGCGACATGATACAACCGGATGGTGAGCCAGCCCACTCCGGCCGATCCCGGCGATTCCCCCACGGGCCGGCCACCCTCCGATCCGCCCGCGTCGAATCCCCTTGCCCGGACCCCGTGGCGCGCCACGTCCACGCGCCCGATCTACCGGAATCGCTGGATCGACGTGCGCGAGGACATCGTCGAGCTGCCCGACGGCCACACCACGGTGTACGGGGTCGTCGAGTGCAGCGAGTGCGTCGGGATCCTGCCGTTCCTCGATCGCGACACGGTGCTCCTGGTCGGGCAGTACCGCTACGTGGCCAAGGGGTTCTTCTGGGAGATGCCGACCGGCGGGCAGGACGCGGGCGAGACGCGGCTCCAGGCGGCCCAGCGCGAGCTCGCGGAGGAGGCGGGCTACGAGGCCGGCCGCCTCGTCGAGCTCGTCGACTTCCACACCTCCAAGTCGATCCTGCGCGAGGTCGCGCACCTCTACCTCGCGGAGGACCTGCGCCCGGCCGCGCGGCGGGCCGACCACACCGAGTTCATCGAGCGCCGCGCCTTCCCCTTCGCGGAGGTGCTCGCCATGGTGACCCGCGGCGAGATCAAGGACGCCATGACCATCATCGCCGTGCTGCACGCGGCGCGGCGGCGGGGGATGTAGCGGGCCGGCTCAGGACTTGCCGAGCAGGTACATCTCCCCGCTGGGCGCGGGCAGGCCGCCGGCCGGCTCGAGGGTGACCGCGAAGGCGTTCACCGCCGCCACCCCGGGCAGCGGCCGCACCGCGAGGCTCCCGGTCCCGGCCGCGTCGACGGTGAAGACGCCCGCGGAGACCGGCGCGTTGCTCCCCGCGATGGCCCAGAGCTGGTAGGCCTTGCCGTCGGGCGGCGCCGGCAGCCCGGTGGCCACGAACACCCCACCCGCCTGAGCGTGCCACATCATGCGGGCCCGCGCCGCCGGAGCCGGCGGCAGGCCCGCGAGCGCGACGACCTGGGTGGCCGGGTCGCGCAGGATCGCGATCACCGTCTGCTGGCTGCGCAGCTCGGCGCGGAGCTGCTCGGCGCTCTGCGCGAGCGCGTCGAGCCGCTTCTCGTAGGTCGCCGACACGCTCCACCCCACCACCACCGCGGCCAGGCCCGCCGCCATCGCGCCGCTCAGCACGACGGGCCAGAGCCCGCGGGGCCGCCGCGGCAGCGGCCGCACCGGCGCGGGGGTCGCCGCGATGCGCGCCATCAGCGCCGCCTTCACCGCGGGCGGCGGCGGCTCGGGGGCCGCGGCGGCGAGCCCGACGAGCGTGTCCTCGCAGTCGCGCAGAGCGCGCACCGCGTCCGGGTCGCCGGCCGCGAGCAGGGCCTCGAAGCGGACGCGGTCCTCGCCCTCGAGTCCGCCCAGGGCGTACGCGGCCGCCAGCTCGTCGATCTCGTCGCGGTTCATGTGGCCGACAGCCTCTCCCCTCCGAGCACCCCGCGCAGGCGGTCCAGCCCGAGCCGGGCGCGCGTCTTCACCGTCCCGAGCGGCTCGCCCAGCCGCGTGGCGATCTCCGAGTGCGTCAGGCCCTCGAAGAACGCCAGCTCGATGACGCGCCGCTGCGGCTCCGGCAGCTGGGCCAGCGCGGTCTGGATCAGGCCGCGGTCCTCGGCCACCACCGCCGGGTTCGGGGCCTGGTCTGGGCTACGCTGGGCCACGGACTCGTCCACCGGGGCCACGAAGGTCCTATCTCTTCTACGGATGGACCGGAGCCGATCGATTGCTCGGGTCTTGGCCCGCATCACGAGCCAGGCCTCCGGAGTGCCCCGCGTCGGATCGTACCGGGGCGCGTCCTGCCAGACCTGCCAGAAGACCTCCTGGAGCACCTCGGCGGCCGCCTCCGGATCGCGGAGCACGCGCCGGATCAGGCCGAACGCCATCGGGGCGGTCAGGTCGTAGAACCGGCTGAAGGCGTCGCGGTC
>DATGBR010000045.1:0-3059 GCA_035312605.1 Candidatus Methylomirabilota bacterium
GGGCGGCGGCCATGCGCTCCAGGGTCGCGGCCCCGACCCGATCCGCCGCCTCAGCCGGGCGGGACATCACCTTCGTAGCGGCTCAGCTTGCGATATAGGGTGGAGGGATCGATGCCGAGCACCTCGGCCGCGCGGGTCTTGTTGCCCCCTTCGCTCTGCAGCACCCAGGTGATGTAGGCGCGCTCGATCACGTCGAGCGTGGGGTTGGCGTGTGGTCGCTCCGCGACCAGCGGCTCGGCGCGGCGCTCCGTCAGCTTGTCGGGCAGCGCGGCGAGATCGATCGTCGTCGCCTTGGAGAGCACCACCGCCCGCTCGAGGGCGTTCTCGAGCTCGCGCACGTTGCCGGGCCAGTCGTAGGCGAGCAACGCCCCTTTCGCGTCTTCCGCGAGCGCTTTCGGCTGCTCGTCGCGCTCCTTGGCGATGCGGGCCAGGAACTCCTCCCACAGGATCTGGATATCGTCGCGCCGGTCGCGCAGCGGCGGCAGGTGGATGGCGATCACGTTCAGCCGGTAGTACAGGTCGGTGCGGAAACGGCCGCGCTTGATGTCCTCCTCCAGGTCGCGGTTGGTAGCCGCGACGACGCGCACGTCCACCGGAATGGCCTCGGTGCCGCCCACGGGAATCGCCTCCCGCTCCTGCAGCACGCGCAGCAGCTTCACCTGCGTGGCGGGCGACATCTCGCCGATCTCGTCCAGGAAGAACGTGCCGCCGCGCGCCGCGGCGAACAGCCCCTGCTTGTCCCGCACCGCGCCCGTGAACGACCCCTTCACGTGGCCGAACAGCTCCGACTCGAGCAGGCTCTCCGGCAGCGCGCCGCAGTTGAGGGAGAAGAAGCCCCCGTCCGCGCGCGCCGACAGCTCGTGGATGTAGCGCGCGATGACTTCCTTCCCCGTGCCCGACTCGCCCTGGATGAGCACCGTGCTCTCGGTAGGCGCCACCTGCTCGGCGAGCTTGAGCACTTCCTGGAAGGGGCGCGACTTGCCCAGGGGCTTCACGAGCCCGGAGCGCTCACGCCGCCGGATTTCCTGCTTGAGCTGCTTGTTCTCCGCCTTGAGCAGGCGTTGCTCCGCGGCGCGCCGGCAGATCGCTACCAGGTCGTCGTTCGAGAACGGCTTCTGGATATAGTAGAAGGCCCCCTGGTTGACGGCCTGGATCGCACTCTGCAGCGAGGCCTGGGCGGTCATCAGGATCACGGGGGTCTCCGGGTCTTGCTCACGCACCGCGGCGAGGATCTCGGTGCCCGAGACACCCGGCATCTTGATGTCGGTGAGCACGATGTCGGGCGGGTTCCCCTTCAGGGCCTCGAGCCCCGCTTTCCCGCCCTGAGCGGTGGTGACGTCGAACCCTTCCCCTTTCAAGAGGATCCGGAGCACGTCCAGGATCCCCATCTCGTCGTCGACGACCAGAATCGTTGGCTGCTGGCTCATGCCGCTTCCTCTTTCCGCCGCGCGGCGGGGAAGTAGACAGTGAACGTTGTCCCCCGCCCCGGCGGGGAGTCCACGAGTACCAGGCCGCGGTGCGCATCCACCGCGCGCTGCACGATGGCGAGGCCAAGGCCGGTGCCACCCACCCGACCCGTCACGAACGGCTCGAACAGGCGGGCCCGCAGGCTCTCAGGGATGCCGGGGCCGTTGTCGCTCACGGCCAGGCAGACGGGGCTCTCGATGCCCGCGCCGCCTGGCAGCTCCTGGGCTGCGGGCCGGCCGGTGTGCACCACAACGCGCGCGCCCTTGCCCGTGGCCTGGACGGCGTTCAGCACCAGGTTCGACACCACGCGATGCAACAGGTCCTCGTCGCCCTCCATGGGCGTCGCGTCGCCTGCCAGCTCGATGACGGCGTCCTCGGGGAAGTCCGAGTGCTCGCGCACTAGGCGGATCGCCGCTGCCACCACTTTGTGCAAATCGAGCGGCCGGCATTCCGTCGCGCGGACGCGGGAGAAGTCGAGAAACTCCGTGAGCAGGCGCGACAGCCGATCGGTCTCGCGCACCACGAGCGACGTCAGGAACTTCTCGTCGGGGTTCGCGCGCTTGGCGCGCCCCAGCTGCTCGACCGACGAGCGGATCGACGCGAGCGGGTTCTTGATCTCGTGCGCCAGGCTCGACGACAGTTCCGCTACCGCCTCGAGCCGTTCCGCGCGCAGGTGCAGCTCCTCGAGTCGCTTCGAGTCGGAGATGTCGGTGAAGATCGCCGTGACCCGGGGCTCGCCCGCCGGCTCGATGTCGAGCGTCGTGGTCGTCACGCCGATCGGGAAGGTGCGATCGGGACGACGCACCGTGGCTTCCACGCGCATCGCCCGCACGCCCCGCCGCGCCGTCGCCGTGATCGCGGCCCAAAACTCGGGAGCGATCTTCGCGAACTCAGGCATGATCGGGGCCCCGCGCCACTGGCGCTCCTTGAATCCGAGGATTTGCTCGGCCGCCGGGTTGCAGTACAGCAGGTGGCCCGCCTGATCCACCGTCACGATCCCCGTCGGCACGCTGCGCAGGACGTCGGCCGCTTCCAGCCGGGCCTGGCGCAGCTCCCCCGCCAAGGCCTCCCGCTCCGCCCCCATCACCGAGACCCGGCTCGAGAAATAGGCGGTCACCGCAGCGACGCCTGCGAACACGAGCAGCTGCAGCCCCACCTGCGCTGTCATCGGCGTGGTATGCCCGAAGACCACGTCCGCGAAGTAGACGATCCCGACGAGCGCGGTGATCAGCCCCGTGCTGGCCGGCGGCATCAGCACCGCGGTCACGGCGATGAGCGGGACGTACAGCGGAGTCAGGTCGCTCTGCGGACCGCCCGTGATGTGCACCACGGTGGTGATCAGCGCCACGTCGAACAGCGCTTGCCCGTACAGGAACGTCCGGCCGGGTATGCGGCGCGACAGGTGGGTGTACCAGTAGGAGGCGATCGTCACCACCACCGCCGCGACCAGCACGAACGACGTGACGAGCACGTCGACGGGACCCGCTACCGCGAACTTGAACGCCGCGGTGAGATAGATCGCGATGGCGACGCACAGCCGTCCCGCGTACACCGACCGCAGCAGGGTCTGCGGGGTCGGAAGCACTGAGCCC
>DATGBR010000046.1:0-3856 GCA_035312605.1 Candidatus Methylomirabilota bacterium
ATCCCCCGCTGCTCCAGCACGATGGCGCCGTGGATACTCCACGACGTGCACGACCCTCAGTCGGCGCTGCCGACCAGGACGAAGTCGCACGTCGTGAGCGCGGCCAGGATGTCGGGGCTGGGCGCGCCCGCGATGCCCTTCTCGCGCTTCACCACGTCCGTGACGCCGTACTTCTCCTTGAGCCGCGCGGTCACTGCCAGCATCAGGGTGCCCGCGTTGGCCTTGCTGTTGTCGAGGATACCCGCCCGCTTGCCCTCGAGGGAGGCCAGGCGCGGGGCGAGGCCCGAGGCCAGAATCCGCGGCTCGGCGGTTGGATCGTAGAGGATCTGCTCGTCGTTCATCGGCTCGTCTCCCTCTGCTCTCTTTTGCTCCGGGCGTCCAGCAGGGTCAGCATACGGTCCACTCCCAGCTCGAGGCAGCGCTTGATCTCGTCCCGCGTGGCGCGATAGCGGTCCTCGCCCTGGCCGAACGGGTCGTCGACGTCGCCCGCCTCACCGGCCAGCTCGTGGAGCGTGAGCACCGGCCGCCCCTGGGCCTCCGCGTAGGCGCCGATCGTCTCCTTCTGCTGCGCGGTCATGGTCACGATCAGGTCGGCCGCGGCCACGATGTCGCGGTGCCGGCGCAGGTCGGTGGAGGCGAACGCGTCCTCGGTCAGGTGGATGTCGTCCTCGCGCAGCACGATGCGGGCGTCGAGCGAGGGGATCATCCCGTCGCGGGCGTGGTTGGCGATCCCGCCCGAACGGACGCGCACCGCCCCGTTGGTGCCGCGCGCCGCGAGCATCTTCTCGAGGAGGACGTGAGCCATCACGCTGCGGCAGGTATTGGCGTGGCAGACCAGCAGGACGTGGGTCAACGCGCCTCCCAGGGGGACTGCCAGTACCGCACCCCCTTGCCCAGGTCCTTCCACTCCTGCTTGGGCCGCTCGCTGAGGCTCTTGCCGAAGTTGGTGCCGGGCGGCTCGTGGAGGCCCTTGCCGAGCGTGTCCGGGAAGAGCTTGGCCAGCTCCTCGGGCTCGAGCTTGCGATCGGCCTCGATGCGGCGAATCGGCTCGGGCAGCGCCATCAGCGTGTAGCCGTACCCGAAGGAGTGGAACACCTGACCGTTGACATGGCCGGCGCCCTCGCTGGCCAGGTAGACCACGAGCGGCGCCACGTTGTCCGGATCGCGCTCGGTGCCGACCGCCTGCTCGCTCGGCCACTTCCCGGTCTGCTCGAACACCTGCCGCCCACGCGGGGTGGAATCGATCATGCGGGTAGCCCCGCTCGGCATGATCGCGTTCGACGTCACGTTGTACTTGGCCATGCCGTTGGCGGTGGACCAGGAGAGCCCGATGATGCCGGCCTTGGCCGCCCCGTAGTTGGGCTGCCCGGGGGAGCCGAGCGCGGAGACCGACGACATCGAGATGATGCGCCCATACTTCTGCTCGCGCATGTGGGGGGCGGCGGCCCGGGTGCAGAAGTAGGTGCCGTCCAGGTGCACCGCGAGGACCGCGTCCCACTCCTCCTTGGCCATGTTGAAGATCATGCGATCGCGCAGGATCCCGGCCACGTTGACCAGGATGTCGATGCGGCCGTAGGTCTTCACCACCTGCTCGACCATCTCGTTGGCCGCCTTGTGGTCGGCCACCGAGCCGTAGTTGGCCGACGCGGTGCCGCCGGCCTTGACGATCTCGTCCACCACCTGGGCCGCCGGCCCGGTGGCCACTCCCTCGCCGTCCAGGCCCGCGCCCAGGTCGTTCACCACCACCTTGGCGCCGGCCTTGGCCAGCGCGATCGCGATGCCGCGGCCGATGCCGCGCCCCGCGCCCGTCACGAGCGCGGCCCTGCCCTCGAGCAGCTTCGCCATGTCCGCCTCTCCGCCTACGCGGTCGCCCGCGCGAGCGGGCCGCGCAGGAGCCGTCCGGGATGCGCGCCGGTGTGCTTGCCATCGCGCAGCAGGATCTCGCCGTTGACCACGGTGGCCGCGATGCCGCGGGTGCGCTGGATCAGCCGCTTGGCCCCCGCGGGCAGGTCCCGCACCACCTCGGGCAGCTCGGCCGCGATGGTGTCGGGATCGAAGACCACGAAGTCGGCGGCCATGCCCTCGCGGATCAGGCCGCGGTCGGTGAAGCCCCAGTACGACGCAGGCACGAACGACAGCATCCGCACCGCCTGCTCCAGCGTGAGCGCCTGCTTGGTGCGTACCCAGTGGCTCAGGAGATAGGTCTGGAGCGAGCTGTCCATGAGCTGGGAGACGTGCGCGCCCGAGTCCGAGAAGGTGACCACCGCCTGCGGGTGCTTGATCAGCTCGAGGGCGAGTTCCTGGTTCTCGTTGGCGATCGGGTGGAAGAAGAACCGGTCCATGTCCTTCTCGAGGGCCAGGTCGATCATGGCCTCGACGGGATCGCAGTTGCGCTCGCGCGCGATCTCGGCGATCGATCGGTGCGGCGGGTCCACCGCGTCCATCACGAAGATCCAGTCGTAGGCGGCCTGGCGTGCTTCGGTGCCGAGGGCGCGGCGGTTATCCCGCTCGTGCGAGGCTTCGACCAGCCGCTTTCGCAGCTCGGGGTCGCGGAGCCGGGTCTGCTGCTCGGCAAGCGGCAGGGCGCGCAGCTCCTTCCACACCGGGAGCCGATCGAACGGCATCTGGGTCTTGAACGAGAGCACCACGCTGAGGGCGCGGCTGTGCACTTGGGCGAACATGCGCCCGCCCGCGGCCTTGGTCTCCTCGATCAGCCTCACGTAGTGGCGCCACATGTCGGGCGCGTCCTTGCGGGTGAAGAGGCCGAAGGTGATCGGCCGGCCCGTCTCGACCGCCAGGGCCTTGAGCCGCTTGTGGTAGTCCGGCATGTCGGGGTGGTCCACCTTGCGATCCACGCCCTCGCCGGCCAGCTCGAAGATGCCCGCGTTCAACTCGCCCATCGCGCCGACCAGCCGCTGCACCTCGCTCCAGGACGCCATGCGGCTCGCCACCGGTTTGGCGTCGGGCGTCTCGTGGCTGGGCGATCGCGACGTCGTGAAGCCGATGGCGCCGGCCATCAGCGCGCTGCGCAGCTCACGCTCCATCGCGGCCAGGTCGTCCTCGCTCGCGGCTCCGTCGAAGGCGCGCTCACCCATCACGTAGGTCCGCAGCGCGGAGTGGCCGATGTACCCCGAGTAGTTGATGCCCTTGGGCAGCGAGTCGAGCGTGTCGAGGAACTCGGGAAAGGTGGTCCAGCGCCAGTCGATGCCGGCTTCCATGGCCTCGCCCGCGATGTCCTCGGCGCGCTCCAGGTTGCGGATAACGAGGTGGCGATCCTTCTTTGCGCAAGGCGCGAGCGTGAAGCCGCAGTTGCCCATGACCACGCTGGTGATGCCGTGCCAGCAGGACGACGTCCCGAGCGGATCCCAGAAGATCTGGGCGTCCATGTGGGTGTGCCCGTCCACGAACCCCGGCGCGACGACCCTGCCCTCCGCGTCGATGACCTCTCGGGCGCTCTCGCGGAGCCGGCCGATGGCGACGATCTTCCCGCCCTTCACGCCCACGTCTCCGCGGTAACGCGGCAGGCCGGATCCGTCCACCACCCATCCGTTCTTGATCATCAGGTCATAGGCCATCGCGCTGGCTCCTCTCCCGCCCCGCCCGGGGGTCCTTCTGAGAAACGGCCCCATGGTACCCTACCTGCCGGTCCCGCCACCAGACGGGCCAGGCTGGCCCCTGTGGGCGCCGGGAGGGTATATGGACCTGGGCATCTTCGACCACCTCGACCGCCGGGACGTCCCGGTGGCGGACTTCTACGAGCACCGCCTCCGGCTGCTCGAGAAGTACGACGCGGCCGGCTTCTACTCCTACCACCTGGCCGAGCACCATGCGACGCCGCTCGGCCTGGCTCCGGTGC
>DATGBR010000047.1:0-39005 GCA_035312605.1 Candidatus Methylomirabilota bacterium
TCCCGCCCGAGGGCGGCGAGACCCAGTTCGCGAGCATGCGGGTGGCCCACACCCGGTTGCCCGCCGACATGCAGGCCTTCCTCGAGGACAAGGTCGCGGTGCACAGCTTCGTCTACTCGCGCGGGCTGGTGGACGACGGGCTGATGCCGCCCGACCACGCGGCCCAGGTGCCGCCGGTGCGCCAGGCCCTGGTGCGGGCCAACCCGGTCAACGGGCGCAAGGCGTTCTACGTGGGATCGCACGCGTGCGAGATCGTGGGCATGCCCACCGCGGAGGCGCGCGCGCTCCTGCGCGAGCTGCGCGAGGCGGCCACCCGGCCCGAGCTGATCTACACTCATCGCTGGCGGGTGGGCGACCTCGTGATGTGGGACAACCGGTGCATGCTCCACCGCGGGCGGCCGTGGGACGAGTCCCGCCATCGCCGGGTCATGCACCGGACCACGGTGGCCGGCGCGGGGCCCACCGCGCCCGACGAGGCGCCGGCCGCGTTCAGCCCCGCGCGCGCGGAAGACGTGGCCTGGGGCCGCGCCCAGCTCGAGCTGGTCTAGTCCCCCGCGGTGCACACCCAGGCGGCGCGGACGGGCCCGTCGACGACCGGCGAGGTGGTCGTGATCCGCCATCCGCTCGTGCAGCACAAGCTCGGACTCATGCGGAAGAAGGACACCGCCACCTCGGTGTTCCGCAGCCTGCTCGCCGAGATCAGCATGCTGCTCGCCTACGAGGTCACCCGCGACCTGCCCACCCACGAGGTCGCGGCGGAGACCCCGGTGGCCGCCACCACCATCCGGCTCCTCGACGGCAAGAAGATCGTGCTGGTCTCGATCCTGCGCGCGGGCAACGGCCTGCTGGACGGCATGCTGCGCATCCTGCCGAGCGCGCGGGTGGGCCACGTGGGGCTCTACCGCGACCCGGCCACCCTGCAGGCCGTCGAGTACTACTTCAAGCTGCCGCACGAGATGGCGGAGCGCGACGCGGTGGTGCTCGATCCGATGCTCGCGACCGGGAACTCCGCGGTGGCCGCGGTGACCCGGGTGCGGGCGACCCATCCGCGCTCGATCCGCTTCGTGTGCCTGCTGACCTGCCCGGAGGGCCTCGCCGCGTTCCACCGCGCGCATCCCGACGTGCCGGTCTACACCGCGGCGATCGACAGTCACCTGAACGAGCACGGCTACATCGTCCCCGGCCTCGGCGACGCGGGCGACCGCCTCTTCGGCACCCGATGAGGCTCGCGGGCAAGGTCGCGCTGATCAGCGGGGGCGCCCGCGGCATGGGCGCGGCCGAGGCGCGCCTCTTCGCGCGCGAGGGCGCGCGGGTGGTGATCGGCGACCTGCTGGACGCGGAGGGCAAGCAGGTGGAGGCCGCGATCACCGCGGCGGGCGGCGAGGCGCTCTACGTGCACCTCGACGTGACGAGCGAGGCGGAGTGGGAGCGCGCCGTCGCCACCGCGGTCTCCCGCTTCGGGCGCCTCGACGTCCTGGTCAACAACGCGGGAGTGGGCGGGGGCAGCCGGCTCGAGGACACCACCGCGGAGGCGTGGGACCACGGTATGGACGTCAACGCCAAGGGGGTGTTCCTCGGCACCAAGACCGCGATCCCCGCGATGCGCCGCGCCGGGGGCGGCTCCATCGTCAACATCTCCTCCCAGCTCGGCATGGTGGGCATGGAGCGCAGCAGCCCGCAGTACCAGGCCTCCAAGGGCGCGGTGCGCACGCTCACCAAGCTCACCGCGGTGCAGTACGCGCGCGAGCGCATCCGCGCCAACTCGGTGCACCCCGGCCCGGTGGTGACGCCCATGACCGAGGCGCGGCGGAGCGATCCCGGCCACTACGAGTACATGGTGTCGCGCATCCCGCTCGGCCGATACGGCGAGCCCGACGAGGTCGCCTACGGCGTCCTCTACCTCGCCTCCGACGAGGCCGCGTTCGTGACGGGCAGCGAGCTGGTCATCGACGGAGGCTGGACGGCCCAGTAGCACCAACCGACCACCTGCACCAACCCAAAGGAGTCGCGCATGATCTACGAGATCCGCACGTACCGCGTCAAGGTCGGCAGCCTGCCCGAGGTCGAGAAGCGCTTCGGGGAGGCCTACGAGAACCGCAAGAAGATCTCGCCGCTGGCCGCCTTCTGGCACACCGAGATCGGGCCGCTCAACGAGATCATCCACGTGTGGCCGTACGAGAACATCAGCGAGCGCAACCGCCTGCGGGCGGAGGCGGTGAAGGCGGGCAGCTGGCCGCCCAAGATCGCGGAGTTCATCGAGACCATGCAGTCGGAGATCGTGGTGCCGTTCGCGTTCCTCCCCGACCTCAAGCCCGGCAAGATGGGCCCCTACTTCGAGATGCGCTACTACGCCATGAAGGCGGGCACCCTGCCGGACCTGATCAAGCGCTGGGAGTCGAAGATCGAGGAGCGCGTCAAGATGTCGCCGATCGCGCTGGCCGGCCACGTCGAGCACGGCGAGGCCAACCGCTTCATCCACATCTGGGCCTACAAGAGCCTCGACGAGAGGTCCGCGATCCGGAACAAGGCGCGCGAGATGGGCGTGTGGCCGCCCCCGGGCGGGAGCGACACCCTGCTCACCATGGCCAACAAGATCATGATGCCGGCCGCGTTCTCGCCGGTCCAGTAGGCCGGCTGCTGAACGCAGCCGGCTAGGCTAGAGGGGGAGGCCGCCCAGGAAGTCGAGCAGGACGCGGTTGAAGGCCTCCGGCTGGTCGAGGTTCGAGGAGTGTCCGGCGCCCCGGATGATCTCGAGCCTCGCCCCGGGGATCTTCTTGGCCATGTACTCGCAGGGGGCCAGGAAGGGCTGGTCCTGATCGCCCACGATGATCAGCGTCGGCACCGCGACTCCGGTGAGGCCGTCGATCACCCGCGAGCCCTCCTGGGCGAGCATCCCCCGCGCGGCGTGCGCCAGCCCCTGGGCCGAGCGGTGCAGGCTCACCGACTCGCGCACCTCGGGGCTCTTGCCGAGCGCCTCGAGGCCGCGGGCCTCGAGCGAGGCGGCGCGCTCCTGGGCCCGCTGGTTCCAGGCCGCCCGCGCGTCCGCGCTGCGGTACCCGGGGCCGGAGTCGCAGATCACGAGCGCGCGGACCATCTCGGGATGCGTCAGGTAGAAGGCGAGCGAGACGTAGCCGCCCAGGGAGAGGCCGCCGATCACCGCACGCTCGACGCCCAGGTGGCCCAGCAGCGTGTGCATGTCGCGCACCGTGAGGTCCGCGGAGTACTGGGCCGGATCCGCCGGGCTCTCGGTCTCGCCGTGGCCGCGCATGCTCCAGGAGATGACCCGGTGCTGCTCGCCGAGGGCCGCGTGCTGCGCGTCCCACATGCGACGGGTCGCGGAGTAGCCGTGGCTCAGCAGCACGGCCGGGCCGGAGCCGCTCGCCTGGTAGTCGATCTCGATGCCGTTCAGACTGGCTCGCGTCATCGCGCCCGAGTATGCCAGAATCGCGCCATGCACACCATCAGCTGGCGGTGGGGATGGCGGTGGATCACGGGCCTCATGCTGCTGGTGGTGCCGGCGGGGGCGGCGGCCCAGGACCTGACCGAGCTGTCGGCCTCCGAGGCGGCGGCGCGCATCCGGGCCGGCACGCTCAAGAGCGAGGACCTGGTGCGGGCGCTCATCGACGTGATCGAGCGGAAGCGCGACCTCAACGCCTTCATCACCTTCGATCGCGATCGGGCGATCGCCTCCGCGCACAAGGCGGACACCTTCGCGGCCCGCAAGAGCTTCGCGGGCCCGCTGCACGGCGTGCCGATCGTGGTGAAGGACAACATCCACGTGGCCGGCCTGCCGAACTCCGCGGGCACCCCCGCGCTGCGCGATTTCGTCCCGACCCGCAACGCCCCGGTGGTGGAGAAGCTGATCCGGGCCGGGGCCATCGTGCTCGGCAAGGCCAACATGCACGAGCTGGCCTTCGGCGTCACGAGCAACAACGCGACCTTCGGGCCGGCGCGCAACGCCTACGATCCGAGCCGGATCGCGGGCGGCTCCTCGGGCGGCACCGCCAACGCCATCGCGGCGCGCATGGCCGCGGCGGGGCTCGTCACCGACACCGGCGGCTCGGTGCGCATCCCGGCCGCGCTCAACGGCATCGCGGGGCTCCGGCCGACGCTCGGGCGCTACTCCCAGGAGGGCATCACCCCGATCGCCCACACGCGGGACACCGCGGGGCCGATGGCCCGCGAGGTCGCCGACCTGGTGCTGCTCGACACCATCATCACCGGCGCGCGCGATCGCGTCGTCGCCGCGCCGCTCAAGGGCCTCCGCGTGGGGGTCTGCCGGCCGCTCTTCTTCCGGAGTCTCGACGTCGAGACCGAGCGGCTCACCGAGGCGACGCTCGACCGGCTCCAGGCCGCGGGGGCGGAGATCGTCGAGGTCGACATGCCGGGCCTCGTCGACCTCAACGGCAAGATCGGCTTCCCGGTCGCCCTCTACGAGGCCCGCGCGGACCTGACCACCTACTTGAAGCGCTTCCGCCCCGCCCTCGACCTCAAGGGACTCGCCGAGCGCATCGCGAGCCCGGACGTGAAGGGGCTCTTCGCCAGCGCGATCGTTCCCGGGGCCAAGGACGCGATCCCCCAGAAGGCCTACCTGGACGCGCTCGCCGCGCGGCCGCTGCTCCAGCAGCTCTACGCGGAGACCTTCCGCAAGCACAACATCGTCGCGCTCGTGTTCCCCACCACGCCGCTGCCCGCCGCGCCGGTCGGAGACGACGCCACGACGCTGCTCAACGGGTCCCAGGTCCCGACCTTCCCTACCTTCATCCAGAACACCGATCCGGGCAGCAACGCGGGCATCCCCGGGCTGAGCGTGCCCATCGGACGCACGCCGGCCGGCCTGCCGATCGGCCTCGAGCTCGATGGTCCCGCCGGAAGCGACCGGCGCCTGCTCGCCATCGGCCTGGCGATCGAGACGCTGGTCGGTCGCCTGCCGGCTCCCTGACATGAGACTGCTGAGCCGGGACGAGATGGATCGGCTGCGCCCCGCCGAGACCCACGCCTTCCCCGGGCCCGTGCCCACTCAGATCGTGTCGAGCGGCGGGCTGAGCTGGGCGGCTCGCGCGGGCTTGCCGAGCTGAAGGCGCAGTACGACCGGAGCGGGATCGGGCGGAGCAACCGGCGCTACGGCTAGGTGGTCAGCGGTTGAGCCCGGCGCTGAGCGGCGGGCTGCCTGCGATCCCCACCCACACCCAGGTGTACGGGTATTCCTTGCCGTTGCCGTGCCGCTCCCAGCGGCCGGTCGGCAGCCGGACCTCGGGAGCGGGCTTGACCCGCGGTGGGGCGATGTAGATCAGGGCCGGAGGAGACGGGACCACGTACAGGATCGGCGGCGGGGCGGGCTCCGGCGGCTGGGCGGGAAGGTACGCCGTGTCCACGCAGCAGGGGAAGAAGAAGGGCCGGGGCCGATGCGGCCGGGGTCGAGGCGCCGGGGGGCGGCCGGTGGCCGGTGTGGAGGGGTCCTCCGTCTGGATCCCGACGCGGACCTCCTGGGCCGCGGCGCCCATCGGGGCGAGCGCGGCGACCAGGATCGCGACCAGCGTGGCGACGAGCAGGCGACGCATGGCCGGAGTGTACGCCCGGCGCGGGCGCTCCGCCAGCGCACGACGCACTGCCGCTTGACAACGAGGGGTGGGGAGCGGTTTCCTGGAGGGCGACGGAAGGTGAGGCGCCGCCTCCCGTCGCGCCGTGAACCAGACAGGGGAGAATCAGGATGGATAACACGCCACCCGGCTCGTACGGCGCGTCATCGGGCGTGGCTCTGGCCTGATGACGCGCGAAGCTAGCTAGCGCACTACGAGATCCCGGCTCATCGTCGGGACATGCCGCAGGGTCGTGATCCTGCGCGCGAGAAACCGAGGCCCGGCAGGCGGTTCACCGGTTCCGCCGCCGGGCCGTTTTTCTCACGGGCGTTCGTCGGAGGAGGCGCGGCATGGCGCAGTGGGATCAGATCGACGTCGATGGCTCGCCGATGCGCCTGTACGTGGGCATGCCGAGCCTCGGACGGGCATTCCCCGCGGTCATCGTCATCCAGCACGGCCCGGGGGTCGACCGGTTCATCCAGGATCGCGTCGAGACCTTGTCGGAGCAGCACGGCTACCTCGCCATCGCGCCCGAGCTCTACCACCGACAGCCCGAGGACGGCGGCGACATGATGACCCGCATCGGCCGGCTGCGGGATCCGGAGGTGGTCAACGACGTCAGCGCCGCGGTCAACTACGCGCGCCGGCTCAAGGACACCCAGCTCGGCGACGTGGGGATCATCGGCTTCTGCATGGGCGGCCGCGTCGCATACCTCATGGCGGCCTCCAAGCCGGTCTTCAAGGCGGCGGGCGTGTTCTACGGCGGCAACATCATGAAGGCGTGGGGCGACGGGCCCACGCCCTTCGATCTCACGCCCTACGTGCACTGCCCGATCGCGGGGTTCTTCGGCAACGAGGACGCCAATCCCTCGCCGGCCGACGTGAACCGGCTCTCGACCCAGCTCGACAAGTACCGCAAGGGCCACGAGTTCCACCGCTACGACGGCGCCGGTCACGCCTTCCTCAACTTCAGCAACCCGGTCACCTACCGCGAGGGGCCCGCCCGCGACGCGTGGCAGAAGCTCATCCCGTTCCTGCAGCGGCACCTGCAGTCGAGCCGCCAGCCGCGCCAGCGGCTCGCCTAGTCCGCGGCGGTCAGGGCGTCGACAGGCTGGCCGCGGGAGTCGCGGCGGAGCGGGTCGGCCGCGGCTCCAGCGGGTGGGTCCGGAGCAGCTCGCGAAAGACCTGGCACCAGCGGCAGTCCACGCCGCCGTCCATCGTCGAGCAGGTGCACCGGCCCTCGAACTGATTGGCGATCGCCACCGCCCTCGCGCGTAGGTTCATGACCGGCCTCCAGTCGTTGACGAAACGATAGCCCCGGCGCGCGACGCCTGGATGGCGCGGGCGTGAAGAGTCCGTGACGGAGGGGGGCGGGGAGGCTACCGGGCGGGAGTGCGGCCGAACGTGGCGTGCGCCGCGGTCCACCGCGCGAGCAGCGCGGGGTCGGGCTCCTGCGCGATGCCGGGCACCCGCGAGGTGGCCACCTCGCCGGGGCCGCTCAGCACGATCTCGGGTTTGCCCAGGTCGTCGGCGTAGAAGTAGGACGAGGGGAAGATGTCGCCCGGGTAGGTGAAGTTGGCCAGGGTCGCCAGCTCGGCGCAGATGGCCCCGCCCACCGCGCTCTCGAGCATGCCGCCCACCCAGCACGGGATGCCGTGATCGGCGCACCGCGACTGGATCAGGCGGGACTCGGTGAGCCCGCCCACGCGGGCCATCTTGATGTTCACGACCCGGCAGCTCTCGAGCGCGATGGCCGCCTCCACGTGGGCCAGGCTCTGGACGCTCTCGTCCAGGCAGACCGGCGTCCCGATCTGCCGCTGCAGAGCCGCGTGGTTCACCAGGCTCATGCCGTCGTCGGCCAGCGGCTGCTCGATCATGGCGAGCTTGAAGCGGTCGAGCGAGCGGAAGAGCGGGGTGTCGGCCGGCGAGTAGGCTGCGTTGCAGTCGATGTGGATGGTCAGGTCCGGGAACGTGCCGCGCACCGCCTCCACCATGAAGAGATCCCACCCCGGGCGGAACTTGAGCTTCACCCGCGGGAAGCCCGCGTCGACCGCGCCCTGGACCTTCGCCATGAGGAGGTCGAGCGAGTCCTGGATCCCGAAGTCGGCCCCCACCGCCACGCGGTCGGCGGTGCCGCCGAGGGCGCGGTGCAGCGGTAGCCCGCGGCGCTTGGCGTCGAGCACCCACCAGGTGATGTCGAGCGCGGCCCGCGCGAACTGGTTGCCCTTGATGAAGGCCAGCCGGTCCAGGAGATCCTGCGCGGTCTCGATGTCCTGCCCGACGATCCGCGGGGCCATGTGCTCGCGCAGGGTGTGGAAGGTGGCGAGGGTGTGCTCGGCGGAGTAGGCCGGGATGTAGGGCGGGCAGCTCTCGCCCCACGCGTAGTGGCCGCCGCCTTCCATCCGCACCAGGATGGTGTCGGTGAAGGACTGGTCGGCGTACGAGGTCTTCCACACGAAGGCGAGCGGCAGCTTCAGCCAGTAGACGTCGATCCGGTCGATCTTCAAGTCGCTCCGCTCCTACTTGGCCCGGGCCACGATGAAGAGGCGCCGGAACGGGAACAGGGTACGGCCGTCCGCGCGCGGCGGGTAGGCCTGGGCCACCAGCGCGGCGTAGGAGGTCTCGAAGCGGGAGCGCTCGGGCTCGGCGAGGGCATCCAGCAGCGGCTTGAGCCAGGTTCCCTTCGTCCACTCCTTCACCGGGTCGCGGCCCTCGAGCACCTGGAGGTACTCGGTCTCCCAGATGTCGAGCGCGGCCACGCGGGGCGCGAGCACGCCATAGTAGAAATCCGGATCGGCCACCGGGGCCGGCCGCAGCAGCGGCTCGAGGGTGGCGCGCCAGGGGCCGGCCAGGGCCGCCTCGGAGATCGCGGTGTGCGAGCGGGCGCCGAAGTTCCGCGGCATCTGGACCGCGAGCACGCCGCCCGACGCGAGGCCACCCAGCAGCGCCGGGAAGACGCGCTCGTGGCCGGGCAGCCAGTGGAGCGCGGCGTTGGAGTAGATCAGGTCCGCGGGCTGGGTCGGCCGCCAGGTGGCCAGGTCCGCCTGCCGCCAGGCGATGGAGGGCGCGGTGGCGGCGGCCTTGGCCAGCATGGCCTCCGAGTCGTCCACGCCGGTGACCCGCGCGGCGGGCCAGCGCTCCTTGATGAGACGAGTCACGTTGCCGGCGCCGGCCCCGAGGTCGTAGATTTCCCCCGGGTGGTCGAGGTCGAGGCGATTCAGAAGATCCACCGCCGGCCGGAGCCGGTGGTCGGCGAACTTCAGGTACTGAGCGGGGTCCCACGCCATGCCCGAGAGGATACCCCAATCGCCGTCTCCAAGGTCGTCTTGACCCTCGTGGGATTCCTCTGGTATACAATCGACCACCCGTGAGCAAGGCCACCGATTCGCGCATCCGCTTCGCCGACCCGGGCCTCATCCGAGACCGGGTGGTCCACGCCCTCCGGGAGGCGATCATCGCCGGACGGCTCAAGCCGGGCGAGCGGATCCGGGAGCGGGAGTTGGTCTCGCTGCTCGGGGTCAGCCGCTCGCCGCTGCGGGAAGCCATCCGCATCCTCGAGACCGAGGGGCTGATCACCTCGCTGGCCCACCGCGGGGCCCGGGTGAGCGAGCTGAGCGCGGTCGATCTGCATGACATGCTGGACGTGCGGATCATGCTGGAGAGCTTCGCGGCCCGGCTGTTCATCGAGCGACTCGACGAGGCGGTGCTGCGGGCGATGGAGGAGCAGGTGGAGCGATCGCGCGCGCCGGGGTACCGGGTCGATCTGCAGGAGAACTTCGACCTCGGCCTGGAGTTCCACGACCTGCTCGTCGGAGCCTGCGGCAACCGCAAGGTGGTCCAGCTGCACGAGAACCTCAGGCGCCACCAGACGCGCTACCAGCACTTCGCGTTCGCCCGCCTCGGCCGCGACGTGCGCGCGCTCGACGAGCACGCCGAGATGGTGGCCATGCTGCGGGCGCGCGACCTGGGCGCGGTCGAGCGCCTGATGCGGGCCCACCTGCTGCGTTTCCACGACTATCTCGCGCCGCTCCTGCCGGTGGACGCGGCGGCCGACCCGGAGCCGCGATGAGCCACGAGCTGGTGGTGCGCGGAGGGACCGTGGTCACCGCCATCGAGTCGATCCGGGCCGACGTGGGCGTCGACGGCGGCCAGGTCACCGCGCTGGCTCCATCGCTGCCCACCGGCCGGCGCGAGATCGACGCGGCCGGGCTGCTCGTCCTGCCCGGCGGGGTGGACGTGCACACCCACCTCGACGCGGAGGTGGGCGGGATACGGAGCGTCGACGACTTCGAGTCGGGCACCGCGGCCGCCGCGTGCGGCGGGGTCACCACCATCTGCGACTACGCGTGGCAGGTCCGCGGCCAGTCCCTGACCGCGGCGCTGGAGGCGTGGAAGACCAAGGCGGTGGGGCGCGCCCACGTCGACTACGGGTTCCACGTCATCGTGTCCGACGCGAGCGACCGGACCCTCGCCGAGATCCCGCGCCTGGTGGACATCGGCTACCCGAGCATCAAGGTGTTCATGATCAACGAGTTCGGGATCGGCGACCAGGCGATCGTCCGCGTGCTGGACGCGGCGCGGAAGGTGGGCGTGGTGGTCAACGTGCACGCCGAGAACGGCGACATGCTCGATCACTGCACGCGCAACCTGCTCGCGGCCGGACACCGCGACCCGCGCTACTACGCGGCGAGCCGGCCCGCGCTCGCGGAGGCCGAGGCCACCCGCCGGGCGATCGACTACGCGGCGCTGGTCGACGCCGAGATCTACATCGTGCACCTCTCGTGTGCCGACGCGCTCGACGCGGTGAGCGCGGCCCGTCGGCGCGGGGTGCGGGTGTGGGCGGAGACGCGCCCGATCTACCTGGCGCTGACCGAGGAGCGCTACGCGGTGGGCGGGGCGGAGGCGGCCAAGTTCGTGGGCGCGCCGCCGCTGCGCACCGCGCGCGATCAGGCCGCCCTCTGGGAGGGCCTGCGCTCGGGCGACATCCAGGCGATCGGCAGCGACAACACCTCGTGGACGGTCGAGCAGAAGGCGGCGGGGGCCCAGGATTTCACCCGGGTGCCGTACGGGGTGCCCGGGCTCGAGACCGAGATGCCGGTGATCTACTCGGAAGGGGTCGGCGGCGCCCGCATCTCGGTGCAGACCTTCGTGGCCGCGTTCTCGACCAACCCGGCGCGCATCTTCGGGCTCTATCCGCAGAAGGGCACGATCGCGGTGGGCAGCGACGCCGACATGGTCCTCTTCGATCCGGCGGGCCGGGGCGTGGTCGACGAGCGGCGGCTTCACTCGCGGGCCGGCTACGATCCGTTCAACGGCTTCGAGCTGCGCGGCGTGCCGGTGCTGACCCTCTCCCGCGGCGAGGTCGTGGCCCGGAAGGGCCAGCTCGTGAGCCAGGCCGGCCGCGGACGTCACGTGCTCCGCCGCCGGACGAGCACGGGCGCCTGAGCGCGCCCGCCACTGCAGTGCACTGCTTCGCGTGAGGAATGGAGGCCGGAGGATGAGGAACTGGGCGGGGGCGGTTCTGGCGGGACTGGTGGCGGCGACGGTGGGCTTCGGGACGGCGGGACCCGCGCAGGCGGCCTGCGAGCCCGACAAGGTGGCGACGAAGTATCCGGGGCTGGCCGGCAAGACGCTCAAGGTCGGGCTCGACCCGACCCTGCCGCCGATCATGTACCGCGATCCGAACAACCCGAGCAAGATCATCGGCCAGGATCCCGACATGGTGGAAGCGGCCATGAAGTGTCTCGGGCTCAAGTACGAGCTGGTGGGCCTCGACTTCGGGACGCTGGTCCCGACGCTCCAGGCGGGACAGATCCAGCTGATCTGGTCGAACATCTACTACACGCCGGCGCGGGCCCAGGCCGCCGACTTCGTGAACTACGCGACCACCGGTACCGCCGGGATCGTCAAGAAGGGCAACCCGAAGGGCATCAAGACCATCGAGGACGTCTGCGGCAAGCGCGCCGCGCCGATCCTGGGCACTGTCGAGGACAAGGGCTTCCAGGACGCGAGCGCCAAGTGCGTGGCCGCGGGCAAGCCCGCCATCGAGATCACCCCGTACCCGAACGCGCCCGCCACCTCGCGGGCGCTCGAGAACGACCGCGCCGACGTCTCGATGTACGACGTGGTCCTGGTCGACCAGGTAGTGCGGACCAACCCGGACAAGTTCGAGCGGGCCTACTACTTCCGCAGCGGCATCAAGATCGGGGTCGCGGTGAAGAAGGGCAATGAGGAGCTGGTGACCGCGGTCAAGGACGCGATCACCGAGCTGCAGGCCAACGGCACCCAGAAGGCGCTGATGCAGAAGAATGGGATCGATCCGACGCTGGCGATCCCGGTCGAGATCGGCCGCTAGCGCGGAGGCGCCGGCCGGCCGAGCGCGAGCTCCGGGGACATGGGGGCGTTCCTCCAGTACCTGACCTTCCCCTTCCTGCTGGAGGGGATGTGGCTCACGCTGCGGATCTTCCTCGCCTCGATGGCGGGGGGGCTCGCGCTCGGCCTGCTGATCGCGCTGATGCGCCTGTCCCCCTACCGGCTCCTCGCGGGGCTCGCCTGGACCTACGTGTGGCTGATCCGGGGCACGCCGGTCCTGCTCCAGCTGGTGTTCCTGTTCGACGCGCTGCCGTTCATCGGCATCGTGATGCCTCCGGTGACCACCGCGATCATCGGCTTCTCGCTCAACGAGGCCGCCTTCGCGGGCGAGATCATCCGGGGCGGCATCCTGTCGGTCAGCCGCAATCAGACCCTGGCCGCCGCCTCGCTCGGGATGAGCTCCCTGCTCACGCTGCGGCGCATCGTGCTCCCCCAGGCGATGCGCGCGATCCTGCCCGCGGTGGGCAACGACGCGATCAGCGTGCTCAAGGGCACCTCGCTCGCCTCGGTCATCGCGGTCAACGAGCTGACCCTCCGCAGCCAGCAGATCGTGGCCCAGAACTTCAAGTTCTTCCCGGTCTTCGCGGCGGCCGGCGTGATGTACCTGACCGTCACCACCCTGATCACCGGGATCCAGTTCCTCCTGGAGCGGCGGGTGAGCCCCGACGTGGATCGAAGCCAGAAGCCGCGGAGCGAGAGCGCGCTCGGCCGGCTCTTCGGCTTCCGCTGGCGGCTCCCGGAGGGCAAGCCCGCGCCCGCCGCGGGCGCGGGGACATCCGTCCACGCGGCGACGCCGGCCGCGCGCGTCGACCTGGTCGAGCTGGTGGGTGGGCGGGCCGCGCGTACCGGCGCCGACGCCGCGGGGCCGTTCGTGCGCTGCGCCGACGTCTGGAAGTCGTACGGGCACCGGGCCATTCTGCAGGGGGTGAACTTCACGGTGCACCGCGGCGACGTGGTCACCCTGATGGGGCCGAGCGGCTCGGGCAAGAGCACGCTGCTCCGGCTCATCGCCCACCTCGAGCCGATGGACCGCGGCGAGATCACGGTGGACGGCGCGCACGTGGGCTACGAGCGCGTGGACGGCGTGCTCCGGCCCTCGCGCCACGTCGCGCGCGAGCGGGCCCGCGCCCGGATCGGCATGGTCTTCCAGCAGTTCAACCTCTTCGAGCACCTGACCGCGCTCGAGAACATCTGCGAGGCGCCGGTGCGGGTGCACGGGGAGCGTCCCGACCAGGCCCGCGCGCGGGCCACCACGCTGCTCGGAAGCGTGGGGCTCGCCCACCACGCCGATCACCTGCCCTCGCGGCTCTCCGGCGGGCAGCAGCAGCGGGTCGCCATCGCGCGCGCGCTCGCCATCTCGCCGCGGGTCATGCTCTTCGACGAGCCGACCTCCGCGCTCGACCCGGAGCTGGTGTCGGAGGTGCTCTCGGTGATCCGGAGACTCGCGGAGGCGGGCATGACCATGATCGTGGTGACCCACGAGCTGCGCTTCGCCCGCGAGGTGGCCGACCGCATCGTCTTCATGGCCGACGGCCGCATCGTGGAGGAGGGCACGCCCGAGCAGGTCCTCGAGCACCCGCGCGAGGCCCGCACCCAGCAGTTCCTGAAGCTCGTCCAGGACTAGCGGGAGCCCCGCGCCGCCGAATCGGTCATCGGGTCGGCGGGGGAGGCGGCGGCCCCGGGGCCGCGGGAGGCGGGGGCGGCGCCGGAGGCGGCCCGGCCGGGGGCGCCGGGATCCGCGCCGGGGCGCTGCCGGGCGCGCTCGCGGGCGGTCCCACGCAGCGGAACACCTCGGCGAAGACGGTCGACAGGTCCTCCGACCCGCCGAAGGACAGGAGCCCGGTGTTGCCGCCCATCTTCACGATCTTGCGGCGCAGGTCCTTGACCGAATCGTCGTGCACGGAGCCGACGCGGCCGCAGCCGTGGGTGAGCGCGGCGTCGGTGGTGAGCCGCACGCGCGCCATCGCGAGCTTCTCGAGGTCCTGCGCGTGGGCGCCGGAAACGATCGGCGCGCTCATCGTCAGCAGCACTCCCGCCAGCCGCATCGCCGCCCGCGTCTTCATGGCCATCTCCCGGATCGTGCTATATGCTGTCTCCGCCATGATACCCGACCGCCGTCGCTCGGTCCGGCTCGCGTTCCGGCTGGCCCTGGCGCTGGCCGTGCTCGCGGTGGTGGGCGGCGCGGCCGCGCAGCAGCCGGTGCAGACCCCGCTGCTGCTGATGATCTCGATCGACGGGCTCCGTCCCGATCACGTGATCGCGGCCGACAGCCTGGGCCTCAAGATCCCGAACCTGCGCCGCTTCTTAGCCGATGGAGCCCACGCCGAGGGGGTGCAGGGCGTCGTTCCCACCGTGACCTACCCGAGCCACACCACGCTGATCACCGGGGTGTGGCCGGCGCGGCACGGCATCCTGGCCAACGTGGTCTTCGACCCGCTGCGCGAGAACCAGAGCGGCTGGTACTGGTACGCAGAGGACATCCGGGTGCCCACCCTCTGGGACGCCGCGGCCCGCGCCGGACTCAGCACCGCGAGCGTGCAATGGCCGGCGAGCGTGGGGGCCCGCGTGACCTGGAACATCCCGGAGTTCTGGCGAGCGGGCAGCCCGGACGACGCCAAGCTGCTGCGCGCGGTCTCGACTCCGGGACTTCTCGCCGAGCTCGAGGCGGACCTGGGCCCGTACCCGCGCGCGCTCACGCCGGAGTCGGACGAGCAGCGCGGGCGGTACGCGGTGCGCATCCTCGAGAAGAAGCGGCCCAATCTGCTCACCCTGCACCTCATCGCGCTCGATCACGCCGAGCACGAGAGCGGTCCCGGCAGCCCGGAGAGCCTGGCGGTGCTGGAGCGCCTCGACGCGGTCGTCGGCACGCTGCGCACCGCCGCGGAGACGGTCTCGCCCGGGCGCGCCTACGTCGCCATCGTCTCCGATCACGGCTTCGCGCGGACCACGATGCAGCTCAACCTCACCGGGGAGTTCCGTCGCGCCGGTCTCCTGACCGTGAACGCCCAGGGCAAGGTCTCCGAGTGGCAGGCGATGCCGTGGACCGCGGGTGGCTCCATCGCGGTGATGCTGAAGGACCCGGCGGACGCGGCCACGCTCGAGAAGGTGCGCGCGCTGCTCGCGCGCCTCGCGGCGGACCCGGCCAACGGGATCGACCGCGTCCTCGACGCGGCGGCCCTGCGCGATCGGGGCGGGTTCCCGGGCGCCGCGTTCGTCGTCGGGCTCAAGCCCGAGTGGCACGCCGGCTCGGGCCTGAACGGCCCGCTCACCGGCAAGGCCGCGGTCGGCGGCATGCACGGTCACCTCCCCGATTTGCCCGACATGCGCGCGTCGTTCTTCCTGGTCGGCCCGGGAGTGCCCGCGGGCCGCTCGCTCGGCCTCATCGACATGCGCGACATCGCGACGACCCTCGCGCGTCGCCTGGACCTCTCGCTGCCCTCCGCGGAGGGAAAGGCGCTCCTGCCATGAGACTCAAGACGGTCGAGACGCTGACGCTGACGATGGTCGTGGTGGCCACCATGGTCGCGATCGCGAGCGCCCAGGTGCCCATCCGCGTCCGGGGCGCGATCGCCAAGGTGTCCGGCCAGACCCTGACGATCGCCTCACGCGACAACTCGAGCGTCGAGGTGCGCCTGGCCGACACCGTCGGGGTGACCGCGGTGGTGACGGCGGCGCTATCCGACATCAAGACCGGCGCCTTCGTGGGCGCGGCCGCGCTGCCCCAGCCGGACGGGACCTTCCGCGCCCAGGAGGTGCTGATCTTTCCCGAGTCGGGGCGCGGTACCGGCGAGGGCCACTATCCGTGGGATCTCTCGCCCGGCAGCACCATGACCAACGCCACGGTGGACGCGATGGTCGAGCGGGTAGACGGGCCGATCCTGACGCTCAAGCACAAGGGTGGCAGCGTCACGGTGGCGGTGCCCACCGACGTGCCGATCGTGACGTTCGCGCCCGGGGACAAGGCGATGCTCCAGCCCGGCGCTCACGTGTTCATCCCGGCCCAGCAGCATCCCGACGGCACCGTGACCGCCGGGCGCGTGCTCGTGGGGAAGGACGGGCTCGTCCCCCCGATGTAGGACCGATTCACCGGCGGCGCGCTCAGCGCGCGCGCCAGTGACCCTCGACCCAGACGTAGCCGCCCTCGCGCGGCATCCAGCCGCCCGGCACCCACACGTAGCCGGGGGAGGCCGGCACTTCCCAGTGGCCGGGGACCCACACGTAGTGCTCGCGGTGCCAGCCCCAGTGCCCGGGGATCCACACGTGGGCGGGGGTCGGCGCCACCGGCGCGATCTCGACGCGGACGGGCGGAGGAGGAGGCGGCCGCCTCACGACCACCGGCTGCGCGACGACGCAGCCGGCCATGAGCAGCGCGACGGCCGAGGTGGCCAGCATCCGGTAGGTGGTCATGGCGATCGGACGCGGCGAGCGCGGGAACCGTTTACCGGAGCCCGGCATCACAATCTCGTGGAAAGCGAAATCGCGCCATTCTACCGTGCGCCGAGCGAGCGCGACCTCACGTGATTGGCGGAGAACCGGGAGCAGTCCAATGACGTGGATCGCCTCAGCCACCGGTCGCACCCAACAGGAGAACATCGATGCAGGCCAGACTCGACTTGAGCAAGGTCTCCCCCGCCGCCTACAAGGCGATGGCCGGACTCGAGGGCTTCGTGAGGGCCTCGGGCCTCGACCCAGCGCTGCTCCATCTGGTGAGGATGCGCGTCTCCCAGATCAACGGCTGCGCGTATTGCCTCGACATGCACAGCAAGGACGCGCGCGCGGCGGGCGAGACCGAGCAGCGGCTCTACGAGCTCAACGCGTGGCGCGAGACGCCGTTCTACAGCGAGCGTGAGCGCGCCGCGCTGGCGTGGGCGGAGGCGCTCACCCTCGTGCACCAGACCCACGCGCCGGACGACCTCTACGAGGAGGTCCGCAAGCGCTTCACCGAGGAAGAGGTGGTGAGTCTGACCGCCGCCATCGTGTCGATCAACAGCTGGAACCGGCTCGCCATCGGCTTCCGCGCGGTGCCCGGCACCTATCAGCCGGCCCAGAAGAACGGGGCCTGACCCTACTCCTGGTCGGCCATCAGGCGGACGGTCACGCGGCGCTTCTTCACGTCCGGGATGCCGGCGGTGGCGATCGGGCCGAGGCTGGCGGCCTGGATGCGCGCGAGCTGGATGCCCTTGTCCATGAGGAAGCGTCGCACCGCGTCCACCCGTCGCTGGCTCAGCCCGTAGTTGTAGTCGAGCGCTCCGCGCGGATCGGTGTAGCCGCCGAGCTCTACCGTGAGCGCCGGGTGGGCCTCCATCTCGCGGACCACCGCGAGGAGCGCGGTCTGGGCCGCGTCGGTCAGCTCGATGCTATCCGGCGAGAAGTAGACCTCGAGGCTGTCCGCCTGCTTCTGGTTGAAGCGGTTCGTCCACAGACGGGTGAGACGGCCGTCCACGCCCTCGGCCTTCTTGGCGGCCTCGTCGGCGCGGCCCTGGGCGGTGGCCACCCCGCCCTCGAGGCGCTTGACCTGGCCGCCGACCTGATCGAGGCGCTGGTTCATCTCGCCCAGCCGCCCCTCGACGGCGGTGACGCGATCGTCCACGCTCGCGTCCCGCGCCGGGACCGGAGCGTAGGCGGACTGGGTCGCCGCGCACCCACCGAGGAGCAGGAGGTAGGCCAGTCGCGATGCGATGCCGGCTACCGGGTGGCGGGGGCCGGGCGAGCGATAATGCGGGTGGTCGAGACCTCGGTCCATGTGTAGTACCAACCCTCGTAGATGAGCACCTGCAGCGAGCTGTCCTGCTTCTCGTAGACCTGGGTCGTGCCCTTGCCCGCCGAGGTGGTGGAGGAGATGTGGCGCCATCCGTTGGCCTCGAGCGACGTGCGGTATGCGACCGCGAGGCTCTCGGGCTTGATCCGGCTCTTGTAGAAGAGACGCGCCGCCTTCAGGGTGGGCGACTCGATGATGGTGGTCCGGCTCGAGTCCAGGGTCAGGCCCGAGGGCACCGGGACGTCCTCGAACTCGCTCCGCTGTGGCTTCGCGGGCCCGGACGCGGCACACGAGGCCAGGGTAAGGGCGAGCGTGCTGAGGATCATGACACGCGTCATGGGACGAACCTCCTTATGAGGTCAGCAAGTAGTGTGCCGCGCCGGGGGCAGGCGGTAACGGTCCGTCATCTAATCACGCCTCCCCGAGGGCGCCCAGGGCCCGAGTAAGACTTACACCCTCGCCGGGAACTTTTGTAGTGGAGGCTCGCACCAGTCTGGTAAATCCGTTTCATGATGGCGAACCTGTCCCTCCACCGGTCTCGCCCGCACGGGTGTTGCGCGGGTTCTCGAACGCGATGACCCGCTCCAACGCCGCCTGGACCCGCCGCAGAGTGCGCACGTTGTACCGCGACATGGTCCGCCGCGACTCGTGCCCCACCCAGATCATCGCCGTCTCCTCATCGACCCCGGCCCCCAGGAGCCGCTCGTAGGCCGAGCGCCGATAGTCCTGCATGTGCTTCTCGGCAGCCCCGCGGCGGTGGTGGCGTCTTCCCAGTGCGTCCACAGCGTCGAGTACGCGATCGGGCGCCCGTTGCGATGGAAGAGGAACGGCACGTCGAGGCGGACCCGTGACCGGAGGCGGGCCAGCAGTGCGATCGCCTGCGGCTCGTGGAACACGAACAGCTTCCCGAGCCCCGTCTTCGAGGTCGGCAGCCACGCGTGCGGGACGGGCTCGCGGCGGAGCATCGGCCATGTGAGCAGCAGCGGCTCGCCCGGCCGCCAGCCGCAACCGCAAGAAAAGCGCGATGTCCTGGTCGACCGGGTCGTCGAGCTGCGCCAGGATCCGCTCGTGCTCGTCGGGCGCGATCGTCTCTTGCCGGACGTTATCGACGACCGAGATCGTGAGGAACACTGGGACCGCCTGGAGCCGGCCCGGCTTCACTGCCTGCTTGCACGCCGCGTAGAACAACGCGAATCGCGAGCTGATCGTGCCAGGCTTGAACGTCTCCAGCAGCTCGGCCACCCTCGCCTCCAGCACCGGGTACATCATGGGCGTCACGACTTCGTCTCCGAGCCACCGGTCGATCGCCTCCAGCTCCCGCAGCGTCCCCCGGAGCGACTTCTCCTTGCGCTCGAGCAGGTGCGCGGGCAGCTCACTCAGGTTCTTCAGCTCATCTTGCTCTTGAGCTCGAGGTGAATCCGGTACGCCGCCAGCACCATGCGGCCCGTCACGCGCTTCGAACTGATCGGCGCGGACGTCCTCGACCCCTTCTCCCGGATCATCTTGCGCCGGAACGCCTCGGCCTCCTTCTCGGTGACGTCCTCGGGTCGCTTGTGCAGCGCCTGCGCAACACTCCGGTAGTTGTCCTTCCCATTCGCCCACCACCAGACGTACCAGCACAGCCCGCTAACCTTGTTCGGGCGCTGGTACTTTCGCCCGTCGCCACGACGGCGCTCCATCACGCCGTCCCGTTCACGTGCTCGCGGATCGCCGCCGGCGACCACCGCGACCGGCACGTCGCCGACGGGAGCCGAAACTTCTTGAACCGGTCCTGGTTGCAGATCTTCTTCCCGGTCCCCGGCCGATACCCAAGCCGACGGCCTGCCTCAGCGCGCCCGATCGGCGGCTCGTCGGGCGGCGCGGGCTCAGGCGCCGGCACAGGCTCGAGGAGGCGGGCGAGCATCACCGCGAGCACCTGGACACAGAGCGGCTTCGGCAGGGAGCGGACGAGCGTGGGATCAGCGACGAGTTCAGCGAGCGGCTTCGGAACCTCGATCGGTGGCGCCAAGGGGACACATGTCCCCGGGGGGCGGCGAATGGCCGAGCGCGCCGCCTCTATTGTTGACGAGGTGCTACCGCGGGTCCCGGTGCGTCAGTGGGTCCTAACGCTGCCGTATCGCCTGCGCTACCGGCTGGCCTGGGATCACGCCTTGTGCCGCGCGGTCCTGGGCGTGAATGCCCGCGGGCTGCTCGCCTTCTACGCGCGCACGGCCCGCTCACACGGCATCCGCGGCGGCCAGACCGGGACGGTCACGGTGATACAGCGCTTCGGCAGCGGCCTCCAACTCAATGTCCACTTCCACACGCTGGTGTTCGACGGCGTCTTCAGCGAAGCTCGGCCAGGGCCGCTTACCTTTCACCCCGCGCCTCCACCGAGCAACGACGACGTGGCGCACGTCCTCGCCAGCGTCCGCGCCCGTGTCGGACGCCTGCTCGTCCGCCGCTACTAGAGAGCCCGCCGACGACACAGCCCAGGCGGATCCGCTCGCCGAAGCCTCGCCCGCCGCCCGGCCCCTGACGGCAACGCCCTCGAGGCCTGCCCCCACGCTGCCGTCCCCACGCGCCTGGACCTGGCCAGCGTTGATGCACCGCGTGTTCGCACTCGATGTCCTCGCTTGTCCCCGCTGTGGCGGCCGGCTGCGCGTTATCGCTACCGTCCAGGACCCCCTCGCCGTCCAGGCCATCCTCGCCACCTTCGCCGCTCTGGGGCCCCCGAGCCGCCCGGCCCTGCCCCACCCGCCTCGGCCGCAATCGGGTAGACTCCCAGCTCGATCAGGCCTGCGAAGCCTCACTCTCGCCCCCCTGCACCCGCGCCTTGACCGCGAGCCCGCGGCGGCGCCGGATCACTGGGGGCCAGCGGGCGCGCTTGACGCCGACCCTCGCCTTCGCCCCCTCGACCTCGCCGTTCCGGGCCCACCGCCGGGGCTCACGGGGCAGGCCGGACCGCCTCGACGCCGGCCGCCCCCGCGGAGGTGGCCTTAATCGTTCCTATGCGCCACGTGGCCTTCGATGAGGCCATAGCCGGTCGCGAGCGCGTCGATGATCGAGCCATACAGCGCCGGGCCCGGCCCGGGCGTCAAGGCGTCCGGCGCGGAGTGCTGTCGTGGTACGAGAGTGGCGTGGGGCTGACGACCGTATCGACATCGATCTGAGAATCTGCCAGAATCCTCAGAATCTGCCGGCATCGCAGCAGATCACGCTGGGAGGTGAACAGTAATTTGCGAACCAGAGACAGTATCGCCATCGTAGGCATGGCATGTCGGTTTCCTGGAGCCGACAACCCGGCGGAGTTCTGGGACATCCTCAAGCAGGGCCGCGACGTAGTGAGCGAGATCAGCGCCGATCGCTGGGGAACGGACTACTACTTTCACCCCAATCGGGCCGTGCCCGGCAAGAGCTACACGTTTTCGGCCGGCGTCGTGAACGATGTCGAGCATTTCGACGCCGACTTCTTCGGTATCTCGCCGCGGGAAGCGTCCCAGATGGACCCACAGCAGCGCCTCTTGCTGGAGCTCGCCTGGGAGGCGCTGGAAGACGGCGGGCAGGTCGCGGAGCGGCTCGCCGGCTCGAACTGCGCGGTCTACATCGGCATCTCGAGCATGGACTGGGGCCATCGCCGGGTGGACGATCCCAGCTCGGCCGACGCGTATTTCATGAGCGGGGCCACGCTCAGCATCGCTGCCAACCGGATCTCCTACGTCCTCGATCTGCAGGGCCCGAGCGTGTCGATCGACACGGCCTGCTCGTCCTCGTTGGTGGCGATCCACCATGCCTGCCAGGGCTTGTGGCACGGGGAGTTCTCGATGGCGTTGGCGGGCGGAGTGAACCTGCTCCTCAGCCCGTTTCCCTTCATCGGGTTCTCCAAGGCGTCCATGCTGGCACCGGACGGGCGTTGTCGCGCTTTTGACGCCGACGGCAAGGGCTACGTGCGCG
The DNA here is from genome assembly GCA_035312605.1 of Candidatus Methylomirabilota bacterium. Classification (GTDB taxonomy): domain Bacteria; phylum Methylomirabilota; class Methylomirabilia; order Rokubacteriales; family CSP1-6; genus CAMLFJ01. Next base: position 21,643 of record DATGBR010000047.1, read on the forward strand.
CCGAGGGCGGCGCGTTGCTGTTTCTCAAGCCCCTCCGGAAAGCCGAAGCGGACGGCGACCGCATTCATGCGGTGATCATCGGTTCGGGCGTGAACGCCGATGGACGCAGCAAGGGGCTCTCCATGCCCAGGTCCGAAGCGCAGGAAGGATTGCTGCGGTCGGTGTATGAGCAGGCCGAAGTCGCCCCGGAGAGCGTGTGTTATCTGGAAGCCCACGGCACCGGGACGGTGGCCGGGGATCCGCAGGAAGCATCCGCCATCGGCCATGCGCTCGGGGTCGCCAGAGGGGCGGCGAACCCCTTGCCGATCGGTTCGGCGAAGACGAACGTGGGACACCTCGAGTCGGCCGCGGGCATGGTGGGGCTGCTGAAGGTCGTCCTGGCGCTCGAGCACCGGGGCATTCCGGCGTCCCTGCATTTCGAGAGACCGAACCCCAACATCCCGTTTGACAGTCTCAATCTACGGGTCGTCACTGAATACACGCCTCTGCCGGACAACGGCGCCCGCGCCGTGATGGGAGTCAACTCCTTCGGGTTCGGCGGCGCCAACGCCCACGTGATCGTGCAGGAATATCCGCGGGCCGACGGGTCCAGCTCCTCGAGCTCTCGGCGCCGCATCGTGCCCTTGTTCCTTTCGGCGCGTAGCGAGCCCGCGTTGAAGGAGACGGCCGAGCGATATCGAGCGCTCCTATCGCGTTCCGAGGCGCCTCAGGCTTACGACGTGGCTCATGCCGCCGCCACCCGGCGACAGCAGCACGAGTATCGACTTGCGGTATTCGGCCGCGATGCCGTCGAGCTCGCCCAGCGGCTGGAGGCATTCAGCACTGCCGGACACGCCGACGGTGTAGTCAGTGGCCGGACTGTGGCCCGTCCCGCCAAGCTCGCTCTGCTGTTCTCCGGCAACGGCTCGCAATGGTCGGGGATGGGACGGCGGCTGCTCGCGACCGACCGGTTGTTCCGTTGGCATGTGCAGAAGGTGGACGAGCGGCTACGCCCGCTCGCGGGCTTCTCGGTCATGAAAGAGCTCGCGGCGAAGCCCTCTCGATTGGCCTTGACGGAGATCGCGCAGCCGCTGCTGTTCGCGTTGCAGGTCGGCCTGTTCGAGACGTTGATCGCGCGCGGCCTCTGCGTGGATGCGGTGCTGGGCCACAGCGTCGGCGAGGTGGCCGCGGCCTACGCGGCTGGCGCCTTCGACCTCGAGCAAGCCGTGCGCGTCATTCACGAGCGCAGCGCCGCCCAGGCGCTGACGCGTGGACACGGTCGCATGGCGGCCGTTGGCCTTACGCTGGCCGAAGTGCAGGCCGAGATCGCCCGTGATGACGAGGAGATAGAGATTGCCGCGGTCAACAGCCCAGCCTCCGTGACCCTCAGCGGACCGCTGCCGGCGCTGGAGCAGGTGAAAGCCCGGCTCGACCGACGCGGCGTGTTCTGCCGGATTCTGGATCTCGACTACGCCTTCCACAGCCGGACCATGGATCGAGTGCGAGAACCCTTGCTGCAGGGTCTGGCGGGGCTCGAGCCCGCCCCGCTCTCGCGACCCTTCGCGTCGACCGTCACCGGTGCGATGCTCGAGGGGAAAACGCTGGATGCCGAGTACTGGTGGGAAAACGTCCGCTCGCCAGTGCGACTCGACAAGGCGGTGGCGACCCTCCTCGAGCAGGGCTTCAGCGTCTTTCTCGAGGTCGGGCCGCACCCCATCCTGCAGAGCTACATGCAGGAGAATCTCCGCGCGGCCAAGTCAGCCGGCAGCTCTTTTGCCACGCTCAAACGCGATGCGGACGACGAGCTGAGCCTGTGGCGGGTGCTCGGTACCGGCCACGTGCTCGGTTGCCCGGTCGATTTCAAGAAGGTGTTCCGCCACCGCAGCCGGTATGTCGGCGTGCCGCTTTACCCGTGGCAGCGCGAATTGCACTGGCATGAGCGAACCAACGAGTCCCTCGGAGCGCTCGGGCAGCCCCTGGACCATCCGCTGCTGGGCTACCGCCTGAGTCAGGCCGAGGGAGTGTGGGAGAACCACCTGGACGTGGATCGCGTCCCGTATCTCGCCGATCACGTGGTCGGTGGCGCGGTCATGTTTCCCGCGGCAGGATTCATCGAAATCGCGTTGGCAGCGGCCGGTCAGTCGGAAGGGACGAGCCACGAGCTGGAGTCCCTCGAAATCCGGGCCCCACTGGTGTTCGAGGGCACCGCCTCGAAGACCGTCCGGTTCACGCTCAGCGACGACGGCTCCTTCACTATCCGCAGTCGGCCGCGGCTGAGTGATCAAACCTGGATCCTCAACGTGCTCGGGCGGTTGCGCAGCCCTTCCTTGCGATCGGTCCCACCACGGGTGGACGTGCGGCGTGCCGTGGACGCCCGCGCCGAACGGATTCCCGGTGATGAACACTACCGGCGCACGAACGCGGTCGGCCTGAGCTATGGCCCCGCGTTTGCTGGCGTGGAAGAGATGTGGTCGAGCGGTGACGAGGCGTTCGCGGTCATTCGGCTGCCCGCGCCGGTCGCGGCCGAGGCGAGCCGCTATCGGCTGCACCCGTGCTTGCTCGATTCCTGCCTGCAGGTGCTGGTCGGGCTGGGCGCCTGGCCGATCGATTCCCCAAAGCCCGTCTCTTTTCTGCCGTTTCACATCGGGCGCGTCACCTATCATCGTCCCGGCGGCGCCGCCGTGTACTGCCGTGTCGTGATCGAGAAGCGGAGTGCGCGATCGGTGGTCGCGCGCTTTCAGGTTCTCGATGAGGCCGGCGACACAGTGGTGGAGCTGGAAGATTTTCGCTTCCGCCGTGCTCGGCTGGCTCGCGAGGGCGTCGGAATACCGGGACGGTACGCCTTTCGGCCCGTCCTGAGATCACGCGACGATGACAGCATGGGCAGTGCCCGGTTGCGCCCCGCCGACGTGGTCTCCCGGTTGGAGAAGACGATCAGCGAGCAGCCTCATCGTTCGGTCTTCTACAACCAGGGGTTGCCGCTGTTCGACGCTTTGGTGGCAGCCTTCGCCTACCGGACCATCCACGGGTTGGTGGGTAGCCGCAGCCATTTCACCTTGAGCTCCTTGCTGGCGGCGGGGGACATCGACTCGCGCCACGCGGCCTTGGTGTCGCGGCTGGTCGGAATCCTCGAGGAGGATCGCCTCCTCACGCGCACGGATTCTGAGTGGAGCCTGACCGAAGCGGCGGAGCTGCCAAGTCCAGAGGAGATCTGGCGGCTGCTCCTCGCCGACTTTCCCAGTTATCTGCACGAAGCCACCTTCATCGGCCGTTCTGGTCTGCACCTGGCCGCGGTGCTGCGTGGCGGCGAACCTCCCCCCTCATTGCTGTCCAAGGGTGGCGTCGGTATCAGCGCCCATTTGGCCGACGCCTCCCCGAACTGGCACATCACCAATCTCGCCGCGAGGGAGGCGCTTTGCGAGATCGCCAGAGAGTGGCCCAAGGGACGACGACTGCGGATCTTGGAGTTGAGTGGGGGTGCCGTGAACCTCGCGGCCGACACGCTCTCGGTCTTGCCAAAGGAGCGGTGCCACTACGTCTTCGCGAGCCCTGATGAGGCTGTGCGAGCGCGTGGTCAGGCGGCGCTCGCCCACCTCGGGAGCCATAGCGTGACGGAGCTGGATATCAACAGCGATCTGCCCGACCAGGGGTGGGCGGCGAACAGTTTTGACGTCATCGTCGCCTCGCACGTGTTGCACGGTTCGGACGATGTGGGCCGTGCGCTCGACAATATCCGTTGGCTGCTTGGCCGGGACGGGTTGCTGCTGCTGCTAGAGCGTCCGCCCGAACGCCAGTCGGATCTGGTCTTCGGCATCCAGCCCGAGTGGTGGCGGCGTACCACTGACATCCGCCGTCCCGTGTCCCGACTGCGCACCGTGGAAGAGTGGCGTGTCGCGGTTCTGCATCACGGCTTCGTCGATGCCATGGCGTGGTCCGAGCCTGCCCCAGACGTCCCCGCCAGTGCGTATCTACTGGTCGCACGTAATTCCGCGGTGACCCCTGGGACCGTCGATAGGGCGCCGCCGGCGGGCCAGGGCTACCTGATCCTCTCCGACCAGGACGGAGATTCAGCGGCCATCGCCGACTGCGTGGTCGAGGAGCTGCGTGCTGACGGGCATCGACCCTTTCGGGTGGCCGCCGGCAAGCACTTCAGCCGACCTCGCGAGGACGAATTTGTGGTGGCGCCGGAAAACGCGGAAGACTTCGAGCGGCTTGTCGGCATCCTTCGGGAGGAAGACAAGCGCGTGACCGAGATTGTTCACCTCATGGGCCTCTCGCTCTCCCCGGACACCACCGACACCGACCTGTGTGTCGTGCAGGACCATCGCTGCGCCACCGCGATGCACCTGGCCCAGTCTCTCTGTCGTGGAGAGGCAGACAGACCGCCGCGATTGTGGCTGGTGACGGCCGGTGCCGTTTCGGCTTCCGGGGCGCTCGGCGTCGATTCCCCGATCCCGTCCCAGGCCCCCCTGTGGGGACTGGGACGAGTCCTCATGAACGAGCACCCGGAGCTCCAGTGCCGGTTGATCGACCTTTACGCGAAAGGTCAGGCCAACCTCGCGGGGCGGCTCGTCATGGCGGAGTTGCGGGAGCCCGACGAGGAAACCGAGGTGCTGGTGACCGCCGACGCCCGGTACGGGATGCGCCTCGATCGGGTCGAGCTGGATGCTCCGGAGGTCCTCACGCAGACCGACCCGTCCGGACGGGCCCGCCTGGACTTTGCGAATCCGGGGTCCCTCAACAACCTGCGGTGGTACGCGGAACCGCGCCAGCCGCCGCAGAGCGGCGAGATCGAGATCCGCGTGCGGGCGACCGGCCTCAATTTTCGTGACTTGATGTATGCCATGGGCATGCTCTCCGACGAGGCGGTGGAGAACGGCTTTGCCGGGGCGACGCTGGGCATGGAGTGCGCCGGGGACGTGGTCAGGGTGGGTTCCGACGTCACGGACCTCGAGGTGGGCAACTCGGTCGTCTGCTTCGGCAGGGCTTGCTTCGCTTCCCATGTGACCACTCGGACGACGGCCGTCGCGCTCGTGCCGAGGGACTGGACCTACGAGGAAGCGGCCACCGTTCCGGGCGTCTTCTTCACCGTGTACTATGCGCTGAACCATTTGGCCAGGCTCGGACGCGGTGAGAAGCTGCTCATCCACGGCGCCGCTGGCGGGGTCGGGATGGCGGCAATCCAGTATGCGAGGTTCTGCGGGGCGGAGATCTTCGCCACTGCCGGTTCCGAGGAGAAGCGGGACTTTCTGCGCCTTCTCGGCGTCGACCACGTCCTGGATTCCCGGAGTCTCGCCTTTGCCGATGAGATCCTGGAGATTACCGGCGGCTCCGGTGTGGACGTCGTGCTGAACTTTCTCTCCGGTGAGGCAGTGTCCAAGAACTTGACGGTGCTGAAACCGTTCGGACGGTTCCTGGAGCTCGGCAAGCGAGACTACTACGAAAATGCCAAGATCGGATTGCGCCCCTTCCGCAACAACATCACCTATTTCGGGATCGACGCCGACCAGCTGATGAAGGAGCGCAGTGATCTGGCTGGTCGAGTCTTCCGAGAGATGATGGAGCTGTTCGACAAGGGCGCGTTCCGCCCCTTGCCGTACCGGACATTTCCCAGCACGAGGGTCGCCGACGCGTTCCGATACATGCAGCAGTCGCTCCAGATCGGAAAGGTCGTCGTGTCCTACGACAATCCCATCGAGGCGATCCAGGTAGTCGCTCCGCCCATCGGTGAATTCGAGCTGGATCCTGACGCCAGCTACCTGATCTCCGGCGGCTTGGGTGGCTTCGGCCTTGCGACGGCGCGCTGGCTATTCGCCAAGGGCGCGCGCAATCTCGTCCTGGTGGGCCGCCGCGGCGCCGCTTCCCCGGAAGCCCAAGCCGGGGTAGCCGAGCTCGAGGCGGCCGGTGCCCGAGTCCTGGTGTGCCGCGCCGATGTCGCCCGGTTCGATGACCTGCAGAAGGTGTTTCAGCAAATGGCTCAGGACCTCCCACCGCTGAAAGGGGTCGTCCATGCGGCCATGGTCCTGGAGGATGCCCTGGTGCGCAACCTGAGCCGGGACAGCCTGCAGCGGGTTCTGGCCCCCAAGATGCTCGGCGCGTGGCATTTGCACGAGCTGACCCGCGACCGGCGTCTCGATTTCTTTGTCCTGTACTCGTCGGCGACCACTACCTTGGGCAACCCGGGTCAGGGGAGTTACGTCGCGGCCAACATGTACCTCGAGAGCCTGGCGGAGTGCCGCCGTCGCCTCGGCTTGCCGGCGCTCACCGTGGGCTGGGGCCCGATCGGCGATGTCGGATTTCTGGCTCGAAACGAGAGAGTTCGCGACGCGCTGGTGGCGCGCATCGGCGGTCAGTTGCTGAGCTCGGCGCAAGCGTTGAGCCAACTGGAAGAGCTGCTCAGGGCCGATCGCACCGGAGTGGCGGTAGCCGATCTCGACTGGCGGAGGCTGCAGAAGACGATGCCCGGGATGCAGTCGCCGAGGTTCAGGGCTCTCGGCGGTCGAGCCGCCGAGGAGATCGGTGATGGGGCGATGGATGCCGATATCCACGCGCTGATCGCCAATCTATCCAGTGACGAGGTGCTCCAGACAGTGACCGAGCTGCTCTTCGAGCAGATGGCCAATGTGCTGCGGATGCCGGTCGAGAAAATCGCCAGCAATGCGACGATCTACGATCTGGGCATGGATTCGCTGATGGCGGTCGAGCTGGTTACGGCAATCGAGAGCCGTTTCGGGATCAGTGTCCCCCCCACCGCGGTGACGGGGGGAGCGACAATCGCGCAGATTGCCGGCCGTATCGCCACCCAGCTCTGCGGGGGCGAAGAGGGAGCCGAGCCCCCGGAACGCGACGACCAGCGGGAAGCCCTGAATACGTTGGTCTCTCGCCATGGCGAGACACCCAGCCCGAAGGACGTCGCCGAGTTCTTACAACATCTCTCCGAGGAAGATTGAGGGGGCCGTGACGGAGCCGGGGACCGGCAAGCACCTGTTTGGGCTATCGCCGGAGGCCAAGGGAAAGCTCATCCAGCGGATGATCGACCGCCGGGCCACACGTCCTTCCGGATCGGCCGGTACCGCTGATGAAGATGCGCCAATGGCCGCGCCGGGGCCGGGGGCCGGCAGTACGGTCCCGTCAGCCTTCCTTCGCTTCGATCAGCTTCCAGGGTATCAGGAGCTGCACCTTCAAAGGGCGGCGGCCGCGCACCTCGGTATCGACCTGCCCTACTTCAGGCTCCACCAACGCGTGGCCCGCAACACGGCCCTCATCGGTGATCGCGAATACATCAACTTCGCGAGCTACAACTATCTCGATCTCTGCGGCCACGAGGCCGTCTCGAGGGCGGCCAAGGAGGCAGTTGACCGCTACGGCACGTCGGCCTCGGCCAGCCGGCCGGTCTCTGGCGAGCGCCCCTACCAGCGCGAGCTCGAACGAGCGCTGGCCGAGATGCATGGGGTGGAAGACTGCGCGGTGTTCGTGAGCGGGTGGGCGACCAATGTCACCACGCTGGGGCATTTGTTCCGGGGCAAGGATCTGATCCTGCACGATGCCGGCATCCATAACAGCGTGCTCCAGGGTGCCTTGCTCTCGGGAGCGCGCCGCATTTCATTCCCGCACAACGACTGGCAGGCGCTCGATGGCATCCTGCGCCGGGAACGCGCGAAGCACGAGCGCGCCGTCGTCGTCATCGAAGGAATCTACAGCATGGACGGCGACTTTCCGGATCTCGACCGCTTCATCGAGATCAAGCGCCGCCACGGCACATTCCTGATGGTGGACGAAGCCCACTCCATTGGGGTGCTGGGCGCGCGCGGTTTCGGCATCGGAGAGCATTTCGGGGTCGACCCGCGCGCCGTCGACATCTGGATGGGTACGCTCAGCAAGACCCTGGCGAGCTGCGGAGGGTATGTCGCCGGAGAACCGGCGCTCGTGGAGTATCTAAAGTTCTCCGCGCCCGGCTTTCTCTACAGCGTGGGCATGGCCCCGCCGGTGGCCGCCGCCGCGCTGGCGGCCCTGGAGCAACTGAAGGCCGAGCCCGAGCGTGTCGCTCGGCTTCACGAAGCGGGCGAGCTGTTTCTGGATCTCGCGCGACAGGCTGGCCTGGATACGGGAGGCAGTGCCGGCTACTCAGTGATTCCCGTGATCGTGGGAAGCTCGCTCAAGAGCGTGATGCTCTCCAATGCGCTGTTCGAGCGCGGCATCAACGTGCCGCCGATCATCCATCCGGCGATCCCGGAGCGCGCCGCGCGCCTGCGATTCTTCATCTGCTGCACCCACACCCCGGAGCAGATTCGTCAGAGCATAGAGGCGGTCTCGGAAGAGTTGCGCCGGCTGGCGCAGATCTCGGCGTAGGGCACCTGACAAGACCCGCCCTGGCCGCGCGCCGAATGCGAATCCTGGTCTTCCAGCAACTCGGATGGGTATCTCTGAATCCGCGTCCATCCGCATAGAGCGGGTCACGAACCGGAAGGCCCTCAAGACCTTCGTCGGGCTCCCCGCGCCCTTGTACCGCGACGATCCCGCGTGGGTGGCTCCTCTGATGTTCGAGCGGCTCAATCTGCTGGCGAAGGACAAGAACCCCTATTTTGAGCACGCCGCGGCTGACTACTGGATCGCCTATCGCGATGGCGAGCCGGTTGGTCGGATCAGCGCCCAGATCGACGAGCTGGCCCAGGACGGTCATGGGCAAGGGACCGGTCATTTCGGTTTCGTGGAGGCGCCCGATGACCCGACGGTATTCAGGGCGCTGTTCGAGACGGCCGAAGGCTGGCTTCAAGACCGTGGCATGGTGCGCGTCCTTGGTCCCTTCAACCTCTCGATCAACGAGGAATGCGGATTGCTGATCGACGGCTTCAAAGACCGCCCGCGAATCATGATGAGTCACGCCCGGCCATACTACGCGGCGCGGATCGAAGGGCTCGGCTATCGCAAAGCCAAGGATCTGTGGGCGTACGATCTGGATGCCGTTGCTGAGTTTCCCGAGAATGTCTTGCGCATCGTGCGCAAGGCGGAGGCCGACCAGCGCCTTCAGGTGCGGAATCTCCGCCGGAGCCGAATGAGCGACGATTTCCGGATCATCAGGGACATTTTCAACGACGCTTGGTCGAACAATTGGGGCTACGTGCCCTTGACGGAGGCTGAAATCTCCAAGATGCGAGCCGATCTCAGCCTCCTGCTCTATGAACACAGCGGCAAGATTGCCTACTGGGAGGGCGAGCCCGCTGCCTTCATGCTCGTCCTGCCCGATCTCAACGAGTTGATTGCCGATCTGCATGGCCGCCTCGTCCCCTTCGGTTGGGCGAAGCTGGCCTGGCGAGTCCGGCGGCGCAGATTTCCCTGCGTGCGCGTGCCCCTGATGGGGGTCCGTAAGAGATATCAGAACCGTCCGTCCGGCGCGTTCATGGCCCTGCTATTGATCGCGCAACATCGTGTCGAGTGGCGCCGCCGCCACGGAATGCTTCGCGGGGAGCTCTCCTGGATTCTGGAGGACAATGAGTCGATGAAGGGGATTGCCGATTCGATCGTCGGTGTCCACTACAAGACGTATCGGATCTATGAGAAAGCCCTTCGGTGATTTGGGCGGCCAAGATCCTCGTCGGCGACGAGCACGGATACTCGCCGAATAGGGCGATGCGCGTCAGCGTCATCGACGGCTTGAACCTTTCGTTTCTGGTCCTCGTGTCGGCGCTCGCGACATGTTCCTGGACGCCCTACGCGGTTCCGCTGGCCATCGTCTATCCGGCGTTACTGCTGTGGCTGCTCTGGACCTTCCGCTGGCACGACCGGCGGCTGGCCATGTTCATCCTGCCGATCGTATTTCTCTTCGCGGTGTTCGAGACGCTGTTCATGGTAGTGCCCTATGTCAGCGCCTGGCGGGCGGATGACTTCCTGGCGCGGATGGATCTCGCGCTCTTGGGTGTCAACCCGACCGAATGGGCGACGCGCTGGGCGGCGCCATGGCTGACCGAGATCCTGTACTACTGCTACCTGTTCTACTTTCCGATGCCCCTGATTCTGCTCGGCTGGATGTACGCGCGGTCCATGATCCCGGAGATCGAGGAAGCCTACTTCGTCTATCTGACCTGCTACTACGCCTCGTACGTCCTGTACTTTATCTTTCCCGCCGAAGGGCCGCGCTTTCACCTGGTGGCCGTGCATCCCGCGCCGCTGCCCGGCCTCACGCTGACGGAGCCGATCCGCGGCCTCATCGACGCGCTGGAGCCGAGCAAGCTGGACGCGTTTCCGAGCTTGCACGCCGCCATTCTGCTCACCACGATGATGTTTGCGTTCCGTCACAACCGCCGAATGTTCGGCTGGCTCCTCGCACCGGCGATCGGAACCACGGTCTCGCTCGTCTATTGCCGATATCACTATGTGGTCGACGTGGTGGCCGGTCTTGCGATCGCGGCGCTGAACTACGGCCTGGCGAAGTGCGTGTACGCGCGGATCCGGCCGCGTTTCGCAGCGCATTTCGGGGTGGCGTCGTGAAGACGCCGGTCCTGCTGCTGAGCGCGCCGGTGTTGCTCGCGCTCTGGCGCTACCACGGGGTCGTGAGGGATCGCCACGGGCCGCTCGAGGGCTGTTACTTTCAATTCATCTTCTTCTTCGCAATCGTCGGAATTCTGCCCGCCCTCTATGCCTGGGCGAGCGGCGTGCGACTTTCGGAGCTCGGGCTGGGCCTGGGCGACGCGAGATTCGGCGCGAAGCTCCTGCTGCTCATTCCGATCGTGGTGCTGCCCGTCACGTATGTCGCGTCGGGGATGGCCGATGTGCGCGCGGAGTACCCGATGTGCCAGGCGCTCTATACGCGCCGCGATCTCGTGATCTGGTACGAGCTGGCCTACGTGGGGGTCTTTTACACGGCGTGGGAGTTTTATTTCCGAGGGTTTCTGCTGTTTGGCCTGAAGGGCGAGCTCGGCGCCACGAACGCGATTCTGATCCAGACGATGGCCTCCTGCCTGCTTCACATCGGCAAGCCCGAAGGCGAGATCCTGGGCTCGATTCCGATCGGGCTACTCTTCGGCTGGCTCGCGCTGCGTACGCGCTCGATCTGGTACGGGTGGGCGGTGCACGCATCGATCGGCGTCCTGACCGACCTGTTCATCCTGGGGCTGGCGTGATCCTGGTCACGGGGGCGAACGGATTCATCGGCAGCCACGTGGTCGAGCGGTTGCTCCGCGACGGGGGGAAGGTGCGAGGGCTGGTGCGGGCGTCGAGCGATCTGACGTTCCTCGAGGGCGTCGACGTCGAGCTGGCGCGCGGGGACATCACGGACCGGGCGTCGCTGAATGAGCCGATGCGGGGCGTCGAGATCGTGGTGCATGTCGCGGGGTTCGTGTCGGATTGGGACCCTCGCGGAGAGTGTCTTTCGGTCAACGTGCACGGGACGCGGAACGTCATCGAGGCGGCCAGGGCGGCGGGGGTCAGGCGGTTGGTGCACATCAGCACGGCGGCGCTGCACGGGTTTCCGGGAGCGCGCAACCAGGACGAGTCGGCGCCCATGCCCGAGACCTCCTTCGCCTACTGCGAATCAAAGAAGCAAGCCGAGCGCGAGATCTTCGCCTCGGGGCTGGAGGCGACGGCCATCCGCCCGGGCAACGTGTTCGGCCCGCGCGATCACACGTTCATCGACAAGTACGCGCAGGCGCTGGAGCAGGGCAAGGGCGGATACATCGGCGGCGGACGCTCGTGGACCTGCCCGGCGTACGTCGAGAATTTGGCCGACGCGATCGTGCTGGCGTGCTTCGAGGCGGCGGCGGCGGGCGAGGCATTCTTGGTGACCGATGGCCTGGACATCGATTGGCGCACGTTCACCGAAAAGCTGGCAGACGAGCTGGGGGTCAAGCGGCCGAGGCTCTCGGTTCCGTTCTGGCTGGGCTATCCGGTGGCGGCCGTGATGGAGGGTGCGTACAAGGTCGCGGGGGCGGCGAACTCGCCGCTCTTGACGCGCTATCGCGTCTGCAACGGCGGCCGCGACTATCACTTTTCGATCGCCAATGCGCGGCGGGTGCTCAAGTACGAGCCGAAGGTGGGCCTGGAAGAGGCGCTCCGCCGCACCGTGCGCTGGTACCGAGAGCGTTGCACACCAAGCCGTTCGGCCCGGCCTTAGTTAGGGCCCCGCACCGGCGCTTCAGACCGGGAGTCGCCTGGCGGGAAAGGTGTACTGGGGGTTGGTCGGGTCGAAGTCCCGGTCGGTGAGACCTGGATTCACGATGAGGTCTTTGTACGTGTAGCTCGCCAGAAGCTCGTCACTCGTGCCAAAGAGCTCCACCGCGACCGGCAGACGCGTGGCGAGGTCGATTGTTACAACGGCCCGATGCGCGAGGTAACCCGTGGCCGTCTTCGGGGTAATCAGCTCGAGCCGCCGTTCCGCCTTGGCTGGCCCCGACGGGTCATCTGCGGGGAGCTCTCTCGTCGCGAGCTCGCCACGCGTGAACGCGCGATGCGTGTAGGTGGCCAGAAGCTCGATCAGTCGTCCAAGCCCTACATCCGTGATCGGATGACGGCTCTCCTGCAGGACCAGTGGGCTGTCGGGCGGGGTCAGAATCGTGATGAAGGAGCTCGGGAATTTTGGCTCGTGAATCAGCGCGCGGTCCTGGTCACGCCCTTTCACGAATAGGATTTCCCGACTCGGAGCGTCGGGTCCCATCCAGCGCATGTAAATCTTCCCAGGCTCTCTGAACTTCAGCCGGATGTCCTCGGCATCACGAAGCTTGTCCTTGATCCGCTCGCGTTTCACAAAGCGCGCTGTGTAGTCTTGAATGCTCGCGTAGGCGGCCGTCATGTCAGCGACGATCCCGAGAACATCCTGCGAAGCCTCTGCGGCGGGCGCGCGGCCAAGCACGAGAAGGACGAGGATGGCGCATAATCGAACGCGTAGCAGCGCTCTGAAACGCGGCGGGGCAATCGGCTTCACCGGCACGTGGTTCAAGGCGGGAACCTCCTGTGACTTACGCGGCGATCATGCTCTCCGGGCGGAGCCCTGTCAAGGAGAGCCGGTCGCGATGCCTACCCCGCGAAGCCGATCGCGGTCGATGTCAGGGGGCGATTCTCCGCCGTCAGGGCCGCTGCCGCGCTGCGCGCGCGATCTTCCGGGTCATCACGACTTGTCAGGGCGATGAGCCGGATATCCGGTCCGAAACTCTGACGCAGACTGTGCGCGAGGTGCCTGCCGTCCATCGCGGGCAGGTTGAGTAATCCCGGCCAGAGGTGTTAGGCGGCAAGATGCGTGCCCATGCTAAGTCCACAATTTCATGTTGATGGCAAGTGTCACGAGCCGGTGATCTCTCCCCGCCCAGGCAGGGAATTAACCGGCCGGACAGTACACGACTCATGCCGATTGTCTTCGGAGCTCACCCGCGCGGCGGTGGGTGCCGTTTCCGTTGACGGGCTGCCGGGGCGGCCATAGATTCCGCGGGAGTGCCCGTCTTGACTGCCACGGCGGCTTCCGCTCGTGGCTCTTCATGCGGTCTCCAGCTCTCGCGGTCGCTTCTTCCGTCCGTGCGCATCACGGCCTTCAGCGGCCCAGCGAGCCTCACGTTCGGCGATCAGCGCCAGCGCCGCGGGATCGCCCAGATCGGCTCGCTGCAACGTCCCTCGCGGCAGCCTGGGCTTCAGCGTCCGGGCCTGCGCCTCGAGCCACACCTCGCCGCGCAGCCGGCGCAGCTCGGGTAGCTGCTCCTCCAGCGCGTCCACGATCGCCACGTTCGGGCGACCGCCTGCGCCGCCGATCGCGATCTCGGGGATCAGCTTCATCACCGCTTGGTCCAGCGCCTGCTCGTTCGTCATCGGTCTCCTCCTCGGGGCCTGCTGCTTCTACGACGTGATCACCACCCGATTCGCCCGCCGTCGGTCGCGCTTGAACAGGGTCCCGGGCGGCACCTGCAGCACCGCTGCGATCTTCAGCGCGAGCTTGATCGTCGGCATCTTGTCGCCGCTCTCGATCGAGCGCAGGGTGCCGATCGCTGACGTCAAGGGCTGCCGCGCCTTCACGGTCAGCCCCTGCCGCTGACGCTCCTGGATCACGCGGATCGCCACGATTAACCGATCCTCCGGGCTGCTCTCGATGCCCCGCCGCTTGGGCAGCGGCAGGACGTCCAGCATCGTCATCGGGTCCATGGGGCTCCTCCGGCTGCGCGGGTGTTGCGCGGGTCCTTCTCGGTCGGCGGCGGGATCGTCCGGTCCCGTTCAGGGCGGGGATCAGGCGTTACAGGCGCAGAATGTGCCCGGCCAGGGCCGCCGCAGACCTTCGCGGATCGGCGAGAGAAAATGTAGTATGGGCTCGATGACGAGCCGCCGCCTCCTGGTCCTGGCGCTGCTCTGCGTGACCGCGGTCGTCGCGTCCGGGTGCGGGCGCGGGGACGGCAAGCCGGCCACGATCAAGGTGGTGATCGCGGAGTACAGTCGCGATCACACCCGGCCCTTCTGGCAGAGCCTCGCCGAGCAATACACCAAGCAGACCGGCGTCAAGGTGGATCTCCAGGTGATCGACTGGAACTCCATCGACCAGCAGGTCAGCACCATGATCCAGAACAACCAGCCGCCCGACGTGCTCAATCTCAACTCGTTCTCGAGCTACGCGAAGGACGGGCTGCTCTACTCGGCGGACGAGGCGCTCTCCCCCAAGACGCGCGACGACTTCCTCGAGGCCTTCGCGCGCGGCGGGACCTACCGGGACAAGCTCTACGGGTTCCCCATCCTGGCCAGCGCGCGCGCCTTCTTCTACAACCGCGATCTGCTCGAGCGCGCGAAGGTGACCGCGCCGCCGCGCACGTGGGACGAGCTGGTCCAGGCCGCGCAGAAGGTGCGGGCGCTCGGCGGCGGGGTGATCGGCTACGCGCTGCCGCTCGGCCCCGAGGAGGCGCAGGCCGAGTGGTCGATCTGGATGTGGAACAACGGTGGTGACTGGAAGTCGGGCGACGCCTGGGCGATCAACAGCGACAAGAACGTGCAGACGCTCCAGTTCCTGGCCGGGCTCGCCAACACCCACAAGGTGACCCAGGTCAATCCGGGCAAGACCAACCGCACCGACGGCGCCTTCCAGCTCTTCAAGGACGGCAAGGTCGGGATGGTGATGGGCTTCAGCCCTCTCGCGGCCCAGCTCGACGCGGAAGGCAAGGTTCGCTACGGGGTGACCCAGATGCCGACCAATGTCGGCGCGCCGGTCACCCTCGGCGTCGAGGACTACCTGATGGTCTTCAAGAAGAAGGGCAACCAGGAGGCGGTGCGGCAGTTTCTGGACCTCTACTACCAGCCGGAGCAGATCACGCGCTGGATCACCGCGGAAGGCTTCCTCCCGGTCACCAAGTCCGGGCGGGAGCGCATGAGCGGCAACGAGAAGCTCAAGCCCTACCTCGACGCCCTGCCGAGCGCGCGCCTCGCCCCCACCACCGATCCGGTGTGGGACAAGGTGAAGCTCGACGTCCAGCAGAGCATCGGGCTGGCCGTACAGCCGGGCGGCGATCCGCGGCAGGTCCTCGACCGGCTCCAGAAGAACGCGGCGGAGAGCGGTCGCTGACGGGTCTCCCGCCCGCGCGCGGCCGCCGCCCCGCGGGCGCGGGTGTGGGACGGGCGCTCATCTGGCTCGGCCCGAGCCTTCTCCTCATTGCGGCGGTGGTGGTCTACCCGGCGGTCCAGCTCGTGCGGGCTTCCCTCGGGCGCTACTCGATCACCGGGCTCTACCAGGGCGCGGTCGGCGCACGCAACTACGGGCGCCTCCTCGAGCAGGACGCGCTGCCCACCGTGATCGGCAACACCGTGACGTGGGTGGCCCTGGTGGTCGGGATCACGATCGTGATCTCGCTCGGGCTGGCCCAGCTCCTCGACGCGGCCTTCCCGGGGCGCCGGCTCGTGCGCTGGGCCCTCATCGTGCCGTGGGCCGCGTCGCTCATCATGACCTCGAAGCTCTTCGTGTGGCTCTACGACTACTACTTCGGCCTGATCAATCGCGCGCTCGTGGCCGCCGGTCTCGTGCGGGCGCCGGTGGACTGGCTGGGCGACGACGCCACCGTCATGGGGGCGATGATCGCGGTGGGGGTCTTCGTCTCGTTGCCGTTCACCACCTACGTCCTGCTCGCCGGGCTCTCGACCATCCCCGCCGAGGTCTACGAGGCGGCGCGGGTGGACGGAGCCTCCGGCTGGCGGGCTTACCGTGCGGTCACCCTGCCGCTCCTCCGTCCGGCCCTGCTGGTGGCCGCGGTCCTGAACCTCATCTACGTCTTCAACTCCTTCCCGATCGTGTGGACGCTCAACGACCGCAATCCCGGGATGGCCCACGACACGATGATCACCTACATGTACAAGATCGCCTTCAAGAGCGCGCTGCGGGACGTGGGCCTCGCGGCGGCGCTCGGCGTGGTGAACGTGGCCCTGATCCTGCTCGCGGTGCTGGCCTACCTGCGGGTGTCGCAGTGGCGGGAGGAACCGGTCTGATCCGCCGGGCGGCGCTGGGCGGCCTCGGGGTGCTGGTGGCGGCGGCGCTCCTCGCCCCGTACGCGGTGATGCTGCTCACCGCGCTCAAGCCGGAGGCCGAGCTGCGGGTCACCCCGCCGCGCCTGCTGCCGATGGCGTGGCGGCCGCAGAACTTCTGGACGGTGCTGCGCGATCCCGAGTTCCAGGCCTGGCTGCGGGTCTCGCTGGTGGTGGCGGTGGCCTCGACCGCCATCGTGATCGCGGCCGCGGTGCCCGCGGCCTACCACACCGCGCGGCACCGGTTCGCGGGCCGCGGCGCGTTCCTGTTCCTGGTCCTGGTGACCCAGATGTTCGCGCCGACCGCGCTGGTCGTCGGCCTCTACCGCGAGTTCTTCGAGCTGGGCCTGATCAACACCTACGCCGCGCTGATCCTGGTCAACGCCGCCTTCAACCTCGCCTTCGCGATCTGGATCCTGCGCGCCTTCTTCGCCTCGATCCCGCGTGAGATCGAGGAGGCCGCCGCGGTCGACGGCTGCGGTCGCGCCGGGACCCTGCTTCGCGTCGTCCTGCCGGTCGCGCTTCCCGGCATCGTCACCGCCGCCATCTTCGCCTTCATCGCGGCCTGGAACGAATACATCGTCGCCCTCACCCTGATGACCGACGCCTCGATGCGCCCCCTCACCGTCGGCATCACCTCCTACGTGACCGCCTACGTCCAGCACTGGGACCTCCTCTTCGCCGCCTCCACCATCGCCATCGTCCCGGTCGTCGTCCTCTTCGCCCTCATCGAGCCCTACCTCGTCGGCGGCCTCACCGCGGGGTCGGTCAAGTAACGGCGCGGCGGCTCGGCGGGTGCGAGCGGGGCCGGTGGCGGGGGGGCTTCCCGGACCACGCTGAGTCGCAGCCGTTCGACGCCGTCTCAGTCGAGCCACGAGACAGACTGCGCGCGCCTCCGTCGACCCGCAGAAGACACGGGT
>DATGBR010000048.1:0-32409 GCA_035312605.1 Candidatus Methylomirabilota bacterium
CGTAGACCATCTCCTCGAGCAGCCCACCGCCCACGCCCTGCGCCACACCGCCGTGGATCTGGCCCTCCACGATCACCGGGTTGATCACCTTGCCGCAGTCGTGGGCGACCAGGTAGCGGCGCAGCGCGACCGCGCCGGTGCCGGTGTCGACGTCCACCACCGCGACGTGCACCGCGCTCGTGTAGGTCACGGTCGGCTGGTGATGATAGACGGTCGCCTCGAAGTCGAGGGCGGTCACCCCGGGCTTGGCGAAGGTCGGGATGGCGGCCCGGATCACGGCGGCGAGCGGGGTCACCGAGCCGGGCGCCCCGCGCACCGCGACGGTGCCGTCGCTCACCTCGATGTCCGACGGCGCCGCCTCCAGCAGGGCCGCGGCCGCGGCGACGATCTTGTCCTTCACGCGGCCGGAGGCCTCGTGGATCGAGCTGCCCGCGTTGACCGCGCTGCGCGAGGCGAAGGTGCCGACGCCGAACGGGATCGCCGCGGTGTCGCCGCCCACCACCGTCACCCAGTCGAGCGGGATGCCGAGGGCATCGGCCGCGATCTGGGCGAACGAGGTCTCGTGGCCTTGCCCCTGGCAGCAGGCCCCGGTCGCCACCACCGCGTGGCCCGACGGGTCGAGCCGCACGGTGGCGCCTTCGTACGGCCCGATCGCGGTGCCCTCCACGTAGCCCGAGATGCCGATACCGCGGTGGATGCCCTGCTCGCGCAGGCGGGCCTGCTCGGCGCGCAGGGCCGGATAGTCCACCGCGGTGAGCGCGGCCTCGAGGCCGGCCCGGAAGTCGCCGCTGTCGTAGACCAGCGGGTTGCCGTCGCGGTACGGGATCTGGATCTCGTACGGCATGTCCGCCTCGGTGAGGTAGTTCCTTCGCCGCAGCTCCGCCGGATCCATCGACAGCTCGCGGGCCAGGCAATCCACGATGCGAT
The DNA here is from genome assembly GCA_035312605.1 of Candidatus Methylomirabilota bacterium. Classification (GTDB taxonomy): domain Bacteria; phylum Methylomirabilota; class Methylomirabilia; order Rokubacteriales; family CSP1-6; genus CAMLFJ01. Next base: position 928 of record DATGBR010000048.1, read on the forward strand.
CCATCGCGAACACGGTCTCCGGGCGGCCCGCCCCGCGATAGGGCGCGTTCGGAGTCTTGGTGGTCACGACCCCGAGGCACTCCACGTCGAGATTCGGCACGCGGTGCGGACCCAGCAGGTGCGCCACCGTGTTGTACGGCAGCACGATGCCCCACGAGTTGTAGGCGCCGAGATCGACCCAGATGCGGTCACGCACCGCCAGCATGGTCCCGTCGCGCCGAGCCGCGATCTCGATGTCGTGCACCTGCGCCCGCGCGTGGGCCGAGCCCATCATGTGCTCCCGCCGATCCTCGGTCCACTTCACCGGCCGCCGCGAGGCGATGGCGGCGGCGGGGATCAGGAGATCCTCCGCGTAGCCGTTGGCCTTGGTGCCGAAGCCCCCGCCCACGTCGGGCGCGATCACCCGGATCTTGTGGGGCGGCAGTCCGAGGGCGGACACCAGGCCCTGCTGGACGAAGTGGACCACCTGGGTGCCGTTCCACGTGGTGAGCGTGCCGTCGCGCGCGTCCCACTGGGCCACCACCCCGCGCGTCTCGATCGGCATGCCCACGTAGCGCGGGATCACGAACCGCTCCCGCACCCGCGCGTCGGCCTGGTGCAGCACGGCCTCCACGTCGCCGAAGCCGGTCTTGAACGAGAGTGCGATGTTGTCGCCCCATTCCGGGTAGAGCACCGACGCGCCCGGCAGGGCGGCGGCCACCGCGTCGGCCAGCACCGGCAGGGGCTCGTAGTCGACCTCGATCAGCTCGCAGCCGTCCTCGGCCAGGGCACGGCTGCCCGCCAGGACCATGGCCACGATCTCGCCCACGTGGCGCGCCTCGTCGCGGCACAAGGCGAGTTGACCAATCTGTTTCATGGTCACCGCGACGCGGGCCGACAGCCCGGGCGGAATGGCGCCGAAGAGCGGCAGCGGCTTCATCCAGCGCTCGAGATCGGCGAACGTGAACACGTGGGCGACGCCGGGCAGGCGCTTCGCGGCCTCGGTGCGAATCGCGGTGATGCGCGCGTGGGCGTAGGGGCTCCGCACGAAGGCGGCGTGAAGCATGCCGGGCAGCTTGATGTCGTCCACGAAGCGGCCCTCGCCGCGCAGGTAGCGCGGGTCTTCTTTGCGTTTTACCGAGGCCCCGAAATACTTGGCGCCCATGTTAGCGGTGAGCTCCGTAGAGCTCCTGCGGACTATCGTTTACTTCCTTAGAGCTTTTCATCTGCGGGGGCCCAGAAATGGCCCCCGCACTCCCCCCGTCGGCGGACAACCGTTCCGGCGCAGCGATCGCGCTCCCCCCGTCGGCGGACAACCGTTCCGGCGCGGCCATTGCTTAGCCTCTTAGCCGCCCAGATAGGCGCGCTTCACGTGGTCGTTCTGCATCAGCTCCTTCGCGGGGCCCTCGAGGGTGATGCGGCCGGTCTCCATCACGTAGGCGCGGCCCGCGAGCTGGAGCGCCATGTAGGCGTTCTGCTCGACCATCAGCACGGTGGTGCCTTCCCGCTGGATGCCCGCGATGATCTGGAACACGGTCTCGGTCACGGTGGGCGCCAGCCCGAGAGAGGGCTCGTCGAACAGGATGAGCCGGGGGCGCGCCATGAGGCAGCGGCCGATGGCCAGCATCTGCTGCTCTCCGCCCGAGAGCGTGCCCGCGGCCTGGCGCCGCCGGTCGGCCAGGATCGGGAAGTGGCCGAAGACCCGCTCGCGGTCCGCCGCGACCGCGACCCCGTCCGTGCGGACGTAGGCGCCCATCTGGAGGTTCTCGTCTACCGTCATGTGCGGGAACACGCGCCGGCCCTCCGGGCAGTGGGCGATCCCGCGGCGGAGGATGTCCTGGGGCGCCAGGCGCTGGATCTCCTGGCCGTCGAAGACGATACGCCCGGCCCCCGCCCGCACCAGCCCGGAGATCGTCTTGAGGGTGGTGGACTTGCCGGCCCCGTTGGCCCCGATGAGGCACACGAACTCGGCCGCGCCCACCGTGAGCGACACGCCGTGGAGCGCGGTGATGCGCCCGTAGCCCGCGGCCACTCGCTCAAGCGTGAGCATGGGCTCCCGATCCCAGGTAGGCGCGAACGACCTCGGGGTCGCGCCGCACCGAGGCCGGGTCGCCGTCGGCGATCAGCCGGCCGTAGTTGAGCACCAGCACGCGATCCGAGATGCCCATGACCAGCCGCATGTCGTGCTCCACCAGGAACACCGTGATGCCCTGCGCGCGGATCCGGCCGATCAGCGCCGCGACGGTGACCTTCTCTGAGGCGCTCATGCCCGAGGCGGGCTCGTCCAGCATGAGCAGGCGCGGCTGCGCGGCCAGGGCCACCGCCAGCTCGAGCAGCCGCTGGTCGCCGTAGGAGAGGCCGCTCGCCGCCTCGGCCCGCCGCGGCCCGAGCCCGACGAAGTCGATCAGACGCTCCGCCTCCGCCTCGAGCCGGCGCTCCTCCGCGCGCACGCGTCCACGAGTCAACAGGGCCGCGGCCACGCCCACCCGCCCGCGGAGGTGGAGCCCGGTGAGCACGTTCTCCCGCACGCTGAGGCCGGGGAACACGCTCGTCTTCTGGAACGTGCGCACGAGCCCTCGCGCCGCGATCCGGTGCGGCCGCCAGCCGGTGATGGGCTGCCCGTCGTGCCGGACCGTCCCCTGCGTCGGCCGCTGGAAGCCGGTGATCACGTTGAAGGCGGTGGTCTTGCCCGCGCCGTTCGGGCCGATCAGGCTGGTCACGGTGCCGGCCGCGACCGTGAAGCTCACGCCCGCGAGTGCGGCCACCCCGCCGAAGCGCACCGTGAGGTCGTGGGCCTCGAGGGTCACGACGGGCTCCAGCGGCGCCGGGCGGCCGGGCCGAGCCCGCGCAGGGCCGGCACGATCCCCTCGGGCATGAAGAACAGCACACCCACCAACAATATTCCGTAGAGCAGCATCTGCCACTGCCAGGAGGTGGCGGCCCGCAGCGCCTCGGGCAGCACCGTGAAGAGCACCGCGCCCACGATGGGGCCGGCCAGCGTGCCCTTGCCACCCGCCACCACCATGATCACCATCGTGACGGTGTAGGTGAAGAGGAAGACCTCCGGGCTCACGAAGCGCGTGTAGTGGGCGTAGAGACCGCCGCCGAAGCCGGCCATGGCCGCGCTGACCACCGCGGCCAGCACCAGGTAGTGCGTGCCGTCGATGCCCACCGAAGCGGCGAGCGTCTCGTTCTCCCGGAGCGCCACCAGCGCCCGCCCCACCCGCGAGCGGATCAGGGCCAGGCACACCAGGTACGAGAGCGCGACCGCGGCCAGCACCACGTAGTAGAAAGCGCTCTTGGTGCGCAGCGAGAGCGCGGGCAGCCCGGGCAGGGCGATCTCGAGCGGCGGTACTCCGGGCAGGCCGAGCGGACCGTTGGTGAGGTCCATCCAGTTCACGCTCACCAGCGAGACGCACCCCGCGAAGGAGATGGTCAGCAGCACGAAGTAGGCGCCGCGCAGCTTGAGCGCGAGCCGGCCGATCACGTAGCCCGCCACGGCCGGCAGCACGATCGCGGCGAGCAGGCCGATCCAGGCCGACCACTCGAGCTTCACGGTGAGGAGCCCGGTGGCGTAGGCGCCGATGCCGAAGAAGGCGGCGTGGCCGAGCGAGAGCTGGCCGGTGTAGCCCAGCAGGAGATTCAGGCTGAGCGCGAGCACCGCGAAGATGCCGGCCATGATCAGGGTGTGCAGATGGTACGGGTTCCAGACCCACGCCGGCGCCGTCACCGCCACCACCAGCCCGAGCAGGAGCGCGAGGCGACTCATCCCACCCGCTCGGCGCGGGCGAAGAGCCCGGAAGGACGCAGCAGCAGCACCGCCACGATCATCAGGAAGCCCACCGCGTCGCGGTAGCCGGAGGAGACGTATCCCGCGCCCAGCTCCTCCGCCACGCCCAGGACGATGCCGCCGAGCGCGGCGCCCGCGAAGTTGCCGAGCCCGCCCAGGATGACCACCGAGAAGGCCTTGAGCGAGGCCAGGTCGCCCATGGAGGGGTAGAGCAGGAACACGGGACCCAGCAGGGCCCCCGCCGCGGCGGCCAGGCCGGCCCCGAACGCGAAGGTGATGGTGTGGATACGCTCGATGCTCACCCCCATGAGGGCGGCGGTCTCGCGATCCTGGAAGGTCGCCCGCATGGCCCGGCCCAGCTTGGTCCGCGAGAGGAGCAGGTGCGCGCCGAGAATCAGGCCTCCCGAGACCACGAAGACGAACACCCGCAGTGGGGCGACCGAGACCGGGCCCAGCACCAGCGGCTGGGTCGGAAACGGCGTCGGCACGCTCTTGGCCACCCCGCCCCAGCCGAGCAGCTCCGCGTTCTGCATGGCGATCCAGACCCCGATCATCACCAGCATCACGGTGTCGATCGACTGGCCGCGCAGGGGGCGCAGGAGAACCCGCTCGCAGATCGCGCCCGCCACCGCGCCGGCGGCGATCGCGAGGGGGATCGCGAGGAAGAAGTGCACCGAGGCCAGCGTCAGCGCCGCGAAGGCGGCGTAGGCTCCCAGCGTGTAGAACTCGCCGTGGGCGAAGTTCACCACGCTCATCAGCCCGAAGACCAGGGTGAGGCCGATCCCGAGCAGGCTGTAGGTGGCCCCCAGCAGCAATCCGTTCAGGAGGTGCTGGAGAAGCTGGTCCAAGCGCTCGCGGTCGCCTCCCGCGCTACTTCTTGGCCGCGAACGCGGGCAGCGCGATCTTGCCGTCCTTCACCTGGACGATGAAGATGCTCGGCTTGGACTGCCCGCTCTCCTTGCCGGCCGGGCCGTCCTTCTCGAACTTGATGGGCCCGTTGAGCCCCATCACGCTCACCTGCCAGAGCGCGGCCTGCACCGCCTTCGGCTCCGCCTTGCCGGCGACCCGGATGGCCTCGACCGCGGTCAGCACCCCGTCGTGGCCGCGGAAGCCCTCGGTCAGCCCTTCGAACGGGTGGCCGCGCTTGGCCCACTCGTCGACGAAGGCCTTCGCGAGCTTGCCGTCCGGCATCGCCTCCGGGAACCAGGGCAGGAAGAACAGGATGTGGTACGAGCCTTCGGCCGCCGCGCCCGCCTGCTTGATGAGCTGGCTCGGCGAGGAGCTGCCGCCGGTGGTGATGACCTTGCGGATGAGCCGCTGCTCCTGCGCCTGCTTGAGCACGAGCGTGATCTGCTCGACGCTCGTGGTGAGGAACAGCGTGTCGGCCGAGCCCGCCTTCACCTTGGTGATCTGGGCGTTCATGTCGGTGGCGGACTGCTCCATGAACTCCACCGCCCCGACCGAGGCGCCGGACTTCTTCAGGAGGTCGCCGAACGCGGTGACCGAGCCCCGGCCCCAGTCGGTGTTGACCGCGAGGAAGTCGGCCTGCTTGATGCCGAACTCCTTGAGGTACTTCTCGAGGCCGAGGGCCTCCATCTCGCTCGGCGGGCTGATCCGGAAGATCCACGGGTTGCCACGCTTGGTGATGGTGGCCGCGCTGGAGGTCTCCACCACCATCGGCACCCCGTACTCCTCGAGCTTCGGCATAGCGGCCAGAGTCATCGAGCTGCCCCAGGCCCCGACGATGACCGGCACCTTGTCGCGCACGATCAGCTTCTCGGCCGCGGTGGCGGCTTCCTTCGGGTCGGACTTGTTGTCCTCGATCAGCAGCTCGACCTTGCGTCCGAGCACGCCGCCCTTGGCGTTCGCCCAGTCGCGGGCGATCTCGGCGCCCATCCGGACGTAGTTCCCGGAGGCGGCCACCGGGCCCGACAGGGGCTGGATCACGCCCACCTTCACGGAGTCCTGCACTTGCGCGCTCGGCGCGCCGGCGGCGAACACGATGGCCAGCGCAACGGAAAGGGCCCGGATTGCTCGCGTCATGAACGACCTCCTCTTGCCCAGCACTGTTTGGGTCCCACGCCGCCACGTTGCGGTGGTTAGGGGAATCGCGCACTTATCCTACATTTCATGTCACGTGTCAAATGAAAACCCGATTGACAACGCGTTCGGTCGCGCCAAGAATACGGCTCCATGTCACCCGCCCGGTCGACTGCACCCCGCGCCGCGATCGCCCCCCTGCTGCACGAGAGTCTCGGGGAGCGAGTATACCGGACGGTGCGCGACCTCATCCTGAGCCAGGTCTTCCCGCCCGGCTCGAAGCTGAACGTCGAGCAGATCTGCCGCGACCTCGGAGTCAGCCGCACCCCGGTCTGGGACACCATGCGCCGCCTCGAGAGCGAGGGGCTGGTCAACACGGTGCCCCGCCACGGTGTCTTCGTGCTCAACTACGGCGCCGACCAGATCCGCGACCTCTTCGCGGTGCGCGGGGCGCTCGAGGCGCTCGCGGTGCGACAGTCCGCGGGTCACCTCGACCCCGACGACCACGCGGGTCTCGAGGCCTCCATGAAGGAGATGGAGCAGGCGGCGGCGGCCGGCGCGATCGAGCAGTACTCGCGCGCGGCGATCGACTTCCACGACCGCGTGCTGGGGGCGGCGCGGAACCAGGTGCTGAGCCGCCTGCTCGACAACGTCTACGCCCAGATCCTGGTCCTCCGCCTCCGGTCGCTCTACCTGCCGGAGCGCGTCGAGTCGAGCGTGGCCGAGCACCGCGAGCTCTTCGAAGCGGTGGTGGCGGGCGACGCCGACCGCGGCGAGCGCCTGGCGCGCGCCCACGCCGACCACGTGCTGCAGGACGCGCTCGAGTTCACGCGTCGGGCCGAGCAGGATCGGTGACCGGGCGGCTCGCGGGCAGGGCGGTGGTGGTCACCGGAGGCGCGGCCGGCCTCGGCCTGGCCTAAGCCGGAGGGGCTGCCGTGCACACGACCGTCCCGGTGATCGACATCGCGCCCTTCGATCCGAGCGGCGAGCGCGCGCGGCCGATCGAGCGCGACGCGGTGGTGCGCGCGGTCGACGCGGCCTGCACCGACATCGGCTTCTTCACGATCGTCGGGCACGGGGTCCCCGGCGCGTTGGCGGATCGCATGCTGGCCACCTCGCGCGCGTTCTTCGACCTGCCGGCCGGCGAGAAGCAGCGGGTGGCGCGGCCGCGGCCCGAGCAGAGCCGCGGCTACCTCGCGCTCGGCGCCGAGAACCTCTCCTATAGCCGGGGCGACGCCTCCAGCACCGATCTCAAGGAGTTCTTCGCGATCGGCCCGGTCGACGTGCCGGACGAGGCCTACTACCGGCGGCCGGAGGCCTACCCGTCGTTCGCGCCGAACCTCTGGCCCGAGCGGCCCGCGGGGCTGTGCGCGGCGTGGACCGAGTACTACCGGGCCATGGAGGGGCTCGCGGCCCGTCTCATGCGGATCTTCGCCCTGGCGCTCCACCTGCCGGAAGACTTCTTCCGCGACAAGACCGACCGCCACATCAGCGGCATCCGCGCCAACCACTATCCCGAGCAGGTCGATCCGCCGGCGCCCGGTCAGATCCGGGCGGGGGCGCATACCGACTACGGGGCGGTCACCATCCTGCTGCCCGACAACGTGCCCGGGCTCCAGGTCCTGGGCCGCGGCGGTGCCTGGCTCGACGTGAGCGCGCCGCCGTCCACCTTCGTCTGCAATATCGGCGACCTCATGCAGCACTGGACCAACGACCGCTGGATCTCGACCATGCACCGCGTGGTCAATCCGCCCCGCGGGGCGGCCGCCGGCAACCGCCGGCTCTCGATCCCCTTCTTCCACCAGCCCAACTACGACGCGCTGATCGAGTGCCTGCCCACCTGCTGCGGCCCGGACAATCCGGCCCGCTACGAGGCGGTCACGTCCGGCCAGCACCGGCTCACCAAGTTCCTGCGAGGCGTCGGCGCGGTCGCGCCGGGCCCGCGAGGCTGACATCATGAGCGCAGAGACCAAGCCCCAGTGGGACCGCTACACGGCCGCGCTGCCGTCCATCGCCGCCGCGGTGGGCCGCACGCCGCTCGTGCGCCTCAATCGCATCACCCGCGACGTGAAGCCCGCCATCTACGTGAAGGTCGAATGGTACGGGGCCACCGGCAGCCTCAAGGACCGCATCTACCTGCACATGTTCGAGCGGGCCGAGTCGCGCGGCGATCTCAAGCCGGGCATGCAGGTGCTCGAGTGCTCGACCGGCAACGCGGGGATCGCCTGCGCCTGGGTGTCGGCGGTCAAGGGCTACCCCTGCACCATCGTGATGCCGGAGGGCATGAGCGAGGAGCGGAAGAAGATCATGCGCGCCTACGGGGCCGAGCTGGTCTTCACCCCGGGCGGCGAGAGCGACGTGGATCTCGCGCTCGAGCGCCTCCGCCAGATCTGCGACGCGGCCCCCGGCCGCCACTGGGTTCCCGGCCAGTTCGACAATCCGGACAACGTGGAGGCCCACATCCTCACCACCGGTCCCGAGCTGTGGGAGCAGTCGGGCGGCCGCATCGGGGCTTTCGTGGACTCGCAGGGCTCGGGCGGCCTGCTCACCGGTGTCGGTCGCTACCTGCGGAGTCGCGATCCGAAGGTGAAGCTCTACGCGGTCGAGCCGGCCGAGTGCGCGCTGCTCTCGCGCCGGGCCTGGGGCCACCACGGCATCGAGGGCATCGGCGACGGCTTCGTGCCCCGTAACCTGGACGTCTCGCTGCTCACCGGCGTGATCACCACCACTACCGAGGAGAGCGTGGACATCGCCCGGCGGCTGGCCCGCGAGGAGGGCATCTTCTGCGGCATCTCGAGCGGCTGCAACGTGGCCGCCGCGCTCAAGCTGGCCCGTCGCCATCCCGAGCTGCCGTCGGTGGTGACGATCATCAACGACACCGGCCAGCGCTACTTCACCACCCCGCTCTGCGGCGAGGCCAAGCACGTCGACATTCCCGAGCGCGAGCATCCGCTCGACACCTACACCGTGGAACAGCTCGACCGCTACCAGAAGACCTGGGAGGTCCTCGCGTGACCATCGCCCCGCGCGAGTACGACTTCGAGGCCGCCCGGCGGCGGCTCGAGGCCAAGCCCAAGTCGGCCGGCCCCAAGCTCGGCGCGCTCGAGGAGGCGGCCGCGCTCGTCAAGGATGGCGATCACGTCGCGCTGGGCGGCTGTCTCTACTCGCGGACGCCCCTGGCCCTGGTGTGGGCGCTGCTGCGCCGGCGGCCGCGGCACCTCACGCTGTCGCGCAACCTCATGTGCTACGAGGGCGAGTGGGGCATGGTGGCGGGCGCGGTGGACAAGCTCGTCACGTCCTGGATGGGCATCGGCCTGCCGTGGGGCCTCTCGCGCATCCAGCGCGAGTTCGTGGAGGCCGGCCGCGTCGAGTTCGAGGAGTGGAGCCACCTGGGCCTGGGCCTCCGCTACCGCGCCGCCGCGATGGGAGTGCCGTTCCTCCCCTCGCTCACCATGCTGGGCTCGGGGCTCATGGACGTGGGCGGTTCGAAGACGGTCGCCTGCCCGTACACGGGGCAGACCCTCCACGCGGTCCCCGCCCTCTTCCCCGACGTGGCCCTCATCCACGTGCAGAAGGCGGACCGGCTCGGCAACTGCCAGATCGACGGCTATCCGCACATGGACGCCGACATCGCGCGCGCGGCCTCCACCGTGCTGGTGACCGCCGAGCAGATCGTCTCCGAGGACGAGATCCGCCTGCAGGGTGACCGGACCCTCATCCCCGGCTTCATGGTGGATGCGCTCGCGCACGTGCCGTACGGCTCCTACCCGCACGAGTGCTACGGCGCCTACGACGCGGAGCCCGAACACTTCACGAGCTACGTGGACGGGATCCTGGCGCGCGGCAGCGCCGCGGTGGCCGAGTACCTCGAGCGTTACGTCTACGCCCCGGCCGCCCACGCCGACTACCTGGCCCTCTTCGGCGACGGGCGCCGGGCCGACGCGGCCAGCCGCGCGCGGATGCTCACCACGTGAGCGTCACCGCCAACGAGCTGCTCGCGGTGATGGGCGCGCGGGAGCTGCGCGACAACACCACCGTCTTCACCGGCGTCGGCGCCCCCATGATGGCCTCGGTGCTCGCCCAGCGGACCCACGCCCCGCGGCTCACCATGATGGTCGAGGGTGGAGTCATCGGGCCCATGTGGAAGCCGGGCGAGCTGCCGATCTCCACCAACGAGATGCGCGCCGCCTACCGGGCCCAGATGCTGCCCGGGATCACCGACGCCTTCCTGCTCGCCCAGCGCGGCTTCTTCGACGTGGGCTTCATCGGGGGCGCCCAGATCGACCGCCACGGTAACCTCAACACGAGCGCCATCGGGGGCTACGCCCGGCCCAAGGTGCGCCTGCCCGGCAGCGGCGGCGCCAACGACATCATCTCGCTCTGCCGCGAGGTGCTGATCCTCACCGTCCACGAGAAGCGCCGCTTCACCGAGCGCGTGGACTTCGTCACGAGCCCCGGCTATCTGGACGGCGGCGACTCCCGCCGCCGCCACGGCCTGCTCTTCGGCGGCGTCTCGCGCGTGGTCACCACGCTCGGCATCTTCGGCTTCGAGGCGGAGAGCCGCCGCATGCAGCTCCTGGCCCTGCACCCGGGCGCCACGGTGGACCAGGTCCGCGAGAACACCGGCTTCGAGGTCCTGGTGAGCCCGTCCCTCACCACCACCAAGCCGCCGACCGACGAAGAGCTCGCGATCCTGCGCATGCTCGACCCCAATCGCCAATTCATAGGATGAATCCACTGTTCGGAACGGTTGTCCGCCACTGGGGGAGTGCGGGGGCCATTTCTGGGCCCCCGCAGCTGAAGAGCCTTAAAGAAGTAAACGGCTAGAACGGAGGGACACACGCGTTGACAGACTTCGGCTTGGCGATTCGCAACTTCGTGGGCCCCGGCGAGGTGCCGGACATCCAGGGCCTCTACGCGTACTCGGAGCGCGCCGAGGCCCTCGGCTTCGAGTCGCTCTGGGCGTGGGATCACGTGCTCCTGGGCGTGGAGCCCTCCTTCCCCATCGTGGACTCCATCACCATGCTGGGCGCGGTGGCCGCGCGGACACGCGCGATCAAGCTCGGCACCGGGGTCCTGGTGCTGCCGCTGCGCAACCCGGTGGTGGCGGCCAAGGCCCTCGGCAGCCTCGACGTCATCTCGGGCGGCCGCCTCATCCTCGGGGTCGCGGCGGGCTGGTACGCCCGCGAGTTCGACGCGGTGGGCGTGCCCTTCAAGCAGCGGGGGCGTCACTTCGAGCGCAACCTCGACATCCTCATGCGGCTCTGGACCGAGGAGCGGGTGACCCTCAAGGTGGACGAGTTCAACCTGCGCGAGGCGGTCATGGTGCCGCGCACCGCGCAGCGTCCGCGGCCGCCGGTCCTGATCGGAGGCTACGTGGACGCGGTGCTCAAGCGGGCCGGCACGGTGGGCGACGGCTGGCTCACCTACTTCTACACCCCGGAGAGCTTCACCAAATCCTGGGAGAAGGTGAAGGCCTTCGCCCGCGAGGCGGGCCGCGACCCGGCTCGGCTCACCGCCACCAACCAGCTCGCGGTGTACGTGGGCCGGTCCCGGGACGAGACCACCGCCGACATGCGCCGGTGGCTCTCGACCGAGTGGGACACCGCGGCCTGGAGCGAGTCGACCATCGACCACGCCGTCCACGGCTCGGTCGCCGATTGCATCGAGCAGCTGCGCGCCCACGTGCGGACGGGCGTGCACCGGATTATCCTGATCCCCTACCGCTATCAGCCGGAGCAGGTCGAGCGCATCGCCAAGGAGGTCTTGCCCAACCTATGAGCCAGCCCGTCTACATCGACATCAACTGCGACATGGGAGAGAGCTACGGCCGCTGGACCCTGGGGCACGACGAGGAGGTCATGCCCAACATCACCTCGGCCAACATCGCCTGCGGCTTCCACGGGGGCGACCCGCACGTGATGCGCCGCACCGTGGCGCTGGCCCTCCAACACGGGGTCGCGGTGGGCGCCCACCCCGGCCTGCCCGACCTGATGGGCTTCGGGCGGCGGCGCATGGACGTCTCCCCCGCCGAGCTCCAGGACTACCACCGCTACCAGGTCGGCGCGCTGTCCGCCTTCGCCCAGGCCGCCGGCACCCGCGTGCAGCACGTCAAGCCGCACGGCATCCAGTACCACATGTTCGAGGAGAGCCTCCCGCTCGCGCGCGCGACCGCCGAGCAGGTGCTCGAGCTGGATCCCGAGATGATCCTGATGACCATGGCCATGACCAAGTACGACGCCGAAGCCCGCAAGGTGAAGGGCCTGCGCATCGCGGCCGAGGGCTTCGCGGACCGGGTCTACGCCGACGACGGCCAGCTGGTGACACGCAAGCTCGGCAAGGACGCCCTGATCACCGACCCGGCAAGGGCCGCCGAGCAGGCGGTGCGCATGGCGATGGAGGGCAAGGTCCGCACGATCACCGGCAAGGTGATCGACGCGCGCGTCGAGACCATCTGCATTCACGGCGACAGCCCGGGCTCGGACAAGATCGTGGCCGCGGTGCGCGAGGGCCTGGTCAAGGCGGGCGCGACGGTGAAGCCGTTACGCGACTGGTTGCCGCGCTGAGCGGCGGTTCACTGTAGCGCAGGTCCTGCGGGGTCGGACCGAGGCGTCCGAAATGGGTACAGTGTCTGGCGCTCCTCGTCACCGGGCATCGGAGCTCGGTCCGACCCACCGCTCGTAACCGTTCGACACTCCAGATCTTTCCTCCCCTCCGAAAACTGGCACCGAGTTTGCCCTAGAGAGGCTCGGCACATAGCCATGGCGGACTACACGGACGGCAGGAGCGTGAAGGGCGCGAAGACCGGCGGCAGCCGGCCCGGCGAGATCAAGCCGAGCTTGGCGCATCGCGGCCATCGTCTCGCGGGACTTCACGCGCCTCGCGGGGACTTCCGGCTGCGTCACGCCCTGGAGTCCCGACCGCACGAGTATCCCGGTCAGCTCGCGCGGGCTCATCGCCTCCCGCATCATCCGCGAGGCCTAGGTCGATGAGTGCAACCGATCCGGCCGGAATCGCCACAGGGGAGGAACGGACCATGATGCTCACAGAGCGCACCAGCGGCAACACGACGCTTCGGCTGCTCTCCGGGTCGGCTTACCGGCGAGAGAGCAGCGCCATGCCCTCGGACTCGCAGATCGCCCACGCCCTCTTCGACGCGCAGAGCGCTCCGAGCGTGCCGTCGCGGAAGAGCTTCGACGAGATCCTGTTCATGGGGCAGCACAGCACGGGCTGGACGCAGGTGTTCAAGCAGCTGAAGTCGGAAGGTCTGATCCAGGAGCAGACGCTGGGGCACGTGGTGGCGCGGTGGACGAATCGCACGATCCGCAGCCGCCGGCCGATCCTGGCTCACGCCGAGCTCGAGCCCGTCGGAGCTTCCGCCTAGTCCGTTTCGTTTCGAGCGCTACCGCGCGGCCAGCAACGCCTCGAGCCGCGCGGTAGCGCGCTCCCAGTCGAACTGGGACCTCACGAAGTCCTGCCCGCTCCGGGCCAGCCGCCTCCGCAAGTCAGCATCCTCCACCAACCTCGACAGCCCCCAGGCCAGCGCGTCCACGTCCCGCCGGGGGGCCACCACCGCGGTTCGACCGTCGATCGCGTAGTCGCGACAGCCGCCGTTGTCATAGGTGCAGAGCGTCGCGCCGCAGGCCATCGCCTCCATGGCCGGCATGCCGAGACCCTCGTCCCAGGACGGGCAGAGATAGATCGGGCACCGGCTGTAGAGCCAGGCCAGGCGCTCCTGGGGCAGGTTCTCATGGAACTCGGCGAAGGGGAGCTTGCGCGGGGGCGGCTTGACCCCGAAGCCCACCAGCCGCAGCTCGGGGTGCCGCGCGCGGACCCGGTCGAAGGCCTCGAGCCCGTCGGCCACCCCCTTCCAGGGGTACTCGTGGAAGAGCATCAGCACCCGGAGCTTGCCGTCCTCCGCGGCGGGAACCGGATGGAAGAGACCCGGCTCCACCGGGGTGACCACCACCGCGGCCGGGGTCTCGAACCGCTCGGCCATCACGTCGGCGAGCCACGTCGAGATCACGATCTTCCGCAGGGGCACGCGGTAGGTCGCATCCACCCGGGCCGCCTCGCCGTGGTAGAGGCTCTCGTAGTGCTGGATGAAGTAGAACTTCCGCCCGCAGCGCGGCGGGGCCGCCGCCACCGTCTCCACCGACTGCCAGGAGGTGGCGATCACCACGTCGCCATCCGGCACGCGGGCCGAGCTCCACTCGGGCACCCAGCGCACGCGCGCCTCGAGCCCCGGCATCCAGTCCGGTCCGGTCCGCACCCGGTTCCGCCACCACGCGGCGAGGGTGCGCTTCACCGGCACGAGCAGCGTCACCTCGTGGCCCCGGCGGGCGAGGCGGTCGGCGTGGAGCAGGATCGCGCGCACCCCGCCCGCGATGCGGAGATGCGGGCAGAGGAACGTGATCTTCATGATCAGATGGCCATCGACACCTGACCCGTGCGGCGATACGCGGCCGGGTCCAGGACCACGTTGATGCAGTAGACCTCGCCCGAGCCGAGGGCGCGCTCGAGCGCGGGCCGGAGCTGGCCGGGCTCGGTCACGTGGATCCCCTTCCCCCCGAGCGCCTCCACCATCCGGTCGTAGCGGGTGAACGGCAACGAGGTCGCCACCGAGCGCTCGGCCCCGAAGAACGAGAGCTGCGGATTGCGGATCTGCCCCCAGCCGCCGTCGTTGCCGACGACGACCGTCATCGGCAGCTTGAAGCGCACCGCGGTCTCCAGCTCCATCCCGTTGAGGCCGAAGGCTCCGTCGCCCGCGATCAGAAGGACGCGCTGCTCGGGGCGAAGCAGCTTGGCCGCGATGGCGAACGACGGGCCCACCCCGAGGCAGCCGAAGGGCCCCGGGTCGAGCCACTGGCCGGGCCGGGAGAGGGCCACGATCTTCGACGCGCACCCGACCACGTCGCCGCCGTCGCCCACCACGGTGGTCTCGGCGTCGACCACTGCCGCGATCTCGTGGCCGAGGCGGTAGTGGCTGATCGGCACGTCGTCGGAGAGCCGCTCCGCCATGAGGCGCGCCTGCGCGTCGGTCTCCCTCTTGCGTAGCGCGTCCCGCCAGCGGTCGAACCGCGCGGTCAGGTCCCGCGGCAGGGCGTCGGCGAGCGCCCGGAGCGTGAGGCCGATGTGGCTGGTCAGGCCGACCGCCAGCGGGCGGTTGCGCCCCAGCTCCACCGGATCGCAGTCCACCATCGCCACCTGGACGTTCTCGGCGAACGAGGGCACCCGGCCATAACCCAGGCGGAAGTCGAGCGGGGTCCCCAGCACCAGCACGACGTCGGCCTGGCCGAGCGCGAACCCGCGGGCCTGGGCGAACACCTGCGGGTGGTCGTGCGGGAGGCAGCCCCGCCCCGCGCCGTTCGTGAACACCGGCATCCCGGCGCGCTCGGCCAGCCTTCGCAGCTCCGCGGCCGCGTCGTCCCAGTACACGCCGCTGCCCGCCATGATCAGCGGCCGCTCCGCGCGGGCCAGCAGCGCGGCTAGCTCCAGGACCGACGCCTCATCGGGAGCGGTGGGTCGCCGGTGGGCATAGGCGGTCGGGATCGGCGCCATCCGGTCCTCGACCGTGGTCATCAGCAGGTCGACCGGGATCTCGACGAAGACCGGCCCCGGCCGGCCGGTGAGCGCGTGCCGGATGGCGGTGGTGAGCACCTCCGGAATCTGGCGCGTCTCGGAGACCGTCCACGAGCCCTTGGTGATCGGCCGCAACAGGTCGACCTGCTCGACCTCCTGGAGCGAGCCGAGGCCGCGTAGCCCGAGCGGCGCCGCTCCCCCGATGAGGAGCACCGGGCTGCGGGCGGAGTAGGCATTGGCGATGCCGGTGACCGCGTCGGTGACGCCAGGGCCCGCGGTGACCAGGGCCACGCCGACGTTGCGGGTGAGGCGCGCGTAGGCGTCGGCGGCGTGGGCGCAGGCCTGCTCGTGGCGCATGTCCACCACCTGCACGCCCTCGGTGATGCAGCCGTCGTAGATCGGCAGGATGTGGCCGCCGCAGAGGGTGAACACGTGGCCCACGCCCGCCTGGCGCAGGGTGCGCGCGACCAGGTGCCCTCCGTTGAGATCCCCCACGCTAGCCGCCCGGCTTGCCCGGGATGTGCACCACCTCGAGCTTCACCCGGTCCGGGTCCTCGAAGAAGACCGCGTAGTAGCCGGGCCGGTACTCCGGGAACTCCCGTGGCGTCTCATAGAGCGGCGGAAGCCGGCGCGGGCCCATGAACTCGTCGCGGAATCGATCCACCTCCTCGCGGCGCTCCACCCGGAAGGCCACGTGATTGAGGCCCGGCCGCTTGCGGTGGAAGCCGTGCCCGGCGTGGGCCGGCTCGGTCGCGATCACCCAGATGTCGGCCCCGCTCCCCGAGAAGCCGGCGACCGTGTCGCTCTCGTAGACGGTGCGGTATTCGAGGTAACCGAGGAGGGCCTTGTAGAAGGGAAGGGAGCGGGCGGCATCGCGGACGTTGATCTGGAAGTGATAGACCTGGGCCTTCACCAGAACTTCTCCCACTTCACGCTCTTGCGGTCCATGCCCTTCTTCACGAGGGCGTCACGGACCCGGTTGATGGTCTCCCCGCCCCCGCAGACGTAGACGATCAACCGGTCGATCCCGTACACGAGGCGCTCCACCGCCTCCGCGGGCTCTCCCTTCTCGCCGCGCCAGGTCGCGGGCGGCTCGCGCAGCACCGGCAGGTAGGAGAACCCCGGATAGCGGCGCGCGAGCGAGCGGAAGTCGGCGTCGTAGACGAGCCAGCCCGGGTTGCGGGCCCAGTAGATCAGCGCGGTGGGCCGGCCGTAGCCGGTCTCGTAGAGATGGCTCAGGATCGAGCGCACCGGCACGATCCCGATCTCCTCGGCCACGAAGACGGCCCGGCGGGGGTCGGCGCGGTCGAAGACGAAGCCGCCGGTTGGCCCCTTGAACCGCACCTCATCGCCCGGCTGGAGGCCCCGCACCCACTGCGAGCCGATGCCGCCCGGGGCCACGTCGATCGACAGGGTCAGCACGCCCTTCCGCGTGGGCGACGAGACCATGCTCCAGGCGCGCACGTTCTTGGGGCCGAACGGCACCGAGATCCACTGCCCGGCCTCGAAGGTCCAGTCGGCGGGCTCGATCACCGCGAGATCGATCTCGATGATCTCGGGGGTGACCGCCCGCCGCGCGGTCACGCTCGCCCGGCACTCCCGCGGCTTCATCGCTTCTGGAACCGCGGGATGATCTCGCTCGCGATCGTCTCGAGCTGGGCCGCCTCGTCCGTGAGATCGCCGATCGGGTTCATGACGAAGTAGCGGCAGCCCGCCTGCATGAAGCGATCGATCTGCTCGGCGCACTGCTCCGGCGTGCCGATCACCCCGTACTTGCGCGCGAGGGGGCCGAAGTCCTGCGCGTAGCGGTTGGAGAGGATGCGCACCCAGGCGCGCTCCGCGCTCTCGTAGTCGCGCCCGACCGTGACGAAGGTCAGATGCCCGGCCACGAAGCCGTCGAGGCTCCGCCCCGCCGCATCCGCGGCCCGCCGGATCTTGTCCAGGCTCTGGGCGTAGCGCTCGGGCTGGACGACATACGAGATCCACCCGTCGCCCTGGCGGCCGGCCCGGGCCAGCGCCGCGTCGGAGCGGCCTCCGATCCAGATCGGCGGGCCGGGCCGCTGCACCGGCTTGGGATCGATGCTCACGCCCTCGAACCGGGTGAAGCGGCCCTTGAAGGAGGCCGGGGTATCGCGCCAGAGCGCCCGCACCACGTCGATGCCCTCGGTCACGCGGGCGCCGCGTTCCTTGTGGGGCACGCCGCAGGCCTCGAACTCCTTCGGGTTCTCGCCGCCCACCCCGACCCCGAAGATGAGCCGGCCCCCGCAGAGCGCGTCCAGCGTGGAGGTGATCTTGGCCACCACGGTGGGCCGCCGCAGGGCCAGCAGGTAGACGCCGCTGCCGAGCTTGATCCGGCTCGTGATGGAGGCGTAGGACGCCAGCAGCGTCAGCGACTCGTAGATCGGGTTGTGGAAAGACACGTGGTCGCCGGTCCACAGCGAGTCGAGCCCGAGCGCCTCGCAGCGCCGCGCCAGGGCGAACTGCTGCTCGGGCGGGTGCATGGAGAGGAACGCGCCGAACCTGGCTTGCAGATCCATCAGCGTGCCTACCGCGGGAAGGCGTCCTTGACGCCCCCGTCCACCGTGATCGTGCACCCGGTGGTCTTGGCCGAGCGATCGGAGGCGAGGAACAGGACGGCTTCCGCCACGTCCTCGGGCAGGATGGCCCGGGCCAGGATGTTGCGCTGGCGGTAGAAGTCCTCCAGCTCGTCCACCGTGATGCCCTGGGCTCGCGCGCGCTCGCGGCGCACGTCCTCGGACCAGAGCTTGGAGTCCCGGAAGACCGCGTCGGGGTTCACGATGTTCGAGCGGATCCCGTGGGGACCACCCTCCAGCGCGAGCACCTTGGCGAGCTGCGCCTCCGCCGCCTTCGAGGCCGAATACGCGGAGAAATCCTTCCCGGGCGACATCACGTTCTTGGTGGCCACGAAGACGAACGCGCCGCCCAGCCCCTGCGCCTTCAGCACCCGCATCCCCTCGCGCGCCACGAGAAAGTGTCCGGTGGCGTTGACCGCGAAGGAGCGCTCCCAGTCCGCGAGCTCCATGCGGTCGACCGGTGCGGCGTGCGCGGTCCCCGCGTTGGAGACCACGATGTCGATCCCGCCGTAGGCCAGCACCGCCTCCTCGAAGGCGGCCCGCACCGAGGCCTCGCTCGTGACATCCATCCGGAGCCCGATCGCCCGCCCCGCCCCGTGGGCCCCCACGATCTCCTCGGCCGCCTTGCGCGCCCCCGCCGCGTCGAGATCGCCCACCAGCACGTGCGCGCCCTCGGCGGCCAGCCGCTGCGCCGCCGCCCGCCCGATGCCGCTGGCCCCGCCGGTGACCAGCGCGATGCGCCGGGCCAGCTCCTTCTCGGGCGGGGCGAGTGAGAGCTTGTAGAGCTCGAGCGGCCAGTACTCCACGTCGAAGGCCTCTCGCGCCGAGAGCGACACGTAGCCTCCGAAGGAGGTGGCGGCACCGAGCACCGAGATCGTGTGGTGGTAGATGTCGTCCACGATGCCGGCGGTGCGCCGGTCCTTGCCGGCCGCGAAGAGCCCGAGGCCGCCCACCACGATCACGCGCGGGAACGGATCGGTGAGCTTCGCGCCCTCGGTGTTGTGCCCCTCGAAGTAGGCGGTGTAGTCGGTGACGAAGCGCTCCACCGCCGCGGTCACCCCGGCCCGCACCGCCTCCGGATCCGACGGGTCCGCGACCGGCGCGAAGCACGGCAGGCGCTTGGTGAAGATGGTGTGGTCGGGGGTCGCGGGCCCGATCCGGCAGAGGGCGTCGGCCTCGCGTGAGGCCGCGAACTCGAGCACCGGAGGCGCGTCGTCGAAGAAGAGCACCTGCCGCCGGCTCTTGCCGACCAGCCCGCGCAGGTGCGGGGCCACCGCGAGCACCACCCGCCGCCGGGCCTCCGGGGCCGGGCTCGCCACCGCCGCGCCGCCGAAGCGCGCGCGTCCCTTGGCGCGATGGGCGATGGCCTCCTCGGCGCGGCTGATCAGCTGGACGGTGGCCTCGTAGGCGTCCTTCACCGAGGCGCCCCAGCAGATCGTCCCGTGCTTCTCGAGCAGGATGGCACGCGCGTTCGGGTGCGCCGCGAACACGGAGGCCACCTCGCGGGAGATCAGGAAGCCCGGCCGACGGTACGAGAGCGCGATGACCTCGTCGCCGTACACCTCGCGGAGCACGTCCCGGCTCCGGTCGTTGTTGGTGAGCGAGACGACCGCGTCGGCGTGGGTGTGGATCACCGCCGGGGCGGGCAGGAAGCCGTGCAGGAGCGTCTCGATCGACGGCCGCGGGCTCGCCGGCTCCTGCAGCGCGTGCGCGAGATAGTCCACCATCTCCTGGTCGCCCATGTCCGGGCGATCCAGCAGCGCCAGCACGTCGTCCATGCGGACGCCCGGGAAGTCCTTCTTCTGGATGCTCTTGAGATCGGAGCCGCTGCCCTTGACCCGCAGGACGCGGGTCGGGCGGCCTCGGTGGTCGCGCTCGTCCTGCTTGATGGAGGTGTTGCCCCCGCCCCAGACGACGAGCGTGGTCTCGGCCCCGATCAAGCGCGAGGCGTAGACGAGAAGATCGAGATCGCTCTTGCCCTGCGCGTCACCGTCGCTCCAGCGGGAGTTCATGGCGCCCTCACCATACCCGAATCCGCCATGGCGGTAAAGATTGCGGGACGCTATCGTGACCGCGTGACCGCGTGGACGCGGCGGGGCCTCACACTGGGCGCGGCGCTGGCCCTCGCCCTGATCGGGCCGCTCGATTCGGGGCGTGGCTCCGGCGAGGCGCGCGCCGACGGCATCATGCTCATCGAGGCCGGCGCGTTCTGGATGGGCAGCGACTCGACCGTCCCGGACGAGGGCCCAATGCACCGCGTGTACGTGCGTGACCTCTGGCTCGACCGCAACAAGGTGACCAATCGGGAAGTCGCCCAGTTCCTCGAGGCCCGCGGGCTCCGGAGCCCGGAGGGCATGAGCTACCTCGATCAGGACGATCCCGACGCGCGGATCCATCGGCGCGGGGGCCGGTTCATCGCCGATCCCGGGTTCGAGGAGCACCCCGCGGTCGAGGTCTCCTGGTTCGGTGCCCGCGACTACTGCCTCTGGCTCGGCCGGCGCCTGCCCACCGAGGCCGAGTGGGAGAAGGCGGCCCGCGGGCTCGACCGCCGTCGCTACCCGTGGGGCGACGAAGCGCCGGATGCCGAGCGGGCGGTCGTCGGGCGCCCCTACAACGCCACCGAGCGCGGCGACCTCCGGCCGGCCGGCGCCGGCCCCACCGGAGTCCAGGATCTGCTCGGCAACCTGCGGGAGTGGACGGGCTCGGTCTACCGGCCCTATCCCTACCGGGCCGACGACGGGCGCGAGCAGGCGACGCTCGACGCCGGACGCGTGGTCCGGGGCGGGAGTCACGACGACCCCGTGGACGCACTGCTGGTGACGATTCGCCGCCTCTCCTCGTATGATGGAGGGCGCGGTGGGCTGGCCCACGGCCACCACCACACCGGCTTTCGCTGCGCCACCTCGGAGGACCTGGGAGGACGATGACGTCATGAGAGGCCTGATGATGGACTACCCCCTGACCCTCACCCAGTTCTTCGAGCGCACGCGTCGCCTCTTCCACCGCAAGCGCATGGCGACGCGGGTGCCCGGGGTGGGGCTCCAGTGGTACACCTACGCGGACTACGCGGACCGGGTCTGCCGCCTGGCCGGTGCGCTGCGTGGCCTCGGCCTGCAGAAAGGGGCGCGGGTCGGCACCTTCGCGTGGAACTCCCACCGCCACATGGAGGTCTACTTCGCGGCGCCGCTCATGGGCATGGTGCTGCACACCGTGAACATCCGGCTCTCCGCCCAGGACATCACCTACATCGTCAACCACGCGGGCGACGAGGTGCTGATCGTCGACGCGAGCCTCTGGTCCATCCTCGAGCCGATCCGGAAAGACCTCACCACCGTCAAGCACATCATCATCATGAAGGACACCCCCGCCGCCGAGGTGCCCGCGGGGGCGCTCGACTACGAGCAGCTCGTGGCCGCCACCGACCCGGTCAGCGAGTGGCCGCGTCTCGAGGAGACGGACGCGGCCGGCATCTGCTACACCTCCGGCACCACCGGGCACCCGAAGGGCGTGGTCTACACCCACCGCGCGATCTATCTGCACTGCTTCGCGTCCTCCACGGTGGACGTGCTCGGCATCTGTGAGCGCGACGTGATCCTGCACATCGTGCCCATGTTCCACGCCAACGCGTGGTGCGTGCCGTTCGCGGGAGTCATGAACGGGGCGACCCAGATCTTCGGCGGGCCCAACCCGCAGCCGCGGGACATCATCGAGATCGTCCACCACGAGAAGGTCACGGTGGTGGGCGCGGTGCCGACGGTGTGGATCGCCATCCAGGGCATTCTCGAGAAAGAGCCGCAGTGGAACATCTCGTCGATCCGCTGCATCCCGATCGGCGGGTCGGCCGCGCCGCGGACCCTCATCGAGCTGTTCGACAAGAAGTACGGGGCCTACATGCTCCACGCGTGGGGGATGACCGAGATGACCCCGCTCGGCAGCGTCTGCCGGCCGCGCTCCTACATGGACGCGCTCCCCGAGGACGAGCGCTACGCGGTGCGGGCCAAGCAAGGGGCGCCGGTGGCCGGCGTCGACATGAGGATCGTCGACGACGCCGGGAATGTCCTACCGTGGGATGGCAAGAGCGCGGGCGAGATCCAGGTGCGCGGGCCGTGGGTCACCAGCGGGTACTACAACAACCCGGAGGGCGCGGCCCAGTTCACCCGGGACGGCTGGTTCCGCACCGGCGACGTGGCCACGCTCGACCCCGACGGCTACATCCAGATCACCGACCGCACCAAGGACCTGATCAAGTCGGGCGGCGAGTGGATCTCGAGCGTGGACATGGAGACCACGATCATGGGCCACCCCAAGGTGCTGGAGGCCGCGGTGATCGCGGTCCCGCACGAGCGCTGGGTGGAGCGGCCGCTCGCCTGCATCGTGCCCAAGCCCGAGCACAAGAGCACGCTCACCGCGGAGGAGATCTACGAGTACCTCAAGCCCCGGGTGGCCAAGTGGTGGCTCCCCGACGAGGTCGTCTTCATCGAGGCGGTGCCCAAGACCAGCGTGGGCAAGTTCGACAAGAAGGTCCTCCGCGACCGCTTCAAGGCCTGGAAGCCGAAGTAGCGGGCGACCGATCCCCGGCTAGCAGCGCCGGGCGAGGGCCGGCCAGTCCTCGCCGGGAAGGAGGGGCTCGGGCGTGCCCTTCCAGGCCGCGGCCATGGCCTTGAGACGGGCGATCCGGTCGGCGGCCAGCGGGTGGGTGGAGAAGTAGGTCAGCGCCTTCGGCTGCCGGCCCTCCTCCTGCCCGATGGTGTCGAAGAAGTCGATCATCCCCGCGGGATCGACCCGGGCGGCCAGCAGCATCTTCATCCCCTCGATGTCCGCCTCGTCCTCCGCGCGCCGCGAGTAGCGCAGCTCGCCCAGCGTGCGCGCGGTCTGCAGCCCGTAGGCGAGCGGGCCCGTCACGTCACCGGTCAGCGCCATCAGCAAGAGCCCGGTGGAGGCGTCCTGGATCACCGCGCGCGTGGTGTGGCGCCGCAGCACGTGCTGCAGCTCGTGGGCGACCACCCCGGCCAGCTCCTCCGGCGTGCGAGTGCGCTCGAGGAGCCCCTTGAAGATGACGACGTTGCCGCCCGGCAGCGCGTGCGCGTTCGCCACCGTGCGGTTCACCACGTAGACCCGCAGGGTGTAGGGCGACGGCGGCGCGGACGCGGTGAGGCGGCGCACGATCTCGTCCACCGCGGCGCCCAGGCGCGGATCGCCGCAGCGGCGCTCCGGCGGGGCCATGTAAGCGATCGCCGACCGGCCCACGCTCTCCTCCCAGGCCACCGGCACGCGCGGCGCGACGAGGGCGGCCAGCGCCGGGATGCCCCACAGGTAGATCGCGGCGGTGACCGCGAGCACGCCCGCCGCGGCCGCGATGGTCCAGCGCACCCGCGCCCGGCGCCGTCGCGGGTCGTGGAAGCGCAGGCGCAGGCCGGGCGCGACCTCGTGGAGGCTCTCGAGGAACGCGCTGTCCGGAATGAGCAGGGTCTCGGGCAGGTTGCCGCCCCGCTCGATCCGCACCTCCTCCCCCGCGTAGAAGCCCTGGGTCTGGCGCAGCTCGCGGTAGGGCCACAGGCGCGGCGCGCCTCCCGCGGGGCTGATCTCGAGCGCTTCGCGCATCAGGCGGACAGTCGCGGCATGCCGGGCCGCGGTCTGCCCGTCGAGATAGATGCCCTGCCAGTCGGTCCGCACCGGGGTCGGGGACGGTCAGGCGAGGTCGAAGCCGGAGTCGAAGAAGCCGGACAGGCCTTCCCCGATGTTCCCGGCCTGCTGCGCCTGCTGCTGGATGCGCGCGAGATCGAGGGCGCCCACCAGGGCCAGGTTGCGGAAGGCGAAGTTGATGTTGCGCACCCGGACCCACGGCCACGCGATGCCCAGCGTGCCCACGAGCAGCAGGAGGTTGACCACCCACAGTCCCAGCAGGGCGCCGCCGGTCACGCGACACGAGAAGCGCGCGGTCCCGAAGGTGGTGTGGTCCCAGAAGTAGCGGCGCTTGAACGCCACGTACCAGACCCAGCACAGGCCGAGCGTCGGGAGGGTCAACAAGATCGCCACCAGGAAGGGCCCGAAGAGCTCACGCCCGCGCCCGTTGAAGTCGAACTTCTCGCTGCCGAAGTAGGAGTGCGCGACCATGAACGCCTGCCGCGACACGAGGAAGAACGGGTAGTAGAGGCCCAGGGTGAGGCCGGTCAGGAAGCTGCCGAGGATGAAGATCTTGATCAGCGCCCACACGTGCCCGCGGAAGGAGAACCGGATGCCCCGCCAGGAGGTGCGGCTCAATCGATAGCGCCGCGCGCCCACCATCGCGATCGGGAAGAACACGAAGAACAGGCTGCCGGAGACCACGCCCGCGATCACCTTCGCCACCGGCGGCACGTCCAGGACGTCGCGGATCATGTTCAGGAAGAGGATCGGCAGGCCGAAGACCAGCACCGCCTTGATCGTGCCCAGCAACAGCTCGCGGGCCGTCCCGTGATAGGCGAAGCGGTCGCCCTCGATCTGGGTCTGCCCGGAGAGATATGCGCGGATGCGCGTCTTCGCCCAGAAGTAGTAGATCCCCAACGTGACGATGGTCAGCAGGACGTTGACGACGTGGATGCCGAACAGGGTGCCGCCGTTGCCGTGGAAGGTCGGATGCCGGACGGTCGAGACCGGAGGCAGCTCGGGTCCGGGCCCGGACGGCGGCGACACGTAGACCGACGGGGGCAACGGAGGCGCCGGCGGCGGGGTGGCAGGAGGCATCGGGGCGCGGGGTGGCGGCGCGCCGGGCGGTCCGGGCCTGCGGAAGAACGACGGCTGGCCCGCGGGTTCCTGCCCGTCCATACGAATCGACTATGGGCAAGAACCTGCTGGGGGTCAACTTTTCGCGGGTCAGGCCCCCGCGCCGTCGGCGGCGGCGTAGCGCTCGAGGTGATGCTCGGCGTCCCCGAACGTCTGCCCGATCATGGTGAGCCGCCGGAAGGTGTGGCTGACCTTCAGCTCCTCGGTCATGCCCATGCCGCCGTGGAGCTGCACCGCCTCCTGGCTCACGTGCCGGCAGGCGTCCGCGACCTTGATCTTCGCCGCGGAGACCGCCCGGCGCCGCTCGTCGGGCGGGGCGCTGTCGACCTTCACGCACGCCAGGCACGCCATCGAACGGGCCTGCTCGTAGCTGATCACCATGTCCACCATGCGGTGCTGCAGCGCCTGGAAGCTGCCGATCGGCACCCCGAACTGCCGCCGCGTCTTGAGGTACTCGAGCGTCGCCTCGTTGGCGAAGCGAATCGCCCCCACCGCCTCCGCGCAGAGCAGCGCGGTGGCGTAGTCGGCGGCGTCCTCTATCAGGGGCAGCGCCCGGCCCTCGTCCCCCAGCCGGGCCTCGGCCGGCACCGACACCCCGGAGAGCCAGACGTCGGCGGCCCGCAGCTCGTCGATCGTGCGGTACTCCTTGAGGGTGACCCCGGGCGCGCTCCGGTCGACCAGGAACAGGCTGATGCCCGCCGGATCGGTCTCACCACCGCTCGTGCGCCCGGACACGATCAGCGTATCGGCGGCGCCCCCGGCCAGCACCGCCCGCTTCTCCCCCTCGAGCGCATAGCCCGCGCCGGACCGCTTCGCCTGCGTCCCGACGTGGCCCAAGTCGTAGCGCGCGGTGCGCTCGGTATGGGCGAAGGCGAGCCGCTGCTTGCCCTGGATCAACGCGGGCAGGATGCGCTTCTGCTGCGCCTCCGACCCCGCGCGCGCCACCAGCCGTCCGCCCAGCCCCACATTCACCCAGTAGGGCTCGACCACGAGGCCCTCACCGAGGGCCTCCATGACCAGCATCACGTCCACGGCGGTGCCCCCGAACCCCCCGTGCTCCTCCGCGAACGGCACCCCCAGCAACCCCATCTCCGCGAACGCGGCCCACACCGCCTCACTCCACCCGCTCGCCGAATCCACGATCTTCGCCCGCTTATCAATCGAATACTCGTTCGCCAAATACCGCTTCAGCGAATCCGCAAGGAGCTGCTGCTCCTCAGTCAAATCGAAGTTCATCGAGCAACTCCTGAACGAGAGAGGTCGTCATGCGGCACCGCGACGTCCGGCGGGGCCGGGGGGTGGCCCTGGGGGGTCAGGCTGACCCGTTCCTGCCAAGCAGAACGATGCCGCCCACCGCCCAGGTTGGGAACTCCTCCCAGGGCCGCCGAAGAACAGCGCTGCGTGGTCAGACGACCCCCCAGGGCCACCCCCCGGCCCCGCCGAACATCGCCACGCGCGCCCCGAGTACGAGCCGCCACTACAGCCCGAGCGTCGCCTTCGCGATGATGTTCCGCTGGATCTCATTGGACCCCGCGTAGATCGTGGCCTTGCGCAGATTGCAGTACCGGGGAGCGAGCCGCGCCGTGAAGTGGTCGAAGTCCATCGCGTCGACGGGCCGGAACGCCTGCGCCAGCGGCCCCGCGGCCTGCATCATCAGCTCGGTGATCGCCTGCTGGATCTCGGTGCCCTTGATCTTGAGCATCGACACGTCGGCGCCCGGGGGCCGGCCGCTGCGACGCATCTGGTCGAGGAACCGAAGATTCGTGATCTCGAGCGCCATCAGCTCGACCTCGACCCGCGTGAGCCGGTCACGGAAGCGCGGGTCCTCGATGATCGGACGGCCGTCCTTCATCTGCTCACTCGCCACTTCCTTCAGCTTGGCCAGCTCCCGCTTGGAGGCGCCGATGCGGCCGGTGCCCATGCGCTCGTAGCCCAGGAGGTACTTGGCCACCGTCCAGCCCTTGCCCTCCTCGTGCACGAGGTTCTCGGCCGGAACCTTCACCTCGTCGAAGAAGACCTCGTTGACCTCCTTGCTGCCGTCGAGCAGGACGATCGGCCGGACCGTGATGCCGGGGGTCTTCATGTCGATCAGCAGGAAGGAGATCCCGTCCTGCCGCTTGCCGCTGGCGTCCGTGCGCACCAGGCAGAAGATCCAGTCCGCGTGCTGCGCCATCGTGGTCCAGATCTTCTGGCCGGTGACGACGTAGTGGCCGTTCTGTCGCACCGCGCGCGTCTTGAGCGACGCCAGGTCCGAGCCCGAGCCCGGCTCCGAGTAGCCCTGGCACCAGAAGTCCTCACCCTGGTAGATGCGCGGGAGGAACCGCTTCTTCTGGGCGTCGGTGCCGAACTGCAGGAGCACCGGGGCGCACATGCGCACGCCGAAGGGCACGACCATCGGAGTGGCCGCGAAGCCGCACTCCTCCTCGAAGATGTAGCGCTGCACCACGTTCCAGTCGGTCCCGCCCCACTCCTGCGGCCAGTCGGGCGCCACCCAGCCCTTCCTGGCCAGGATCTTGTGCCAGCGCAGGAGCTCTTCCTTGGACAGCTCCTGGTAGCTCTCCATCTTCTGGCGCAGGTCGACGGGCAGGTTGGTGCGGAGCCAGCCGCGGACTTCGTCGCGGAATGCCAGCTCCTCGGGCGAGTAGTTCAGGTCCATGGTCAGGCTCCTCTCCGCGGAGTCGTCGTCGGCCCCGGGCCGGGCCGAGGGCCATGCTATCCCAGGGCGCGGATGAGGTCCAGCAGCCGGCCCAGGGTGGCGAGCCGCGCGGCCAGCCCCTCCCCCGCGGGCTCGACCCGCAGGGTGGTGATGCCGGCCCGGCGATAGGCCTCGAGGCGGGCGCGCACCATCGCCTCGGTGCCGAGCAGGTTGGTCTTCTGCACCAGCTCGTCGGGCACCCGCGCCGCCGCTTCCTCGCGCTTGCCCGCCAGCCAGAGGCGCTGCACCTCGACCGCCACGTCCTCGTAGCCCGCCCGGCGGAACGCCTCATTGTAGAAGTTGTGCTGGCGGGAGCCCATGGCTCCGAGCGTGAACGCGAGGCCCGGCTTTCGCGGGGGAAGGAGCCGCTCCACGTCGTCCGAGAAGGCCACGAAGCCGCCGGCCTGCAGGTCGAGCTGGGCGAGCGATCGGCCACCCCGGGCCGCCCCCGCGGCCAGGTGGTCGGTGAAGACGCGCGCGTGCTCGGGCATGAACGACGTCCCGAGCCAGCCGTCGGCGATCTCACCCGTCATCTCAAGACTCTTCGGGGAAAGGGTCGCCAGATATATCGGAATGCTCGGCTGCGGGGGCGCAGCGGATCGGATCGCCTTCCCCTCGCCGCCCGGCAGCGGCAGCTCGTAGAGCTTGCCCTTGTACGCCAGGTGCTCGCCGGTCACGGCGCGCCGGACGATCTCCACGATCTCCCGCATGCGCTGCACCGGCCGGTCGAAGCGGATGCCGTGCCAGCCCTCGATGACCTGCGGCCCGCTCACGCCGAGGCCCAGGACGAAGCGGCCGTTGGACATGGAGGCGAGGCTCATCGCGGTCATGGCCACCAGGGCCGGCGTGCGGGTGCCCGCCTGGATGATCCCGGTGCCCAGGCGGATGCGCGAGGTGCGCGCGGCCATGAAGGCGAGCGGCGTGACCGCGTCGTGGCCCCACGCCTCCGCGGACCAGACGTCGTGCACGCCCAGGCGCTCGGCCTCGGTGACGTAGGCGCTCGCCTCCGCCCAGTCGGTCTGGGCGAGCCGGAGCGAGATCGAGACGCGCATCAGCCGGAGGGGGACGCGCCGAGGGCGGCGGCGATCTTCTGGAGCTGGCCGGCGTGATCCAGGTCGTGCAGGCGGGTGAAGAGCAGGGTTTCGCGCCAGGAGAGCGGTCCGAATGCGGGGTGGTCGATCCGTCGGTCCGGCGCGGCCGCGGGATCGGCGGCCAGGACCTCCGCGAAGAGGGTCTCACGCTGGCGGGCGAGCACCTCGTACCAGGCCTGGGCGCTCCGGAGGGGAGCGTCCTCCACCCCGCGCCGGGTCGGCCGCGGCCCCGCCGGCCGCCCCGCGAGCGCGTCGCGGATGCCGCCCCCGAAGTAGCCGTCGGCCATCACCACGTGCGCCATCACCTCGTTGCCGCTCCACTCCTCGGGCGCCGGTCGCTCCGCGAACCGCTCGACCGGCACCGCAGCGGCGGCCGCGCGCAGATCCGCCATGGCCGCGCGTACCTTCTCGACGAGCGCCGCCGGCGTGAGCTTCGCGCCCTGGGCGACCAGATAGCTCCGGATCCGCGTCTGCTCCTCGTCCATCGCGCCCTGGACTCTACCAGATGGGGTCAGGCCTTATTCCGACTTTCTCGGCGCCGTCAGAGGCCGAGCTCGTCGAAGAAGAGGGAGATCACGCGCTGGACCTCGGCGCGGTGGGTGCGGTTCGGGAAGTGGGGGCCGTCCGCGACCACGTGCAGGCGCGCGCCCGGGATGGTTTCGGCGACCCGGCGGGACATGGCCACCGTGGGGAAATTGTCCACCGAGCCCGCGATCACCTGCACCGGGCAGCGGATGCGGCGGCAGTCCGGGAGCCACTCGGTGCGCTGATAGGTCTCGTCGAGCAGCGCCAGCAGCGAGGCCACCGAGTGGCGGCCGAGCGCGCCGGTCAGCTCCGCGTAGCGCTCCGGGCGCGCCTTGAGCCGCGCCAGCGCCTCCTCG
Source organism: Candidatus Methylomirabilota bacterium (assembly GCA_035312605.1). Taxonomy (GTDB): domain Bacteria; phylum Methylomirabilota; class Methylomirabilia; order Rokubacteriales; family CSP1-6; genus CAMLFJ01. Next base: position 30,342 of record DATGBR010000048.1, read on the forward strand.
CCCATGCGCAGGCGCACGTTGGCGTCGAAGTACTCGGCGAAGCGACCCGCCTCCACGAGCGGCCGCTGGCGGGCCCACCAGGCCTTGTCCTCCCGGGTGGGCTCGAAGGGTGGCCCGCTGATCGACACCACGCCCCGCGCCCGCTCCGGGGCGTGGGCCGCGATCCAGAGCGAGAGCGCGCCGCCCATCGAGGCGCCGCCCCACACCGCGTCGCGAATGCCGAGGGTATCGATCCAGTGGAGCAGGTCCTCGGCCTTGCGCGCGTAGGTGTAGTCCTCCACGCGCTCGAACCGCGTGGAGAGGCCGTGACCGCGCGTGTCAGGGAAGAGCGCGCGCACCCGGTCGAAGAACGGCTCCAGATCCGCCACCATGACCGAGGAGTCCTCGACCGACCCGCCGTGGATCCAGATCACGACCGGCGGCGACGCGGCGGCGCCCGGAGCCAGCCCGGCCTCCCGCCAGTGGAGCCGGACGCCGGTGGGCAGGGAGACTTCAGGCAGGGCCCATCCTCTTCTCCAGGGAGCGCGCGTAGCGGGACATGGAGTAGGTGCATGCCCAGTAGACGGCCGCGATGAAGAGGTAGATCGGGAACGGCCGGATCTCGCGGTTGTTGACGACCTGGGCCGCCTTCGTCAGGTCCATGAAGCCGATGATCGAGGCGAGCGAGGTGTCCTTGAAGAGCACGATGAACTGGGTCACCAGCGACGGGATCATGTTCTTGAGCGCCTGGGGCAGGATCACGAAGCGCATGCCCTGGCTCCCGGAGAGCCCGAGCGCGGTGCTCGCCTCCACCTGCCCGCGCGGCACCGACTGGATGCCGGCGCGGACGATCTCGCCCAGGTAGGCGGCCTCGAAGATGACGAAGGCGGCCAGCGCGACGCCGAACTCGGGGATCGCGGTGTGGAGCACGATCGGCATGATGAACCACATCCAGAAGATCACCATCACCAGCGGGACGCCCCGGAAGAACTCCACGTAAAGCACCGCCGGCGTCCGGATCCACCACTGCGGCGCCAGCCGGGCGATGCCGATGAAGATGCCGAGGAGGAATCCCAGGATGATCGAGGGGATGGCCAGGCGCAGGGTGCCGCCCACGAAGTTGCCGATGCCCAGAAAGCCCTGGAGCATCAGGAACGGGAAGTTGCGCCAGATGACGTCGAGGTCGAGCATGGCTAGCGCCGCTGCCGCCCGCCCACGATGAGGCCGGGGATCGCGGTGTGCCGCTCCACCCAGGACATGATCGTGGCGATCGACACGCAGAGGACCAGGTACACGAGCGTCCCCGCGGTGAGCGCCTCGATGGCCTTCGCGGTGTAGGTCTCGATCTGCCGCGTCTGGAACGTGAGCTCGGCCACGCTGATGGTCAGCGCCACCGACGAGTTCTTGAGCAGGTTGAGCGACTCGTTGGTGCCGGGCGGGATGATGAGCCGCAGGGCCACCGGCAGGATCACGTACCGGTAGGCCTGGAAGGTGGTGAGCCCGGAGGCCACCGAGGCCTCCAACTGGGTGCGCGGGATCGACTGGATGCCCGAGCGCAGCACCTCGGAGAAGCGGGCCCCGCTGTAGACGCCGAGCGCGCACACCGCGGCCCAGAACTCGAGCCCGTGCGCGAAGAGCCATTCCTGGACCGCCTGGGGCAAGAGCGGCGGCACCGCGAAGTACCAGAAGAACATCCAGACCAGCAGCGGGACGTTGCGGAAGAACTCCACGTAGAAGGTCGCGGCCGCCCGCAGCGGCCAGAAGCGCACCGTGCGGAGCGTGCCCGAGAGGACGCCGAGCGCGGCCGCGAGCAGCCACGCCACGATCGACAGCTCGAGCGTGGTGATCAGGCCGCTCAGCAGCCACTGGCCGGACTCGCCGGTCCAGAGCACCGACCAGTTGAACTGGTATCTCATGTGGAGCTCCCCCTCACCTGCCCCCTCACCCTACCCTCTCCCCTCTGGGGAGAGGGTCATGGGGGCTCCCTCTCCCCCTTGGGGAGAGGGCCGGGGTGAGGGCCTACTTCGGGACGACCTGCAGGAGCATGAAGCTGCGCACGCGGGCGTCCATCGGGTACGGCAGCTCGCCC
>DATGBR010000049.1:0-6672 GCA_035312605.1 Candidatus Methylomirabilota bacterium
CGTCCGATCTGGAGCGCGGGCGCCATCGGTCCCGCCACAATCTCAGCGGTCAAAGCTTTCGGATAGATCATCGTGTAGATGCTCCGGATGAACGGGGTGCCGATGGCCTGGGGCCCGATCTTCTTCGTCCACGGGGTGGGATTACCCTGGACCTTCTTGTAGGCCGGGCTCTCCATGACCGCCGCGCTCTCGAGCTCGTAGCAGGCGAGGTGCTTCGGTCCGCCCTTGACCGCCTCGTAACGCGCGCCGCCGAGAAAGCCGGGGATCGCCATGCGCTCCGGCAGGTGCTCCTCGTCGTACCAGCGGTTGAATTCTTCTTCCTTGTCGGCCGGGACGTCGGCCCACACCATCAGCAGCCCGGTGCCTTTGTTGGCCATGTCGCCCTCCCTTGCGGCAAGGATATCACCCTGCCCTCTCCCCAGGGGGGAGAGGGTGAGGTAGACTCGCGGTCAAAGGAGACGCCCGTGAAGCTCGACGTGTCCATGCTGACCCACGATCTCAAGAGCATTCCGGACTACGCCCGGAAGGTCGAGGCCATGGGCTATGACTGCCTGTGGTCGTCGGAGACGCAGCACGACCCTTACCTGCCTCTCGCGGTCGCGGCCACGTCCACCTCGCGGATCAAGCTCGGCACCAACATCGCGACCGTGTTCTCGCGGAGCCCGATGATCACCGCCCACACCGCGTGGGATCTCCAGAAGGCCTCGGGCGGTCGCTTCGCGCTGGGGCTCGGCACCCAGGTGAAGGCCCACAACGAGCGGCGCTTCTCGGTGAAGTTCGAGTCGCCCGGGCCCAAGATGGCGGAGGCCATCCGCGCCATCCGGACGATCTGGGACTGCTGGCAGAACGGCACCCGGCTCAACTTCAAGGGACAGTTCTACACCTTCGACGTGATGACGCCCTTCTTCAACCCGGGGCCGATCGAGCACCCGAGGATCCCGATCTACATCGCGGCGGTGAACCCGCTCATGTGCCGCATCGCGGGCGAGCTGTGCGACGGCATGCACGTGCATCCGTTCAACTCGCCGAAGTACCTGCGCGAGATCGTGCACCCGGCGGTGGAGGAAGGCCTCAAGCGCTCCGGCCGCGCGCTGAAGGACTTCACCTACGCGACGGTCACCTTCGCGGTGGTGGGCGACACCCCGAAGGAGCGGGCCGCGCAGGCCCAGACCGTCAAGCAGCAGATCGCCTTCTACGGCTCCACGCGAACCTACACCCCGGTGCTGGCCGCGCACGGCTGGGAGGACATCACCGGCCAGCTTCACCGCAAGTCGGTGGAGGGGGACTGGAAGGGCATGGCCGACCTGATCTCCGACGAGATGCTCGACACCTACGCGGTCACCGCGACCTACGAGAACCTGCACGCGAAGATCATGGAGCGCTACCAGGGGCTGCTGGACCGCACCGGTCTCTACCAGCCCTATCAGCAAGACCTGAACGATCCGCGCTTGCCCGCGATGGTGCGGGCGTTCAACGGATAGGTCGAGACAGGGAGCCAGCGATGACCGACAAGGTGCAGGTGGAGATCAAGGGCGACGTGGCCACCATCATGCTGAACAAGCCCGAGCGCCTGAACGCGCTCGACAACGAGATGTGGCACGGCATCGGCGAGGCCTGCCGGGCCGTCGACGCCGCGCCCGACGTGCGGGTGGCCGTGCTGATGGGCGCGGGCGGCTGCTTCTGCGCCGGGCTCGACGTCAAGGCGGGCTCCACGCTCAGCACGACGCTCGAGACCATGTCACCCGGCCAGGCCATGGCCCGCATCCGCCAGCACCTGGAGGGGCACCAGGCCTCGTTCTCCGCGGTGGAGGCACTCCGGGTGCCGGTGATCGCGGCGGTCCAGCGCGCCTGCATGGGCGCGGGGCTCGAGCTGGCACTCTGCTGCGACGTGCGGCTGGCCGCGGAGGGCACGCTGTTCTCGATCCCGGAGGTGCAGCTCGGCCTGGTGCCCGACATGGGCGGCACCCAGCGCCTCCCCCGCACCGTGGGCATCGGCAAGGCGAAGGAGCTGATCTACTCGGCGCGGCGCTTCGACGCGGCGGAGGCGCTCCGGATCGGGCTCGTCCAGGCGGTGCACCCGGCGGGCGAGCTCGGGGCCCGCGTGGCGGAGCTGGCCGCCGAGATCGCGGCCAACGCGCCGCTGGCGGTGCAGGCGGCCAAGCGCGCCATCAACGGCACCTACTACGGCGAGATGCGCTCCTGGCTCGACTGGGAGACGGCGCAGGCCTCGGGCCCGCTCCTCTCCGACGACCGCAAGGCCGGCCTCAAGGCCGCGGCCGAGCGCAAGCGCGCCGACTTCAAGGGCAAGTAAGGCACCCGGAGGACTCCATGGCTTCAGATCTCTACGACCTGGGCGACAAGCCCCCCCTCGGTGAAGTCCCGAAGCGCATGCACGCGTTCGCGGTGCGTCAGAGCCGCTTCGGCCAGCCGCGGGACGCGTGGAAGCGCGAGGTGCTGCCCACACCCACCATCGGCCCCGACGAGGTGCTGATCTACGTGATGGCCTCGGGCATCAACTACAACAACGTGTGGGCCGCGCTCGGCCAGCCGCTCGACGTCATCGCGGAGCGCCTCAAGATGGGCGAGCCGGAGGACTTCCACGCGGGCGGTAGCGACTGCTCGGGCATCGTGTGGGCCACCGGCAAGGACGTGAAGAACGTCAAGGTCGGCGATGAGGTCATCGTGCACAGCGGCTGGTGGCGCCCCGACGACCCGTGGGTGCTCTCCGGCAAGGATCCGATGCTGGCCGAGTCCACCCGCATCTGGGGCTACCAGACCAACTACGGCAGCTACTGCCAGTTCGCCCGCGCCCAGGCGCACCAGTGCATCGCCAAGCCGAAGAAGCTCACCTGGGAGGCGGCCGGCTGCTTCCTCCTCTGCGCGTCCACCGCCTACCGCATGCTGATGGGCTGGGAGCCGCACACCGTCGAGAAGGGCGACGTGGTGCTGGTGTGGGGCGCCACCGGCGGCCTCGGCAGCCTGGCGCTCGAGATCGTGCGCGCGCAGGGCGGCCGGGCGATCGCAGTGGTCTCCGACGAGGCCAAGAAGAAGTTCTGCCTGGAGCACGGCGCGGTCGGGGCCATCAACCGCTCCCAGTTCGACCACTGGGGCGTGATGCCGGACACGAAGGACGGCAAGGCGTACGGCAACTGGGCCAAGGGCGCGCGGGCCTTCGGCAAGGCGATCTGGGACGCGCTGGGCGAGCGCACCAGCCCCCGCATCGTCTTCGAGCACCCAGGGGAGGCCACCCTGCCGACCTCGGAGTTCGTGTGCGGTACCGGCGGCATGATCGTGATCTGCGCGGGCACCACCGGCTACAACGTGACGCTCGACCTGCGCTACCACTGGATGCGGCAGAAACGCTTCCAGGGCAGCCACCTCTCGAACGACCAGCAGGCGCTGGCGGTGACCAAGCTGGTCGACGCGGGCAAGGTCGATCCGTGCCTCTCGCAGACCTACCGGTTCGACGAGCTGCCCGGGTGCCACCAGCTCATGCTGGACAACAAGCACCCGTACGGGAACATGGCGGTGCTGGTGAACGCGCCCAAGACGGGGCTGGGAGCGTCCTGATCCGGCCGCACGGATGAAGGCGCTCGCGTTCCACGAGCACGGCGGGCTCGACAAGCTCGCGTACCAGGACGTCCCGGACCCGAAGATCGACGCGGGCGACGTGCTGGTGCGCGTCCGCGCCGCGGCGCTGAATCACCTCGATCTCTTCGTCCGGGAAGGCCTGCCCGGGCTCACCCTCCCGATGCCGTTCTGGACCGGCTGCGACATCGCGGGCGACGTGGTCCTGGTGGGGGCCGAGGTCCGCGACGTCGCGGTGGGCGACCGGGTCGCGGTGAACCCGAACCTCTACGACGGGCGCTGCGAGTACTGCCGGCGCGGCGAGCACAGCCTGTGCGTGCGCTACGGCATCCTCGGCGAGCACACGCACGGGGGGCTCGCCGAGTACGTCAAGGTCGAGGGCCGGCACGTGGTGAAGCTGCCGGGCGGAGTGCCCTACCAGGACGCGGCCGCCTTCGTCCTGGTCAACATGACCGCGTGGCGCATGCTGGTCACCCAGGCCCGGCTGCGCGCGGGCGAAGATCTATTGATCCTGGGGGTGGGCGGCGGCGTCTCCTCCACCGCGGTGCAGATCGGCAAGCTCTGCGGCGCGCGCGTCTGGGTCACGTCGTCGAGCGACGAGAAGCTCGAGCGCGCGCGGGCCCTGGGCGCGGACGAGTGCATCAACTACGCGAAGGACGACTGGGTGAAGGTCGTCGCGCAGAAGACGGCGCGACGCGGGGTCGACGTGGTCCTGGAGAACGTGGGCGCGGCCACCTGGAAGGGCGCGATCCGCACCGTGGCCAAGGGCGGGCGCATCGTCACCTGTGGGGCGACGTCGGGACCCATCGCCGAGACCGACATCCGGCTCGTGTTCTGGAAGCAGCTCTCGATCATCGGCTCCACCATGTCGAACGACGCCGAGTTCAATACGGTCATGGGTCAGCTCTTCGCCGGGCGCCTCCGGGCCATCGTGGACACCGTGATGCCGCTCCGGGACGGCGTCGAGGCGCAGCGGCGACTCGCGGAGGGCAAGCAGTTCGGCAAGATCGTCCTCACGCCCTGAGCTTCCGGCTGGTCATCGTCGCGGACTGGTCGGCGGCCTCCACGAGGGGCCCGCTGAGGCCCGCGCGGGACCGCTGCTGGGTCGCGTGGGGCCGCGCCGGGGAGCGCCGGCCGGCGCCGCGCTACTTCCGCACGCGGCTCGAGGCGGAAGGCTTCATCTTCGGCCTGCTCGCGGGCGAGCCCCGGGCCGCCCTCGTGGGCTTCGACTTCGCGTTCGGCTACCCAGCCGACGCGGGGCTTCCCTCCGGGCGCGCCCTCTGCGCCCGGCTGGATGGCCTGATCCGCGACGCGGCCGACGGCGCGAACAATCGGTTCGAGGTCGCGGGAATCCTGAACCGCGAGATCCAGGCCGCGCTCGGCGGGGGCTTCGACGGGCCGTTCTGGGGCCATCCGGCGGGCCACGAGTACCCGCACCTCCACCCGACGCGGCCGCGGCCCTTCCCGCCCCGCATCAGCGACGGCCGGCTGGTCGAGCGGCGGCTGGCGGCGCGGCGCATCCAGAGCCCGTGGAAGCTCTTCACGCGCGCCTCGGTCGGCTCGCAGACCCTGGTGGGCCTGCCCGCGGTCCATCGCCTGCTCACGGACCCGGCGCTCGAGGAGCGCGCGCGGCTCTGGCCGTTCGAGACCGCATGGGACGCGGCGGTCGGCGAGGACAGCGTGGTCATCGCCGAGCTCTGGCCGAGCCTGATCGACTGCCGCGACCAGCCCTATCCGATCAAGGATGCGTGCCAGGTCGCGGCGGTTCGCGACTGGGCGCTGGACTCGCCCGACGCCCTCGCGCGGTCCCTCGCCCGCCCGGCCGGACTCACCGACGACGAGGCCCGCACCGCGCGCGAGGTCGAGGGCTGGATCGCCGGAAATGTATGACGGTCAGACCTGACCCCAATCTGGTGCTGATCGTGGCGGGGGTGACCGGGATCGTCACGTCGGTGACCATGATCGGGCCGCTGCTCGTGGACATCTCGCGGGACCTGGGGATCTCGCTCGGCCAGGCCGGATTGCTGGCCGCGGCGGCCGGGGTGCCGCAGGCGCTCTTCTCGCCGTTCTCCGGTCTGCTGTCGGATCGGCTCGGGCGCAAGCCGATGATCGTCGCCGCGTTCGTCAGCGTGGCGCTCCTGAGCGTGGGCGCCACGCTGGCTCCGAGCTTCGCGGCGCTGGTGGTGGTGCGCTTCCTGGCCGGGCTGCTGGGCTCGCTCGCGCCCACCAGCCTCATGGCCTCGGTGGGCGATCTCTTCCCGGCCGAGCGTCGGGCGCGTGCCATGGGCTGGTTCAACATGGGCTTCAGCTTCGCGGCCATCGGCGGCGTGCCGCTCATGGGCGCGGTCGGCGGCGTGTTCGGCTGGCGCTGGGCCTTCGCGGCCATCGGCCTCGTGATGCTGGTGCTGGCGGGCTGCGTCTGGCGCTGGTTCCCGCGCATCGCGCCGATGGCCTCCGGCACCAGCGTCCTGGCGACCTACCAGGCGGTCTGGGACGTGCCGCGCCTGCTGAACCTGCTCGGCGCGAACCTCATGGAGCGCTCGCTCTTCGCCATGGTCGTGGTCTTCCTCCCCGCGTTCGTCATGCTCAGCTTTCACCTGAGCGCGGTGGGCGTGGCGCCCGTGCTGGTGCTGGTCGCGATCGGGGCCATCGCGGGCAACGTGCTGGGCGGCCGCCTCGGCGATCGGTTCAACAAGCCCGCGATCTTCGTGATCGCCCAGATCATCAGCGCGGGCCTCGGCCTGGTCCTCTTCGGCGCGGGGCTCCCCTTCGCGGCGGTCGTGGCGCTCGCCACGCTCTTGACCCTCTGCAACGCCGGGAGCCGCCCGGCCTTCCTGGCCTACAGCTCCGAGCTGGCGCCCCGCCAGCGCGGCGCGCTCCTCGGGCTCATCGCGCTCACCAACCAGGGCGGCTTCGTGATCGGCTCCGCGGTCGGGGCGGCCGCCATCGGGAGCGGCGGCTACCGGGGCATGGCGCTGGCCGCGCTGGCCCAGGGCGTGCTCGCGGCCGGCCTCGCCCTGCCCCTGCTCAGGCGGCCGCGCCTGAAGGACGTCAGGGCTTGAGCAGGAGGGCCAGGCCGGAGGT
>DATGBR010000050.1:0-3309 GCA_035312605.1 Candidatus Methylomirabilota bacterium
CGGCGAGCTCGCGGTGCATCCCGCCGCGCCGGGGCTGGTGGAGGGGCACCCCGAGATCCTGGTGGTGCACGCCGACGAGACGTCCAAGCACGTGGCGGGCGAGAACTGGCACTCCGACGTCTCGTGCGACCCCGAGCCCCCCATGGGGAGCATCCTCTACATGCACGAGCTGCCGCCGGTCGGAGGCGACACCCTGTTCGCGAGCATGTACGCGGCCTACGAGGCGCTCTCTCCGCCGATGAAGCGGCTGCTCGAGGGCATGACCGCCATCCACCGGGGCGAGCACGTCTACCGCGGACGCTACGGCGTGAAGGACGAGGGCCGGCAGTTCCCGGAGGCCGAGCATCCGATCGTGCGCACCCACCCGGTCTCGGGGCGCAAGGCCCTCTTCGTCAACCGGACCTTCACCACCCGGATCGTCCAGCTCTCCCGCAGCGAGAGCGCGGCGGTGCTCTCGTTCCTCTACCAGCACGTCGAGACCCCCGAGTTCCAGTGCCGCTTCCGGTGGCAGGTCAACTCGGTGGCGTTCTGGGACAACCGCTGCGCCCAGCACCACGCGATGTGGGACTACTTCCCGCAGCGGCGGCACGGCCATCGCGTGACCGTGAAGGGCGACCGGCCGTTCCACCGGCCCTGACCGGGACCGGCGCGCTCCGGTGACCGCCGCACCCGGGCGCTCGGGGCGATGCTCGTAGTCCTCGCCGCGGACACCGCGGCCCTCGACCGGGAGGCCGCGCGCATCGTGGCCCACCGCATCCGCGAGAAGCCGGCGATCACCCTGGGGCTCGCGTCGGGAAGCACGCCGCTCGGGATGTACCGCGAGCTGATCCGCCTCCACCGCGAGGAAGGCCTCGATCTCTCGGGGGTGACCACCTTCAACCTGGACGAGTACCTCGGTCTGGCTCCGTCGCATCCCCGGAGCTTCCACCGCTTCATGCGGGAGGCGCTCTTCGATCACGTGAACATCGCACCCGCGCGCATCCACGTCCCGGACGGGGCGGTGTCCGGCGACCTCGAGGCGTACTGCGCGGAGTACGAGCGGCGGATCGCGCGCGCGGGGGGCATCGACCTGCAGGTGCTGGGCATCGGCCGGGACGGCCACGTCGGCTTCAACGAGCCGACGTCGAGCCTCGCCTCGCGGACGCGGGTCAAGACCCTCACCCTCGCCACCATCGAGGACAACCGGCGCGTCTTCGGCGAGGGCGAGCGGGTGCCCGAGTGCGCGATCACGATGGGCATCGGCACGATCCTGGAGGCGCGGGAAATCCTCCTGCTCGGCGCGGGCCCCACCAAGCGCGACGCGGTCGCGAAAGCCGTGGAGGGGCCGCTGACCGCGTCGGTCACCGCCTCCGCGCTCCAGCTGCATCCGCGGGTGACGGTCCTGCTCGACCGGGAGGCCGCCGCGGGCCTCCGCCACCTCGACTACTACGAGCGGGTCATGCGCACCACCGCGGCGATCACGCCCGGCCGCGCGGCGCGGGCAAGGGACTAGGCCTGTCCCCGGCTCCGTGATTCGCGGAGCTGTTCTACCACGTCGGCGACCCGACGAAAGGTCGCCAGCAGCTCATCTCGCTCGGCCCGCAGCTGGTCATTGTTTTGATTGATGCGCATGATGATCGTCTGGAGCTCGTCGATGCGCGCGAGCTCGGCGCGAAGGCGCTCGTTGTCCTGGGCGAGGTGCTCGACCTGCTCGTACAACATCGCGAGGAGCTCACGGCCTTCGTCGAGCCAGCGAGCGATATCCTCCCGCTCCGGGTCCATGGTCAAGTCCTCAGCGCCAGCACGAAGGCCATGGCGGGAGGATAACCCCTAGGCGCGCCGTCCGTCCTCCCTACACCCAGCCGCCGTCGACCACGTAGCTCTGGTTGGTGCAGGCGTCGCTGTCGTCCGCGGCCAGGAAGAGCACGACACGCGCGATGTCCTGCGGCACCAGCTTGCGCTTGAGGCACTGTCGGCGCATCAGCTCCTCCTCGCCCTCCGGGGTGAGCCAGAGGGAGATCTGCCGCTCGGTCATGATCCAGCCCGGCACGATGCTGTTGACCCGGATCTTGCGCGGCCCGAGATCGCGGGCGAGGGCCCGGGTGAGCCCGGCGACCGCGGCCTTCGCGCTCAGGTAGGCCGGCATGCCGCCCTGCCCCACCAGCCACGAGGTCGAGCCGAAGTTGACGATGGAGCCGCCTCCCGCCGCGGCCATCGCGGGCACGACCGCCTGCGCGGCGAAGAACTGGTGGCGCAGGTTCACCGCGAAGCGATCGTCCCAGTACTCGGGCGTCACCGCCTCGATCGCGTGGCGCTCGTCGTGCGCGGCGTTGTTGACGAGGACCCGGACCGCTCCGAGCCGCGCCTCGACCTGGGCGATCGCCGCGCGCAGCGCCGCGATGTCTCGCAGATCGCACGCGATGAACGCGGGGGCCGGGAGCCCGCGCGCCGCGATGCGGGCCACGAGCGCGTCGGAAGCCTCGCGCTGGATGTCCACGAAGGCGACGCGGGCCCGCTGCGCGCACAGGTGCTCGACGACGGAGGCGCCGATGCCGCTGCCGCCGCCGGTCACGAAGACGACGCGATCTTCCAGGCTCGGGTACGAGGCATATCGGACCATGAGCACCCTCCCCGCGCTAGACTATGCCACGAGGACGGGGCCATGGACGCCACGCTGACCACCGCGCATCTGGCCGACGGCTGCCTGAGGACGGGCGTCGCCGTCCGGTGCGCGCCGGCCGGCCTGCGGCCGGTCGCGCCGGGCATGCGGTGCGCGGGGCGGGTGCGCCCGGCGCGCCACGTCGGCAGCGTGGACATCTTCCTCGAGGCCCTCGAGACGGCCGCGCCCGGGGAGGTGCTCGTCGTCGACAACGGCGGGCGCCTCGACGAGGCGTGCGTGGGCGATCTCGTCGCGCTCGAGGTCAAGACCGCGGGCCTCGCCGGCATCGTGATCTGGGGACTGCACCGGGACACGACCGACCTCGTGGACATCGGCCTTCCCTGCTTCTCGCTCGGCGCGCTGTCGACCGGGCCGCGGCGGCTCGATCCGCGGCCGCCGGACTGCCTCGCGCGGGCGGCCGTGGGCGTATTCACGGTCGGTCCGGACGACGTGGTGGTGGCCGACGCGGACGGCGTGATCTTCCTCCCGATCGCCCGGCTGGCCGAGGTCGTGGCCGCCGCCGAGGGGGTGCGGGCGACGGAGCGGGGCCAGGCCGACGCCATGCGCGGCGGGCGGAGCCTGCGGGAGCTGACCGCGTTCACGCAGTACCTGGCGCGGCGGGCGAGCGATCCCGCCCACGGCTTCCGCGAGCATCTGCGGGCCATCGGCGG
>DATGBR010000051.1:0-20676 GCA_035312605.1 Candidatus Methylomirabilota bacterium
CAGGTCGTTGTGGGTGTGGGTCTGCTCGAGGAGGGGGTAGTACTTGGCCTGGTTGGCGGGGCTGGAATCGTCGAACACGATCATCCTGACCGAGTGCCCGTTGCGCCAGAAGTGCTCGTCGTACTGCTCGACGGTCTCGCCAACGTCGCGAAGGCGATACGTGGGGATGACGAACGACAGCTCTTTCGAAGGCATGGCTTCACCCTCCGTCGGAGAGCCCGTCGGGCTCCGCGGGCAGATGGTCTCGAGACAGACGGGCCGGCCCGGCACAGAATGGATTGGCTATGTCACGCATCGGCGTAGACGCGGTCCCTCCATCCGCAGTGTGACGATGGCGCGCGTAAACGTGGCGTCAAGAAGTGGCGGCGGACCGCAACCATCCCGTAAAAGTGACGGCCAGCCGAGGCGGCGACGGAGGTCGGGCGAAAGGATTTTGATCATTTCTTGTGGCGGGAGTCCATCAACTTGGCGGCGCCTTGACTCGCGGCCGCGGTCTGATTGAACCGGGAAGAGGAAGGACGTGCCAGCGCCCAAGGACCTGCTCGAGCGCATTCAGCTGCGGTCTGATGAAAGCCTCGCCGGGGTCGGCGACCGCGTGGCCGACTTACCAGCGCCCGATCTGGCGGACCTCGTCAATCAGCTCTCCCGTGCGGAAGCGGCGATGGTCGTCATGATGCTGCCGGTGCCCCGTGCCATCGAGCTCTGCGACCAGCCAACCCTGCGCCGGCGCGGGGCGATCCTCGAGCAGCTCGAGCCCGATCGCGCGGCGGAGATCCTCGACGGGCTGTCCGCCGACGAGCGCACCGACATCATCCAGCAGATGAGCCAGCACGCGCGCCGTCGCGTGCTCCTGAAGCTTCGGCCCATAGTCCTCGTCGAGGTGGAGCATCTGCTGGAGTACCCTGCGCACACCGCGGGCGGCATCATGACGAGCGAGTTCGTACGTCTCGACCCGACGATGACGGTCGGCGATGCGCTCAAACACATCCGGGCGGTCGCACGGGACAAGGAGTCGATCTACGCCTGCTACGTCCTGGAGCCGGGCAGCTGGCGGCTGCTTGGCGCGGTGTCGCTGCGGGATCTCGTGATGGCCGAGCTTCAGAGCCTGGTCGCCGAGGTGATGCGTCGCAATCCGATCACCGTCGCCGCGCTCGAGGACCAGGAGTCGGTCGCCCACAAGATCGCCAAGTACAACCTGCTGGCGGTCCCGGTGCTGGAGCAGGACGGGCGAGTGGTCGGATTCGTGACCATGGACGACGTGATCGACGTGCTGATCGAGGAGCAGACGGAAGACATCATGCGCATGGCGGCGGTGGAGCCGGGCGCCCTGGACCGGCCGTACTTCGACAACTCCATCGCCCGCGTGGTACGCAAGCGCGTCGGCTGGCTCCTGCTGCTGTTCGTCGCCGAGACGTTCACGGGCACGGTGCTGCGCTACTTCGAGAGCGAGCTGGCCGCCGTCGTCGCGCTGTCCTTCTTCATTCCGCTGCTGATCGGGACCGGGGGCAACGCCGGGTCCCAGACGGTCACGACGATCATCCGGGGTATCGCGCTCGGGGAGATCCGGATGCGCGAGGGGTGGAGGGTCCTGGGACGGGAGACGAGCATCGGCGCCGCGATCGGCGTGTTGATCGCGGTGGTGGCCTTCGGGCGGGCGCTCCTGTGGGGCTCGAGCATCGACCTTGCCGTCACGGTGTCGATCAGCGTCCTGGCGATCTGCGCGTGGTCGACGACGATCGGCTCGCTGATTCCTCTCATGGCTCACCGCTTCAGGATCGATCCGGCAGTACTTTCGGCGCCGCTGATCGCCACGCTCGTGGACGCCACCGGGCTGGTGATCTACTTCAGCATCGCCAAGGTGATCCTGCATCTCTGATCGCCCATTGCATCTCGTTCCCTCCTCACGCGGCGCGCCGAGCCTCCCTGCCGAGCCGGCCGCGCTCGACATCGCCCGTCAACGATGAGATGGCGGAGGCCCCCCGGGCTGGTGGGGAAGGCGATCGCGGAGAAAATCGGGCGTTCCGGTAGCCGCCGCATGTCTTGACCTTTCCTTGACGAGGCCGGCACGGCATTGGGCGTCTTCTTGACGCCCTCGCCGCGTCTACTCGATGGAGGGGCGAGACATGAAGACGGGGCTAGGCATCCGGGAGCTGCCGATCGCAGGCCTGTTGTGGCTGGTCGAGCTCGCGTCCATGGCGATCGCGGTCCGGACGGGACTCCAGCTCGGGGTTGCGGTCGCCGGATTCTGGGCAGTGTGGTCTTGGCTCATGGACGCCCGCCCGGGCCGAGTTTGCCGCGAGCGGGAATGAGGAGCAACACTACCGCCAGGTCGGGGAGGTCACGCCGATGGGTGTCATGGCACGGAGCGAGATCCAGGCGGACGATCACGCCATCGCCAGCTTCCGGGGGAGAACGGTGGTCGTCGAGTATGGCGGCGCGGCGATGGAGCAGGCCCATCTGAGGGACGGCTTCTCACGCGACATCGCGGCAATCCGGTTGGCTGGAGTGAATCCGGTGGTGGTTCACGGTGGAGGGCGTCGGATGAGTCGCCTGCGGGAGGCGGCGGAGAAGAGGATCCCTCGCTTCGTCGGCGACCCGCGGGTCACCCACGACGAGACCATGAGACTGGTCGAGCGGGCCCTGGCGACGACCAATGACGAGATCGCCCGGCTGATCGACGGGCACGGAGTCGAGGCGGTCGGGTCGAGCGCGTGGCCGGACCAGATCGTGCGGGCCTGCCCACGGGAGCCCCTTCTGCCTGCGGGCGAATCGGTCGATCTCGGGCGTGTCGGGGATGTCGCGGGCGTGAACGCGAGACCCATTCGCGCGCTGCAGGAGCGCGGCATCGTCCCCATCATCGGGCCGCTCGGAATCGGCGCGGACGGCCGTACGTACAACATCGACGCCGACCTGGTGGCTGGCGAGGTTGCCGCGGTCCTGGGCGCGGATCTGGTGATCTATCTCACGGATGCTCCGGGGATCCTGGATCGCGCCGGCCGCCGGTTCCGGCGGCTGAGCCGGTGGGCGGTGGACTCGCTCGTCCGCGAAGGGCTGATCGACGGCCGGATGCTGCCGAAGATCGAGGGCTGCGTCCGGGCGCTGAAGGGCGGCGCGGCTCAGGCGCAGCTCGTCGATGGACGGGTGCCCCATGCCGTGCCGATGACGCTCCGGGCCCCGCACGGGGTGGGAACCGAGATCGTTCTCTAGATCGAGCCGCCCGTCGACCTGACCTCGCCGGGTGCTCGTCTCTCCACTTCTGGTAACATCCTCCGCGACGATGTCTCTGGCGATGTCGACGAACGCGAGCGGATCCGGCACGGTCGATCTTCTCTGCCCGGTGGCGGGTTGCCGGCGGGCACTCGCGCGCATTCGAGACCGCCTGGCCTGCGCTCGCGCGCATTCGTTCGATGTCGCCCGCCGCGGGTACGTCAATCTCCTGCTCCCGCAGGACCGAAGGTCGCGCCAGCCCGGCGACGCCCCGGCGACGGTGACCGCGCGGCTGCGCCTCGCGGCGGGTGGATACGAGACGCCGCTCACGGACGCGATCACGACCTTGCTCACCCTCGGAACGGGAGACGCGGCGCTGGACGCCGGCTGCGGTGACGGCCATCATCTGGCCGCCATCGCGGCCCGGTTCGGCGCCGCCGGGTACGGCCTCGACATCTCGGTGCCCGCGATCGAGGCGGCGGCGCGCCTGCACCCGGAGCTCCACTGGGTAGTGGCGAACGCCGACCGCTTCCTGCCCTACGCCGACGCGTCGTTCCAGCTCGTGGCCTCGATCACCGCGCAACGGAATCCGAAGGAGTTCCGCCGGGTGCTGGCCGACGAGGGCACGTTGCTGCTGGTGGTGCCCGCGCCCGACGACCTGATCGAGGTGCGGGAGCTGGTCCTGGGCGAGGGGGTCACCCGGGACCGGGTCGACAAGGCGATCGAGACCTTCGCTCCCCTCTTCGTGTTGGATCGGCACGAGCGCATCCGTCACACGGTCCACCTCGACCCCGCCTCGGTGCGCGACGTCATGGTCGGGACCTATCGCGCGGGCCGGGCGAGCCGACACGCCCGCCTCGCCAGCGTCCCGGACCTGGACGTGACCCTGAGCCGCGACGTGCTGCTCTTCCGCCCGGCGCGCCGCCGGCCGGCACACGGTGCGCGTCCCAGACCCGGATGAGCACCACGCCACGGAGGGAGGAACGCATGCGCCGAACCGACGATATCCGGGCCTGGGTCGTGACCGGGGCCCTGGGCTCCATGGCCCTGGGCGTCGCGCTCATCCCGCTCCGCACAATCGTCTCGGCATCGAACCTCGCCTTCGTCTTCCTCGCGTTCACCATCGTGGTGGCCGAGCTGGGCGGTCGGACCCCGGCCCTCGTGACCGCGCTCGTGTCGGCGATGAGCCTCAACTTCTTCCTGACCGAGCCCTACCTGACGCTCGCCATCACCAAGGTCGACGACGTGGTCGCGTTCTTCGCCCTCGCCGGGTGCGGGCTGATCGCCGCCGCCTTCGGACGGCGGCGGGAGCGTCTCTCGGAGGCGGCCGGCCGCGCCGATCAGGAGCTCGGCAGCCTGACCCGCCTCCTCGATCGGACGCGGGGCGCGCGGGCGCCCGCGGCCATGCTCCAGGAGATTCGCGCCGATTTCGGCCTCGGCGGCCTCGTCCTCCGCGATGACCAGGGGCGCGTGCTGGCCGCGGTCCCGGACACCGCGGGGGCGCTCCCGCCACCGCGGCTCGCGCTGACCGGGCAGATGCTGTTCGCCCCGAGTGACGCGATGGTTCGCTTCGGGAGCAAGGGCATGCGGCTGCCCGACGGCGGGGGCCGGCTCACCCTCCAGACCGCCCGGGGGCCGGTGACCCTCGACCTGTGGGAGGGCGACGAGGAAGGCTTTACCGACGACGAGAGCCGCACGCTGGCAATCGCGGCTTCGATCCTGGCCCTCGGGATGCGGTAAGGGCCGGGCATCCGTGGTAGCGTGGGTGCATTGCTATGCCGCCCACGTCGCTACGCGTCTATCTGACGCTCGGCCTCGCGGCCGGGCCGCTCCTGGCCGCGCTCCTCGGCTGGCCGGGCCCCGCCCTCGCGGTGAGCGAGCCCGAGCGCCTCTGGACCGTCGGAGATCGCGCGTTCCAGGACGGCCTCTTCGCGCAGTCCCGCCGCATGCTGGAGCGCCTGCTCGAGCGCTACCCGTCGGATTCCCGCGCGCCCGACGCGACGCTGCTCCTGGGCAAGGCGCGCCTCTCGCAGGGCCAGCACGAGGCCGCACTCCAGGCCTTCCGCCAGGCCCAGACCTTCTCGCCGGTCCCCGGCCGTCCGGACGAGGCGCGCTTCTGGGAGGGTGAGACGCTTTTCCGGATGAAGCGCTATCCGGAAGCGCGCGCCATCTACGACCGGATCCTCACCGACAATCCGAGCTCGCCCAGCGCGCCCGACGCGGTGTACGGACTCGCCTGGGTGAATCTCGAGCTCAAGCGCCGCGACCAGGCCGTCACCGAGTTCCGCCGCCTGCTCTCGAGCTACCCCGAGAACGCCAACGTCCCCTCGGCCACCTTCTATCTGGCTCGCACGCTCACCGAGCTCAAGCGGCCCGATGAGGCGATCGGCCTGCTGCGGGGCTTCGTCTCCAAGTATCCCGACCATCGGCTGCTGCCGGACGCCCGCTACACGCTGGGCCAGGCCCTGATCGCGGGCGGGCAGAGCGACGAGGGCGTGGGCGAGCTGCGCGCCTTCGCCAAAGCCTATCCGAGCTCGGAGCTGACCCCCACCGCGCGGCGCACCGTCGTCGACACGCTCGTGCGCCAGGGCAAGAAGAGCGAGCTGGCCGAGGAGTACAAGACGCTGGTCGCCCAGTCGCCCGCCACCGCGGAAGGGCTCTACGACGCGGGGCTCGTGGCGGGAAAGCTCGGCCGGCCGCGCGACGCGGACACCGCGTGGGCGCGCCTGCGGAAGGACTTTCCCGACCACCCGCTGAGCGGGCGCGTCTCGCTCGAGATGGCCCAGAGCGCCTTCGCCAAGAACAGCTTCAAGGATGCGGCCACCCTCGCGAAGGCGGCGTCCCGGAGCCCGGAGGACGCGGTGCGCGGCGAGGCGTTCGTGCTGCTGGGGGAGAGCGAGCTCAAGCAGAAGCGCCACGCCGCCGCGGTTGCGGCCTTCAAGTCCGCCGCCGAGGCCCCCGCGCTGGAGCCGGCCATGCGCTATCGCGCCCTGGCCGGCACCGGCCTCGCCTACGAGGAGCAGCGCCAGTGGGCGCAGGCCGCGAAGTTCTACGACGAAGTCGCGAGCAAGAGCCCGGACAAGACGCTCGCCTCCTGGGCCAAGGAGCGGCTCGCCGCGGTCAACACCAACGCCCAGTCCGACAAGGGCGACGCCAGGCCGGCGCCGAAGGCGCCCGCCAAGGGGTCGACCGGCAAATCGGGCGGGCCGGGGGCCAAGCCATGAGCCGGCCGCGCGCGTGGCTCCTCGCCGCGCTCCTGCTGCTCGCCCCGGGCTCGGCCGCGCGGGCCGAGATCGCGCTGATCCTGCCGCCGCCGGACCCGGCCGCTCTCGTGCAGCTCGCCTCGCCGCCGCTCGACAAGCCGCCGGTGCCGCTGCCCGCGGTGGCGCTGCCGCCGGCCCCGGCGGGCATGCCCGAGCTGCCTCCGGCCCCGATGGTGGGCAACCTGGGCGAGCGGCCGGTGGCCCCGCTGGCGCCCCCGCGCTTCCTCGCGTGCAACCCGGTGGGGAGCCTCTTCGGCGTGGCCTCCGAGCTGATCGAGTGCGGGCGCGCGCGCTACCAGCGCGGCGAGCTGGACGAGGCGCGCGACGTGCTCCAGCGGGCGGTGCAGGAGGCGACCGAGCGCGGGCAGATCCGGGAGGCGCGCTACTGGCTCGGCGAGACCCTGCTGCGCCAGGGCAAGCCGGCCGAGGTCGAGCGGCTCATGCTGCAGGTCCAGCAGGATGAGCCGCGCGGGGAGCTCGGCCTCTACGCGACCCACGAGCTCGGCTGGGTCTCGCTCGAGCTGGGCAAGCCCGATCGCGCGCTCACCTATTTCGACACCCTGCTCAAGAGCGGCGCGCCGCCCGTGCTCGTGCCCTACGCGCGGCACGGGCGTGGGCTCGCACTCTACGGCCTCAAGCGCTACCCGGAGGCGCGCGACACCTGGGCGGGGCTCCTCAACCAGAGCGCGCCGCGCGCAGTGGCGTGGGAAGGGACGTTCTGGCTCGGCGACACCCTCGGTCGCCTCGGGGACTACCCGGGCGCGGTGCAGCGGCTGCAGACCTTCGTCTCCGGCGGGCCGCAGGTGCTCATCGACAGCGGGCTCCTCCGCCTGGGCTGGTGGAGCCGGGCCGCGGGCCAGCCGCTCGACGCGGCCAAGGCCTACCGGGGCATGCTCTCGGCGTACCCCCGGGCGCGCGAGGCATCCTGGGCGCGCGCCGGCCTCGTGCAGGCCCTGCTGGACCTCGACGACTACGCGGCCGCCCGCGACGAGGCCAAGAAGCTCGAGCAGGCGGACCGGAGCGGCCCCCTCGTCGTGCCGGTGCGGCTCCTGATGAGCCGCTGGGCGACCGGCAAGGCGCGGCTGGACGAGGCCCGCGAGATCAACGACGACCTGCTGGCCCGCACCCTCGACCCCGCCACCCGCTCCTACGTCCTCACCCTCAGCGCGGAGACGAGCCGGCTCAATCGCCAGCTCGACGAGGCGCGCGACCGCTTCGAGCTGGTGCGCACCGCTCCCGGCTCTCCGGCGCTGGCGGCCTACGCCGCGCTTCGCCTGGCCCAGATGGACTTCGACGCGCGCGAGTTCGCGCGGGCCCGCGACGGCGCCCGCAAGCTCGTGGCCGACACCGCGGCCCCCGCCGAGGTGCGCGCGGCCGCGCAGGTGCTGGGCGGCGAGGCGGCCTACTGGGCGCGCGACTACGCGCAGGCCGCCGCGCTCTACGGCGGCTTCCTGTCGAGCTATCCGAGCCAGCCGGAGGCGCCGATGGTGAGCCTGGCCCTCGGTTGGGCCGAGCTACGCGGCGGCAAGCCCGACGCGGCCCGCCAGCGCTGGGCTCGGTTCGCCCAGCAGGCGCAGGCCGATCCGCGCGCGCCGGAAGCGCTCGTCCTGGCCGCGGAGCTGGCCGGACGCGCGGGGGACTGGGCCGGGGCCCAGAGCCTGCTCGACCAGGTGGTGGACCGCTACCCCAGCAGCGAGTATGCCGAGGTCGCGATGCTCAACCGCGCGATCCTCGCGGTGCGCGGCGGCCGCGCGGCCGACACCCTCCCGGAGCTGGGGCGCCTCGTGAATCGCGGCGTGGTCTCGCCGTACGTGGGCCGGGCCCGGGCCACGCGCGGCGCGGCGCTGCTCGCCACCGGCAAGCCGGCCGAGGCGGAGCGCGACTTCCAGGCCGCCCTCGGTCTGGGCGAGACCGGCGTCGCCCAGCTCGGCCTCGGCAGCGCGAGCTTCGCGCGCGGGCAGTGGGATCAGGCGGCGCGCCAGTTCGCGGACGCCCGGGACGCGGGCACGGGCCCGGTCGCGGACGCGGCCGGCTACGGCCTCGCCGCCGTGCTGTTCAATCTGCGGAAGATCGACGAGTTCAAGCAGGTGGCGACGCCGATGGTGGCGGGGCCGGTCGATCCGGCCACCACGCCGCGGCTGGTGCACGCCCTCGCCGCGGTCGCGATCGAGGAGAAGCGGTGGAGCGACGCGCGGACCCTGACCCTTCGCCTGGCCGACCAGTTCCCCCGCTACGAGGGCACGCAGCCCGCGCTCACCCAGCTCGCGGCCGCGGCCGGCCAGGGCGAGCAGTGGGCGCTCTCGCGGGACATGTACGCCAAGCTCGGCGAGCGCTTCCCGGGGAGCCCGGCCAGCGCGGGCAACCGGCTCGACTACGCGGAGGCGCTGCTGCGGACCGGCGGGGCCGCCGAGGCCCGCCGCACGCTCGAGACCGGCGCCGCGACGGGTGCGGGCCAGTCGCCCTCCGTCCGGGCCTCGATGCTGCTCGCCGAGGCGCAGGAGGCCACCGGCGATCGGGCCGCCGCGCTCGAGACCTACACGCGCGTGGCCGCCGCGGGCACCGGGAAGGAGAAGGCGTCGGGGCTGCTCGGGCAGGGGCGGCTCCTCGCCGCCGACGGCAAGTGGGACGAGGCGCGCGGCCGGCTCGAGCAGGCGCTCGACGCGGGGGACGGCGCGGTGGCCGCGGAGGCGGCGTATCGGCTGGGCGAGGGCTACCGCTCCACCGGCAAGGCGCAGGACGCAGCCGACATGTACCTGACCGCGGCCTACCTCACGAGCGATTCACCGTGGGCGCGCCGCGCGCTCGTGGGGGCCGGCCAGGCCTTCGCCGCGCTCAAGCAGAACGACGCCGCGATCATCGTGTACCGGAAGCTGCTCGCGATGAACGGCGTCGAGGCCGACCTGGCCGAGGCCGCGCGCCGCGGCCTCCGCGCCCTCGGCGCGTCCTAACTCTCCCTCTCCCCTCAGGGGAGAGGGCAGGGTGAGGGGTGGGCCGGTGAGGGGTGGTGCCTTACTTCACCGCGGCCGTCGTCGGAATCGCCCCGACCACCGCGTCGAGATTCGCGTTGTCGCCCGCGAAACGGTCGCGCCACTCGTAGTGCACCCGGTCGCCCGGCCCGAGCACGAAGGCTCCGCCCTGCTGCACGACGTCGCCCTGCCGCCCGGCCTGACGGAAGCCCTTCGCGAACGCCACCACGCCCTTCAGCACCGCGCGGAGGTGATACGTGGTGCCCCACCCGCGCACGAGCCCGGCGGTCCGGAACGCGCGCCCCGACCGGTCGACGTAGAGCGCGCCCGCGTAGCCGGTGGCCTGCCGGAAGGGGCCGATGTGCTCCGGCTTCGCGGGCGCCACCACGACGAGCGTGGCCCCGCGCCGCTCGATCTCGGGCAGGCGCGTCGTCAGGCCGGCCACCTGCTGGCGGCAGAAGATGCAGCCCAGGTGGCGGACGAAGGCCAGCACCACCGTGCGCTCGGCCCAGAGCCCCTTGAAGGAGACCGCCGCGCCGGTCTCGTCCTGCACCGTGACCTGGGCCAGCGCAGCGGCGAGCAGATCGTCCATGCGATGCATTGTAACCGGCCTCCATTCTCACTAAAATGGGCCGCGCCATGCGGGGATACGGCGGACGGATCCTCTTCGTCGACGTCACCACCGGCTCGAGCCGCGTCGAGCCCGTGTCGGAGACGCTGGCCCGGACCTTGCTCGGCGGCAACGGCTTCGCGGCGCGCCTGCTCCTCGATCACGTGCCGCCCGGCGTCGACGCGTACGACCCCGGAAACGCGGTGGTCTTCGCGGTGGGCCCGGTCACCGACACCACGGTGCCCGGCAACAGCCGCGCCTGCGTGGCCGGCAAGTCGCCGCTGACCGGCCTCTTCTTCGACTCCACCTTCGGCGGGCGCTTCCCGGCCACCATGAAGCGCACCGGCTTCGACGCCATCGTGATCACCGGGTGCGCGGCCGAGCCGGTCTACGTCAAGGTCACCGAGGCGGGCGCGGAGCTGCGCCCCGCGCGCTCGCTCTGGGGGCAGACCACCCGCGACACGGTGCAGGCGATCCACGCGGTGGAGGGCGGTGACGCCGACGTGATGGCCATCGGACCGGGCGGCGAGCGCCTGGTGCGCTTCTCGGCGATGGGCACCTACTGGAAGAACCGTGAGGCTTTCGCGGGGCGCGGCGGCCTGGCCTCGGTGCTGGGCAGCAAGCGGGTCAAGGCGGTGGTGGTGGCGGGTGCGCGCAAGACCGAGGTGGCCGACCCCGCCGCGCTCAAGGCCCTGCTCGAGCAGACGCGCGAGCCGCTCAAGACCGGGACCAAGGCGCTCTCCACCTACGGCACCCCGTTCCTGGTGAAGCCGATCAACACCCTGGGCGCGCTCGGCTCCTACAACCTGCGGCAGGAGGTCTTCGCGGACGCGGTCGCGATCTCCGGCGAGGAGATGCACGCCCACTTCCACGACAAGGACACGACCTGCCTCAAGTGCCCGGTGGCCTGCGGCAAGCAATATGAAGTCCGCGAGGGCGAGCTGGCCGGCCTCAAGGCCAAGATGCCGGAGTACGAGACGATCTTCGCCTTCGGCTCCATGCTCGGCAACGCGCACGCGGCCTCGCTCGCGCGGGCCAACGACCTCTGCGACCTGCTCGGGCTCGACACCATCAGCATGGGCGTGACGCTCGCCTTCGTGTGCGAGGCGGTCGAGCGCGGTTGGCTCTCCGAGCGCGAGCTCGGGTTGCCGTTCGGCTGGGGCGACTGGCGCGGGATGCTGCGCCTGGTCGAGATGACCGCGATGCGCGAGGGCTTCGGCGACCGTCTGGCCGAGGGCGCGTGGCGGCTCGCGGAGTCGGTGCACGCGGAGGGCACGCGGCTGGTGTACGCGGTGAAGCGGCTCGAGCTGCCCGCCCACTCCGCGCGGGCGCTCAAGGGTATGTCGATCGGCTACGCCACCGCCACCCGCGGCGGCAGCCACCACGACACGCGGCCTACCCCGCAGTACGCGCAGAACTTCGACCGGCGCAGCCCCGACGGCAAGCCCGAGTTCGCGATCCGGAGCCAGCACTTCACCGCGGTCGACGACTCGCTCGTGCTCTGCCGCTTCACCTCCGAGCGCGGCTTCGGTCTCTACGTCGACGAGCCCTACGCCCGGATGGTCCGGGCGATCACCGGCTGGGACATGTCGGTCGAGGAGCTGGAGCGCGTGGGCGAGCGCGTGATCAACCTGGAGCGCGTCTTCAACGTGCGCGAGGGCGTGCGCCGGGGCGACGACGCGCTGCCCTGGCGGGTCATGCACGAGCCCATCCCCGACGGCCCCTCGGCCGGCGCCTACTGCCCCCCGGAGGAGCTGGACGGGATGCTCGACCGCTACTACGCGCTCCGGGGCTGGGACGCCGACGGCGTGCCGACGCCCGGCCGTCTCGCCGCCCTCGACCTCTAACCGCCGCGAGGTCCACCATGCCGGTCACCCGCTTCGACGTCACGCTGCGCCGGCCCCTGGCCGGCTTCCCGGGCTACGAGGAGCTGAAGGGGCGCCTGCACTTCGCCATCGATCCGCTCCATGAGTCGAACCGGCACATCACCGACGTGGAGCTGGCCCCGCGGGACGCGGCCGGGCGGGTCACGTGGGACTCGGATGTGTCCATCCTGCTGCCGGTGGACCGCGCCGAGTGCACGGGGCGTGTCGTCCTGGATGTCGTCAACCGCGGCAACACGGTGGCGGTACCCAACTTCAATCGCGCGACCCGGCCCGCCTTCACGGGCGGCTCTGACCCGAACCCGCCGATCGACGTCGGCGACGGCTTCCTGATGAAGCTCGGCTGGGTGGTCATCTCGTGCGGATGGCAGGGGGATCTGCCGCGCGTGCCCGGTCTCATCGGCATGCGTACGCCGGAGGCGCGGGACGCGCAGGGCCGGCCGCTGCGCGGGCGCATCTACACCCAGGTGCAGTCCACCGGACCGGTCGCCGACTTCCTGCTATCCGACCGCGGCCACGTGCCGTATCCGGCCGCGGACCTCGCGGAGCCGGACGCGCTCCTGACCGTGCGCGATCAGCCCGACGGCCCGGCCACCACGATCGCGCGCGAGCGCTGGCGCTTCGCCCGGAGCGAGGGCGGGCGCATCATCCCGGACGCCGGCCACATCCTTCTCGAGGGCGGCTTCGAAAAGGGCCGGCTCTACCAGGTGACGTACACTGCGGCGGGCGCGCCGGTGCAAGGCCTCGCGATGGCCGCGCTCCGGGAGGCGGTCGCCTGGCTCAAGCACGGCGGCGCGGCCGAGGGCAACCCGGCGGTCGGCCGCCTGCGGTGGGCCTATGCCTACGGCCGCTCGCAGACCGGGCGGCTGCTGCGCACGCTGGTCTACGAGGACCTCAACCTGGACGAGCAGGGGCGCGAGGCCCTCGACGGCGTCATCGCCAACGTGCCCGGCGGCATGCGGGGCGAGTTCAACCAGCGCTTCGGCCAGCACTCGAAGGACCGCAACAACATGATGGCGCACCTCTTCCCGTTCACCGACCAGCCCGCGGCGGATCCGGAGACCGGCGCCAAGGACGCGCTGCACGCGCGCCTCGACGCCCGCGGCAGCCGGCTGCGCGTCTTCTACACCAACACCTCGGCCGAGTACCACCGCGGCGACGCCTCGCTGATCCACACCGATCCCGACGGCCAGCGCGACGCCGTTCTCGGTCCGTACACGCGCGTCTATCACTTCGCGGGGACCGAGCACGGCCTCGGCATCTGGCCGCCGACCGATATCCAGACCGCGCCCGCCGATCCGACCGGCCCGGTGGAGCGCTCGCAGAACCTCCGCGGTGTGGTGGACTACTCGCCGCTGCTGCGTGCCTGCCTGGTGCACCTCGACCGCTGGGTGGTCGAGGGGATCGAGCCGCCGCCGAGCCGCCATCCGCGCCTGGCCGGCGGGACCGCGGTGCCGCCCGATCGCCTCGCGGCTGCCTTCGCGCGCATCCCGGCCGCGCGCTACCCGCGCCACAACCCGCGCCCGCGGCGGCTCGACTGGACGACGATGCCACCGACGCCGGGACGCGCCTTCGGCTCGCTCGTCTCCGCGGTGGATGGCGACGGCAACGAGACCGGCGGGATCGTGCTGCCGGAGCTGGCGGTGCCGCTCGCCGCGCACACCGGCTGGAACCTGCGGCATCCCGACATCGGCGGCGCCGAGCAGCTCCTGGTCTTCGCGGGGGCGACCATCCCGTTCGCGCGCACCCGCGCTGAGCGCGAAGCCTCCGGCGACCCGCGGCCGTCGATCGCGGAGCGCTACGCCTCGCGCGCGGCCTATCTCGACCGGGTCCGCGAGGCGGCGCGCGCGCTGGCTCGGGAGGGCTATCTCCTGGAGGACGACGTCCCGCTCTCGGTGGCCGCGGCCGGGCGCCTCTGGGACCACTTCACCCGCTGACCGATCGGAGACTCCCCATGTACGATCTCCTGCTCAAGGGCGGCACCGTGCTGGATCCCTCCTCGAAGCTCGACGGGGCGATGGACGTGGCGGTGGAGAAGGGCGCGATCGCGCGCATCGCGCCGCAGATCGCGGAGACGGAGGCCGCGCGCACCATCGACGTGCGGGGCAAGACGGTCACGCCCGGCCTGATCGACCTGCACGCGCACGTGTTCGAGGGCTTCAACCGCACCGGGGTGAACCCCGACCTGGGTGGGGTCTACGCGGGCGTCACCACCATCGTGGACGCGGGCAGCGCGGGGGCGGCCACCTTCGCGGGCTTTCCCCGCCATATCATCCCGAGCTGTCACACCGAGATCATCCCGTTCCTGCACATCTGCCAGACCGGGCTCGCCACCATGCCCGACATCATCGCGGAGAGCAGCATCAATCTCGACGACACCCTGAAGGTGGTCGACCAGCACCGCGGCCTGATCCGCGGCATCAAGGCGCGCATGGTCTCGCCCGCGCTCGAGATCATGGGCATGGAGATGCCGCGCCTGGCCAAGCGCGCGGCCAAGGAGAGCGGGGTGAAGCTGATGGTCCACATCGGCGACACCGAGAAGCGCTACGACCCCAAGGTCATCCGATCGCTGCTGCCGCTGCTCGAGCAGGGCGACATCCTGACCCACTACTTCACCGCCAACCCGGGCGGGGTGCTCGACGGCAACGGCAAGCTGGTGCCGGAGGTGAAGGAGGCGGCCGACCGGGGCGTGTGGTTCGACACCGCGCACGGGCGAATGAACTTCAGCTTCGACGTGGGCCGCCGCGTGATCGAGCAGGGCGTGCTCCCGCACTGCATCAGCACCGACCTCACCGTGCCCGGCCGCGTCATGACCGTGCACAGCATGACCGAGATGATGACACGCTTCCTCGGCCTCGGCTTCACGCTGCCGCAGGTGGTGACGATGTGCACCGCGAACCCGGCGAAGGCGGCCGGAGTGGCGGAGCGCCTGGGCAGCCTCGTGGTGGGGCGGCAGGCCGACATCTCGGTGCTCGACGTCCGGCCCGGCGACTGGATGGTCTATGATGTGCTGGGCGCCGGGCTGCGGGTGGACCGCGCGGTGGTCCCGTTCGTCACCGTCAAGAAGGGGCGCGTGTTCACGCCGGACTGGGGCCCGCGGTCGTGGGGCTGGGAGCCCGACCGGGCGCTGCCCGCGGGCGGGCCGATCCGCGGCGGCTGCTGCTGAGCGGCCAGGGGAGCGCCAAGAGGAGCGAATGATGGTCCTGCCGGAGTGGTCGAGCCTGGGATTGTTCGCGGTCGCGGCCCTGGTGTTGCTGCTGACGCCGGGTCCGGCGGTTCTCTACATCGTCACGCGCTCGATCGACCAGGGGAAGCGGGCCGGCCTCGTCTCCGTGCTGGGCGTGCACGTGGGCACCCTGGCCCACATCTTCGCGGCCGCGGCCGGGCTCTCCGCGCTCCTCGCCGCCTCCGCCACCGCGTTCAGCGCGGTGAAGTACCTCGGGGCGGCCTACCTGATCTACATCGGCGTGCGGCGGCTGCGCGATCGCTCGAGCATCGTCGCGCCGGAGCCGGGCAAGCCCAAGGAGCTGCGGCGCGCGTTCCTCGACGGGGTCATCGTCAACGTGCTCAACCCGAAGACCGGGCTCTTCTTCCTCGCGTTCCTGCCCCAGTTCGTCACGGAGGCGCGAGGCCACGTGGGCGAGCAGATCATCGCCCTCGGGGTGGTGTTCGTGCTCCTCGGTGCGATCACCGACTCGCTCTACGCGCTGACCGCGGGCTCCGCCGCCCGGTGGCTGCGCGGCCAGCCGCGCTTCCTGACCGGCGAGCGCTGGATCACCGGCGGGCTCTACATCAGCCTCGGCGTGGCGGCGGCGCTCTCGAGCAGCCACCGGAAGTAGTCACGGCGGGATCCGCCGCGACGGAGCTCGCTCGTCGTCGAGCCGTCGCCGCGTCATCGCTGGCTCCTCCTGCGCCCCTCTCGGAGCAATCCACGTGCCGCGCTTCATCGGGGCGGACGAGGGACGGATGCCGGTGGGTTGACCCGCTTCCCCGGGCGCGTCGGGAAGGGAGTTCCACGTAAGCTCTACCGGGTGAGAAGGAGTAAGGCCGACTCGCGGCCTCGCACGAGCCGGCACGCGGATTGCTCGCCTGAGGACCAGGAGGCGACGTCGATGCGGACCAGGGTTGCGGCGGTGCTCGTGGCGGCGGTGGCGGGGCTCGTGGGTGTGCTCCTCGTGGGCGGGAGCGGGCCGGCCGCCCAGTCACCGCCGGCTCCCGCGGCTTCGGATGTCGTGGTGGACGACTGGCGGGCCGGCGTCCCGGGGCGGGTGGGTATCCCGCCGGGCTGGGAGGCCCAGACGTGGGGCAAGGCGTCGGCGCTCGCCCTCAGCGTGATGGTCGACGACGGCCAGCGGGTGCTTCACCTCGAGAGCCGGAACGATCGCGCCACCATCACCCGCGACCTGCGCGGCAGTGTCTCGCTGGCGCGCACGCCGATCCTGCGCTGGCGGTGGAAGGTGCTCGTCATGCCCACCGGCGGCGACGCGCGGCGGCGCGAGACCGCCGATCAGGCCGCGCAGGTCTACGTGACGTGGCCGCGCCCACCCGCGCTGCTGCGCTCGCGCATCATCGGCTACGCGTGGGACACCACCGCGCCGGCCGGCAGCACGTTCCGGAGCGAGAAGACCGGCACGGTCACCTACATCATCCTGCGCTCCGGCCCCGCCGAGCTGGGGCGCTGGGTCGAGGAGCGTCGCGACGTCCGCGCGGACTATCGGGCCATCTATGGCGAGGAGCCGCCCGATCCGGGCGCGATCACGCTCTCGATCGACTCCAACGACACGCACTCGCGCGCGGAATCGCTCATCGGCCCCATCCGCTTCTCTCCCTCGTGAGCCTCGGCGCCGCCGTTCGCCTCTTCGTCTGCCTCGGGGCGGTCGAGGCCGCGATGGCCGCCGTCCTGGCCGGGATCCGCGAAGTGGCCGGGCACCCACAATTCCTCGCGCGATCAATTCCGGCACGATAAGATCCGGGGGGTGGTCTCGGATTCATCAGGTATAGGCGGGTAGCTCAGCTGGGAGAGCACGGCCCTTACAAGGCCGGGGTCGGGAGTTCAATCCTCCCCCCGCCTACCATCAATTTCTCGGAGGTTTCGCGGACTTCACGCGAGTTGATCTCGAGCGCAGTCTCTCGATCGGCACGGGCGAGGACGGCCGCACCGTCCTGAACTGTCACGCGAAGAAATGCACGCAAGAGCAGATCGTGGCCGCGCTGGGTCTCACGATGAAAGACCTGTTCCCGTCGTCGTCCATCGGCCACCACGTCGCGTCGCGCATCGTCAAGACCTACGACTACGTCGACGGCAGCGGCGCCTTGCTCTATCAGGCCGTGCGCCTGGAGGCCAAGAGCTTCTTCCAACGTCGCCCCGATGGCCGTGGGGGCTGGATCCACAACCTGACGGGCGTTCGCCGCGTCCTGTACCGCCTGCCGGACCTCGTCGAACAGCCGCGCGTGATTTGGTGCGAGGGCGAGCAGGATGCCGACAACCTGGCGGCCATCGGGTTCATCGCGACGACTGCGTGCGGGGCGTCGGCGGATGGCGCGACGAGTATGCGCAGCAGCTCGCGATCCTCGGAGCCCGACAACTCATTCTCTCTCCCGATCACGACACGCCCGGCCTCAAGTACACCGCCACGATCGCGCGCGCCACGACCGCCGCGGGCTTCGAGGTTCGCGCCTTGCAGCTTCCCGGACAGGGGCCGGTGCTCGAGAAGGTTCGCGCATCCCTGTCCCTTTACCAGCTCCTTCGCGCGGCCGGCGCCACGATGTGGGAGGCCGCGCAGCTCACCCTGGCGGGCCCGGCCCCGGTCGTGGGTGAGTCGGGATTGTCGTGCGACGTCAAGAACGGCGTCGCGCTGCTGCCCATCCTCGTGCCGCAGTCCATCTCGGTCGGCGCGGTCAACGGGGTCGGCCAAGATTGCGTCCTGTACTCCGAGCACGGGTTGCTCGTCTACGTCGGCGCGCTCACGGGCGTTTCCACCGTCGACGCAAAAGTTCAAGAGAGTAGCGTCGTCGGCAGCGGCTATGGCGACATCCCCGGCGCGTCCATCGCCCAGATCGTGGCGGCAAACCGGGTCGCGATTATCAACTTCAAGCGCAGCCTGCGCTTCACGCGCGCGGTCGTGACGGCCGGCGGCACCGCGGCGCTGGTGGCCGCGGCCAGGTCGGGGCAGCGCCCGGCGTACAAGGTTGCACGCGATCCCACAGCGGGCGGGGGCGCGTGCAATGAATGACCCTGGCGGCAGGAACTTCCTACCCTGTCATAACTACCGGGTAGAGCCAGGCGACTGAGGTGTAACGCCCTGAAACTCAAGCCACTTGATACCCGGCATGGCTCGTGCTGATGGGCAGACCCACATTTCGCCGGGGGGCGCGACCATGGCAGCAAGGGTTCTCATCGTCGATGACGAGGTGGATAGCTGTTGGTTGGTGGCGTTCGTCCTGCGGCAAGACCCCAATCTGGCGCTGGCTGGTGAGGCGACCGATGGCGAAATGGCTGTCTCGCTCGTCCGCCAGGAACGGCCTGATGTCGTCATTATCGACGTCATGATGCCCCGCCTCGGCGGGCTCGAAGCGACCCGCCAGATCAAGCGCGAGTGGCCCGACACGAAGGTGCTGGTCCTCACCCACCTGACCGGCGACGCCACCCGGCGCGAGGCGTTCGAGAAGGGCGCAGATGCCTTCCTCGACAAGCACGACATCGCATCGGGGTTGGTCCCCGCCATTTGGGACGCCTTCGGGGCCGAGCGGCCGGGCCCGGCATTCCGAAGGTGATGAGCCGCCCCTAGTGGCTGTCCCTTCGCGACCCGGTACGGCGGTTGCGAGCGTCCAAGCGGCCATGTCTCAGGGCCGGGAGCCGCTACCATGCCCTTGACTATCGTCGTCATCGACGACAGCGAGGAATACCGCCTGATCGTCCGCGGTCTCCTCCGGTCGGTCCATGACGTGACGACCTTCGTGGGTGACGCGGCGAACGGCGTGGACGGCCTCGCGCTCGTGCGGCGCGAGCGGCCCGACATGGTGATCACGGACCTGGTGATGCCCGGTCTCGACGGGGGCGAGCTGACCAGGCGCATCCGGCTAGAACTGCCAAAAACGAAGATCATCCTCATGAGTTCTTACATCGAAGACGCCTACCGGCTCATGGCCTCCGACAGCGGCGCGGATGCCTATGTGAGCAAGCAGATGATCACCCGCACTCTGCTTCCAGCGATCGGGGATGTCGTCCGTCGGGAAGCGGAGGCGCTCGACAGAGAGGCCAAGAAGCTGCTCGGGCTGAACCCTGCTCGAAAGAAGTAGGAGCGCGTTGGAGCCCCGTCGCGATTCGACCGCAGAGTGACTGCATGAGCGATCCCGCCGGGAGGGGGCCCGGGATTCGCCAGAAGATCCTCGCCGGCCACCTGCCGAAGGAGAACTGCCGCATGACATGGTACGGCCCCGGAACCGGCGGGGTCTGCGTGGCATGTGAGCAGCCAATCGCGGCCGACGACGTAGAGGTCGAGTGCGACCTTCCGACCGGGGGCACTATCCGGTTCCATCAGGGGTGCTACGACATCTGGGTGGCTGAGTGGCCCACCTGCGATGTCGGATGATCTTACTCGCACACCATCACGGTCGAGAAGCCGCCGGTCGACGCTCAGCCCGGGACGCAGCTCCCGCTGACGTAGCGGTACACTCAGGGCACCGGGTGCCAGCCGACACACCCGGCATTCGCCCGAAGGGGAGGGGCCGCCCTCTTGAGGCTGTCCCTTCGGGCGCAATAAGCACATCCGCCCGCCCCACCTCGCCCCACCCGAATTCGTCGCTCCAGCGGATTGCGTGCTCGCAGCGTGCTACGAGCGGCGAATCAGGTCGCGACGGCCGGCCGCCGTCTCCCAGATCCCCCAGGCGAAGGCTGGCATCGTGTGCAGGAGGTGCTGGAAGCTCCGCGTGCTCATGAACAGGACCTCGGCGTCGGCGGACACGACGGTGACGTTGGCCTGGCGAGTCCCGCCTTCCAGCAGGCCCAGCTCGCCGAAGACGTCGCCCTCGCTCAGCTCGCCGATACGCCGGCCCTCGGTCCCGACCGCGAGGTGGCCCGACAGGAGGAGGTAGAACCCGTCGGCCTCGTCTCCCTCGACGAGGATGTGCTGGCCCTGCTTGAACTCCTTGACCCGGCTGAAGATTGCGAAGCCGGAGAGCTGAATCGAGGTCATGTGCTCGATCACGCTCCTGGCCCCCGGCTCCAGCGCCGCCTTGAGTCGGGCGCGCTCCTGGGCGAGCTGCAGCCGTGGGAGCAGGCTCCTGATCTTGCTGACCCGCTCCTGGATCACCGGATGCTTGCCGACCAGCCAGTGGTACTGCTCCTCGCTGAGCCGGATCGTCTGGGTGGGGCGGTCGGCCACCACGTCGGCCGCGCGGAAGCCGCGCTGGTGGCTGATTCCCCATTCGCCGAAGGTGTCGGCCTTGCCCAGCGTCGTGATGACCCGGCGGCCGTCGCGCACGCTCACCCGTCCGTCGGTGATGATCTGGAACGGCATGGGCTCCCCGGGGGCGACCGGGCCCTTGCGGATGATGACTTCGTCCGGGAAGTGGGTGATGATCTCCGCGCCGTGGAGCAGCGCCTCGAGCGTATCGGACGGCATGTCGTACAGGTAGGCCACGGCCCGCATCATCTCGAGGAGCACGCGCTGCCGCGAGCGCGGCGTCGGCGGCAGGAGGACCTGGGTTGCGAAGAGGCGTGGCTTGCCGGGCGCGAAGCCTCGCGG
>DATGBR010000052.1:0-2550 GCA_035312605.1 Candidatus Methylomirabilota bacterium
CATCCCGACGTGGTGCAGGGCATCCACCGCGGCTACTTCGATGCAGGTTCCCAGCTCGTCGAGACCAACACCTTCGGGGGCACCGCGCTCAAGCTGCACGAGTACGACGAGCGGTACGGCCACGACATGGGGGCGCGCACCCACGAGCTGAACGACAAGGGCGCGCGCCTGGCTCGCGCGGCCTGCCCCCCGGGCGGCTACGTGGCCGGCTCGATCGGGCCCACCAGCTACCTGCCGCTCGACTACGGGGTCGGCAAGAACGTGGCCACCGACGAGGAGTACTTCGAGACCTTCCGCGAGCAGGCAGAGGCGCTGGCCGCGGGTGGAGTGGACTGCTTCGCGGTCGAGACCATGATGTTCCCGCTGGAGGCGGCCGCCGCCATCCGCGCCTGCAAGGCGGTGGCGAACCTGCCGGTGATGGCGACCATGTTCTTCCAGTACGAGGAGCTGCACGACCGCGACCGCACCATGTGGGGCGACAGCCCGGCCGACGTCGCGCGCCAGCTCCTCGACGCGGGGGCGGACATCGTGGGGATGAACTGCGGGCGCGGTCCGGACCGCGCTATCGTGATCATCCGCGAGATGCGCCAGGTCACCGACGCGCCGCTCATCGCGTACCCGAACGCGGGCCTGCCGATCACCACCGGCGGACGGACCACGTACGAGCTCGGCCCGGAGGCGATGGCCAAGGACTATCCGGCGCTGCTCGACGCGGGGTGCAACATCGTGGGCGGCTGCTGCGGATCGAATCCGGAGCACATCCGCCTCATCGCCGACGTGGTGCGCTCCCGCCGCGCGCGGTGACCGCCCCCGCGTTCTCTCTCCTCTCCCGCACCCCGATCGTCCTCGAGGGACTGCCGCTCTCCATCGATCGCGACGAGGTCCTGCGCTTCCAGGGCTACCAGAAGGGCGTCGACCTGCCGAGCCCGGCGGTGGTGGCCATCTTCGAGGAGGCGCTCGCGCTGGGGGAGCGCCTGATGGCGCCCCGCCTGGTCTACCGCGCGGCCCCGGTTGACGAGCGCGGCGCGGACCTGATCGTGGCGGGCGGCGAGCGGCTCGCCATCCCCCAGATCGCCCGCCTGTGGGGGCCGATCGATGCGGTCGGGGCCGGCATCTGCACGGTCAGCGAGGCCATCGAGACCCGCGTGCGCGCCCTCTTCGACGCGCGCGAGTTCCCCCTCGCGGTGATGCTCGACAGCGTGGGCTCGGCCGCGGCCGAGAGCCTCGCCGAGTATGCCAACGACTTCCTCTGCCAAGCCGCCCTGCCGCAGGGGCTCAAGGTCACCAACCGGGTCAGCCCGGGCTACGCGGGCTGGGACACCGCCGAGCAGGCGCGGCTCTTCCGGATCTGCCCGGGCGCTCCGATCGGGGTGCAGCTCAACGAGGCGTGCTTCATGACCCCGGCCAAGAGCATCAGCTGGCTGGTCGGGCTCGGGCCCGAGGCCCGGGTGGACCACTATTTCACCCAGTGCCGGCGCTGCTGGATGCGCGACTGCGCCTACCGCCGGGCCCCCGCCACCGTCACGGTGCAGCGGCCCGGCGCGGGGGTGTGGTGATAGGCTGGAGGTCTCATGGGCGACAACGTGGTGCTGGTGGGGTTCATGGGCGCGGGCAAATCCTCGGTGGGCCGGCTCCTCGCCCGCCGGATGGGCCGCTGCTTCGTCGAGACCGACGACATGATCACCGCGCGCGAGGGCCGCTCGATCCCCGAGATCTTCGCCGAGCGCGGCGAGGCGCACTTCCGCGCCCTTGAGGAGGAGACGGTGCGGCTGCTCGCGCTCAAGTCGGGTGACGTGATCGCCACCGGCGGCGGCCTCTACTGCCACGCGGGCCGGCCCGAGGCCCTCCGCGCGATCGGGACCGTGGTGTGGCTCACCGGCAGCTTCGACGTGCTCTACGAGCGGGCACGCCGCATGGGGGAGCGCCCGATGCTGGCGGGCCGGACCCGGGACGAGGTCGCCGGCATCTATCACGCGCGTGAGGCCTACTACCGCCAGGCCGATCTCACCGTCGATACGACCGGGCGCAACACCGACCAGGTGGTCACCCAGGTCCTCCTCGCGCTCCGGCCGCATCTCTCCCATGCCGAGGGGAGCCAGTAGGCCGTGCCCTCTCCGCTCCTGACCCGCCTCGGCGAGCGCCCGCTCCTCTGCGACGGCGCCATGGGCACCATGCTCTATGCCCGCGGGGTGCCGCTCGACGCCTGCTTCGACGTGCTGAACCTCAACGAGCCCAAGGTCGTGCAGGCGATCCATGCCGAGTACATCCAGGCGGGCTCGGACCTGATCGAGACCAACACCTTCGGGGCCAACCGCTTCAAGCTGGCCGCGCACGGCCTCCAGGGCCGGGTGCGCGAGATCAACCTGCACGGGGCCAAGCTCGCGCGGGACGTGCGCGAGAGCATGGGCCGCGACGTCCTCGTGGTGGGCTCGATCGGGCCGCTCGGCAAGTACCTGGCGCCGCTCGGCAGCATCGAGCCCGAGGAGGCGCGGCTCGCGTTCCACGAGCAGGCGGAGGGGCTGCTCGAGGGCGGGGTCGACGCGTTCGTGA
>DATGBR010000053.1:0-21789 GCA_035312605.1 Candidatus Methylomirabilota bacterium
TGGCCGCGCTCCTGATCGCGATCAAGGGCGTCGGGATTCCCCTGCTGCTGCGCCGCATGGCGAACCGGTTCGGGAGCGGACGCGAGGTACCGCCCTACGTGAACATCGCCACGTCGCTGCTGGTGGGCGGGCTCCTCGTGCTCCTCGCCTACATCGTGATGCGGCCGGTGGTCCAGCTGAGCCAGCTGCCGACGCGCGCCGGCATGCCGCTGGCGATGGGGGTCGTCTTCGTGAGCCTGTTCGTGATCATCAGCCGCAAGCACGCGCTCACCCAGGTCATCGGCTTCCTCATGCTCGAGAACGGCATCGCCCTGCTCGCGGTGCTCGGCACCTACGGCATCCCCCTGATCGTCGAGATCGGCGTGTTCCTCGACGTGATGATGGGCTTCCTCGTCATGCAGATCTTCGTGTACCAGATCCACGAGACCTTCCAGAGCCTTGACGTCGAGCAGCTCAACCGGCTGAGGCGCTGACGCGTGTCCGAGCCCGCGCTCTTCCTGGTCCTGCTCGGCGCGCCGCTGGTCTCGGCCCTGCTCGCGATCGCGGGTCCCGTCGCGCCGCGGCCGGTCGCGGTCCTGACCTGGTTGCTGGTGCTCGGCTCGCTCGGGGCGGCCCTGCGGCTGGCCGTCCGCGTGGTGGCGGGAGGCGTGCCCACCTGGGGCCCCGGCGAGCTCTTCCGGGTGGACGCGCTCTCGGCGGTGCTCGCGGTCTGCGTGGCCTTCGTCTCGGCGCTCGCGCTCGGGCTCGGACCCGGCGGAGGCCACGAGAGCCCGCGCGAGGTGCGGTGGTTCCGGGTCTTCGGGAGTCTCTTCGCCTTCACGATGCTGGTGGCGGTCACCACCAACAACGTGGCGGTGATGTGGGTGGCCATCGAGGCGACCACAATCACCTCCGCGCTGCTGGTCCCGCTCCACGTGAGCCGGGCCTCGGTGGAGGCCTCGTGGAAGTACATCCTGATCGGCTCGGTGGGCATCGCGCTCGCCTTCGTGGGCACGGTCCTCGCCTACTTCGACTTTGTCACGGTGGCCGGGCCGCAGGAGTCGGCGCTGCACTGGACGGTCCTCATGGCCGCGGCGCCGGCGCTCCACCCCGCCGCGATGCAGCTCGCCTTCGTGTTCCTGCTGGTGGGCTACGGCACCAAGGCGGGCCTCGCCCCGATGCATACCTGGCTGCCCGACGCCCACGCGGAAGCGCCGGCCGCGCTCTCGGCCATGATGTCGGGCGTGCTGCTCGCGGTGGCGCTCTACGCGATCGTGCGCTGGAAGGCGGTGGTCAACCTCGCGGTGGACGGGCCGCTGCCCGACGGCCTGCTCACCGGGCTCGGCCTCCTCTCGGTCGCCCTCGCGGCCCTGTCGCTCCTGGGGCAGCGTCACTACAAGCGCCTGCTCGCGTACTCCAGCATCGAGCACACCGGGCTCATGTGCGTGGGGCTGGCCCTGGGCCCGCTCGGCGTCTTCGCGGCGATGCTCCACCTGATCAACCACACCGCGGCCAAGTCGATGATGTTCCTACTCTCGGGGCGGATCCTCGCCCGCTACGGCACCGCCGACATCCGCCACGTCTCGGGCCTGCTCCGGACCATGCCGCTCACCGGCGGCCTGTTCGCGGTCGGCACGCTCGCGCTGGTGGGCCTGCCCCCGTTCGGCATCTTCCTCTCGAAGCTCGCCATGCTGCGGGCCGGCTTCGCGACCGGGCACGCCTGGCTCATGGCCATGGTGCTGGGGCTGCTCGTGGTGGCGTTCGTGGCCTTCGTGGGCCATCTCAACCGCATGCTCTACGGCGCGCCGCCGGACGGGGTGGCCACGGGCGAGACGGGGCGCTGGGGCCTCGTCCCCCTAGCCGCGTGCGCGCTCGCGCTGGTGTGGCTCGGCCTCGTGCTCCCGGCCCCGGTCGAGACCCTGCTCGACCGCATCGTGGAGATCACCGCGCGATGAGAGACCTGGACGCGGTCGCGCGCGCGCTCGCGGGCCGGCTGGAGGGCCGGCTCCACGAGCCTCGCGTGGTGCGCGAGCGCGAGCTGCACTGCCGCATCGAGCCGCGCGACGCGCGGAGCCTCGCGCAGGCCCTGCGCGCGGAGCACGGAGTCGAGCTGCGGCTGATGGTGGGGGCCGATCGCCGCGCCGACGCGGGGCGCTTCGAGGTCTACGCCTTGTTCGCGCATCCCGCCGAGAACTGGTTCGTGCAGGCGGCGCAGTGGCTCGGCCCGGAAGCCCCCGCGCTCGCGTCCCTGGCCACCTTCCATCACCCCGCGTCCCTCTTCGAGCGCGAGATCTTCGACCTGTTCGGGATCGTGGCCGCGGGCCATCCGGATCCGCGCCCGCTCGTCCGCCACGCCTTCTGGCCCGCCGACTACTTCCCCCTCCGCAAGGACGCGGTGGCGCGCGAGTTCCACGATGACGGGCGCGCGTTTCCGTTCACCGAGGTGGAGGGCGAGGGGGTCTACGAGATCCCGGTGGGGCCGGTTCACGCCGGGATCATCGAGCCGGGGCACTTCCGGTTCAGCGTGGTGGGCGAGACCATCATCGACATGAAGGCGCGCCTCTACTTCACCCACAAGGGGACCGAGAAGCTGTTCGAGGGCCGGGCGCCCGCGGATGGGGTGGCGCTGGCCGAGCGGGTCTCGGGCGACACCACCGTCGGCCACGCGCTCGCCTTCTGCCAGGCGCTCGAAGCGGCCGCGGGCACGACGGTGCCGGAGCGCGCGCGCCGGCTGCGGGTCGTGCTGCTCGAGATGGAGCGGCTCTACAACCACGTGGGCGACTTCGGGATGATCGCCAACGACACCGGCTACGCGGTGGCCCACTCGCACTGCTTCCGCATCCGCGAGCGGCTGCTCCAGCTCAACCGCCGCCTCACCGGCAACCGGCTGCTCCGCGGGGGCATCGTGCCCGGCGGGGTGGGCCGCGACCTGCCCGCCGACCTGGACCTGCCCGCGGAGGTGGACGCGGCGCTCCGGGATTTCGACGAGATCGCGGCGCTCACCCTCCGCAACACGCTGGTGATGGACCGGCTGGAGGACACCGGGCGGCTCACCACCCGGATTGCGCGCGACCACGGGGTGCTGGGATTCGTGGCGCGAGGCTCCGGGATCGACGCGGACGCGCGCCGCGACCATCCGTTCGCGGCGTACGGCGAGCTGGGCCTGCGGGTGCCGGTGTGGGAGAGCGGCGACGTCAAGGCGCGCACGATGGTGCGCCTGGAGGAGGCGCGGGAGTCGGCCGCCCTCGTCCGCCGGGCCTTGACCGGTCTCCCCACCGGCACTCTCGCCGCGCCGCTCGGACCCCTGCCGCCCTTCGCGCCCGCGTTCGGGCTCGTGGAAGGCTGGCGGGGCGGTATCCTGCACTGGGTGATGGCCGACAGTGCGGGGCGGCTCCATCGGGTGAAGATCATGGACCCGTCGTTCCTCAACTGGCGGCCGCTCTCCCACGCGCTGCTCCAGAACATCGTTCCGGACTTCCCGCTCTGCAACAAGTCCTTCAACCAGTCGTATTCGGGAAACGACCTCTGACGGGGGGTATACTGCCAGCATGAAAACCGGACTGATCGTTCTGGGCGTGATCATCCTGATCGTGGTCGGCGGCATCGGCTGGGCGATCGGGATCAACAACCAGCTGGTGGGGCAGGAGCAGCTGGTCAACGAGAAGTGGGCCCAGGTGCAGAACGTCTACCAGCGCCGCGCGGACCTGATCCCGAACCTGGTGGAGACCGTGAAGGGATTCGCGACCCAGGAGCGGACGGTGCTGGAAGAGGTGACGAAGGCCCGCGCCAGCGTGGCCGGCATCAAGGCCACCCCCGAGCTGATCAACGACCCGGCCGCGTTCCAGAAGTTCCAGCAGGCCCAGGCCGAGCTGGGCGGCGCGCTCAGCCGGCTGCTCGTCACCGTCGAGCGCTATCCGGAGCTCAAGTCCAACCAGAACTTCCTCACGCTGCAGAGCCAGCTCGAGGGCACCGAGAACCGGATCGCGGTCGAGCGCATGCGCTACAGCGAGGCGGTGCGCGACTACAACACGCGCATCCGGCTGTTCCCGGGGAGCCTGGTGGCCTCGCTGCGTGGCTTCAAGGAGAAGGCCTACTTCGAGGCCGCTCCCGGCTCCCAGGAGGCTCCCAAGGTGAAGTTCTAGGCGGAGCGCCGGGCGGGGGAATCGTGCTCCGCCGCCTCGCTCTCGCGCTGCTCCTGCTCGCCGCGCTCGCCGCCCCGGGCGCGGCGGCCCTGCGCATCCCCCCGCCCCCCGACCACCGCGTCAACGACTACGCGGGCGCGCTCGCCCCCGCCGACCGGGACCGGCTCGAGCAGGCCCTGATCGCGCGCGAGGCCACGAGCCGCAACCAGGTGGTGGTGGCGATCTTCCGCTCGCTCGAGGGCGAGAGCCTCGAGGACTACTCGATCCGGCTTGCGAAGGCGTGGCGCATCGGGCAGAAGGGCCTCGACAACGGAGTCATCTTCCTGGTCTTCCTCGACGATCGGAAGATGCGCATCGAGGTGGGCTACGGGCTCGAGGGCAGCCTGACCGACGCCGTCTCGTCCTCCATTCTTCGAGACGTCGTCGCGCCGCGATTCCGCGCGGGCCAGGTCGCCGACGGGATCGGGGCGGGGCTCGACGCGATCGACCGCGCGATCGCAGGGACGTACCAGCGTCCGCCCGGCCCGAATCGGGGGCAGCCGACGCATGACTTCGGCTGGCGGGAAGGGCTCGGGCTGCTCTTCGTCGGCCTCCTGATCGTCGCGCTGGTGCAGAACCGGATGCAGCAGGCGTCGCTCCGGCGCCGCGGGTGGACCGGCGGGTCGACCGGCTGGGGCGGTCCCTTCATCGGCGGGACCGGCCTGGGCGGAGGATGGGGGGGCGGGGGTGGCAGCAGCGGGGGTGGCGGGTTCAGCGGGGGCGGCGGCAGCTTCGGCGGCGGCGGCTCGAGCGGGAGCTGGTGATGGCGCGTCATCCGAGGTGGGTGCGCGGGTTCCTCGCCGAAACCGATCTCGACGCGGTGACGCAGGCCATCGGGGCGGCGGAGCTGCGCACCTCCGCGGAGATCCGGGTGCACCTCGACCACCGCTGCCCCGGCGAGCCGATGGCGCGGGCGGTCGCGGTCTTCGAGCACCTCGGCATGCACCGGACCGCGGCCCGCCACGGCGTGCTGATCTACGTGAGCGTGGGGGACCACAAGCTGGTCGTGCTGGGCGACCAGGGGATCCACGAGCGGGTCGGGCAGGTCTACTGGGAGCGGCTCGTCGACGCGGTGCTCGCGCACTTCCGGGAGGAGCGCCCACGCGACGGGCTGCTGCACGCGGTGGCCGAGGTGGGCGCGGTCCTCGCCCGGCATTTCCCGCGGCGGTCGGGGGACGTCAACGAGCTGTCGGATCAGGTGAGCATCGATCCCTAGCGGCCGAAGCGGGCCCTAGCGGCCGAAGCGGGCGCTGAAGCCGACGAAGGCCGACCAGTCGGGCCCGGGACCGACGAGCGTGGTGCGCATCCCGGCGTCGACCGCCATGAGCGGCGTGAGCTTGTAGAGCAGCGCCACCGTCGTCCGGAGATTCGCGCGGCTGTCGCGCTCGTCCTTGGTGGCGAAGAACAGCTCGGTGATCGTCGACAGGCGCTCGGTCACCGCCCACGAGAGCGATCCCGCCGCCACCCCCTTCGGCAGGAACCCCTCCGGGCGCCGCTGACCGAGCGCGGCCGCCCCCGCGTTGACGTCGAGGCTCAGCCCCCACGGCAGGCCGATGCTCAGCAGCAGGAGGGCCCCTGCGTCCAGCCGCTCGCTACCGATCGGAGCGCGGGCGGTGGGCAGCTTCACGAACGGCTTCACCGCCACGAGCGGGCCGCCGCTCCCCTCGGGTGGGGCGTAGAGGCGGTACTTGAGGCCGAGCAGGTAGTCGCCGCTCCCGGCCGAGTCGTGATCCCCGCGCTGCCACACGAACGGCTCCCCCTC
Source organism: Candidatus Methylomirabilota bacterium (assembly GCA_035312605.1). Classification (GTDB taxonomy): domain Bacteria; phylum Methylomirabilota; class Methylomirabilia; order Rokubacteriales; family CSP1-6; genus CAMLFJ01. Next base: position 5,923 of record DATGBR010000053.1, read on the forward strand.
CAGCGAGACCTCGAGCACGGCCGCGAGGCCCGCGCGCAGCACCGCCTGGGTGCTGAATTGGTGCTGGGTGGGCCCGCCGCCGACTCGCGCGCGCTCGTACTCGAGGCCGGTCTCGATCTGCAGCGCGCCCACCGGGACCAGCTCGGCGCTGGTGGTGAGATCCGGCCGGTCGGGGTTGATGCCCTGGGCGAGGGCCGCCAGGGGCCACAAGCAGAGCAGCACGCTCGGGATGACGGCAACCAGGAAGTTCAAGCGGCCATCATACACGTGCTGGCCCCTTACCCGGCGTCAGGCATTCTGCCAGCGCCGGGCGTCATGCCCGTCCGTTGACGATCGGTCCTCGCGAGCTTCCGGCGGGTTTCCAGATACTTGGCCACTGGCATGGCCGGTGCTTGCCATCCCGGCGGATGCCGATCCATCCGAGGAGGCTCCCATGAAACACCGGACACAGGTTGCGCTGCTCCTCCTGTTCCTCCTGACGACTGCCGTGGCGCTGCCGACCATCCCGAGCGCGGAGGCGGCCGGGACCGACTGGGCCGCCGAGATCCAGGCGATGGATGCGGCCCTCGAGCGGGGCGACGTGGCCACCGCCCAGGCCGCATGGCGGGAGGCCTACGCCGCCGCCCACGCCGGCCGCGGATGGCCAGGGATGGTGGCGGTCGGCGCCGCGGCCATCCGGCTCGGTCGCGCCACCGACACGGTTGCGGTCGCGGAGAGCCGCGCCCGGCGTGTCTACCTGACTGCCCTGTTCCGCGCGCGCCGGCACGGCTCGCTCGACGGGGTGCTCGCGGCCGGCGAGGCCTTCGGCCGGCTCGGCGACCGCGAGATGGTGCAGCAGGCCCTCGCGATGGCCACCGACATGGCCAAGCGCTCCGGAGACGATCTGGCGCAACGGCGCGTCCAGGCCTTCCGCAGCCAGTGGGTGGCGCGCCCGCTCACCTGATCCCCGCCCGCGGGCGCGGGAGGCGATTCCGGCGCGTGGTATGCTCCCCCCGCCATGAACCGCGCCGAGATCCCCACCCCCGCGCTGCTGCTGGACCTCGATCGCTTCGAGCGTAACGTGCAGAAGATGGCTGCCCACGTGAAGGCGGCCGGCAAGAAGCTCCGCCCCCACGCCAAGACCCACAAGTGCCCAGAGATCGCCCGCCGCCAGATCGCGGCCGGCGCGGTCGGCGTCTGCGTGGCCAAGGTGGGCGAGGCCGAGGTGATGGCGGCCGCCGGCGTGCGCAATCTCCTCATCACGACCGAGGTGGTCGGCCCGGAGAAGATCGGGCGCCTGCTGGGCGTCCTGCGGCGCCAGCCCGAGACGCTGGTGGTGGTGGACCACCCGGACAACGTGCGGGAGCTCGGGGCGGCGGTGGCCAAGGCCGGGCTCGTGCTCAACGTGCTCGTGGACGTCGACGTGGGGGGCCGGCGTACCGGGGCGCAGCCCGGCGAGCCCGCGCGCGACCTGGGGCGCGAGGTGATGGCGCAGCCCGCGCTGCACCTGCGCGGGCTGCAGGGCTACGCGGGTCACTGCGCGCACGTGATGGGCTTCGACGATCGGCGGCGCACCTCGCGGCGCTGGATGGGCCGGCTCATGAAGACGCGCGAGCTGTTCGAGAAGCACGGCATGGCGGTGGACATCGTGAGCGGCGGCTCGAGCGGCACCTTCAACATCGACAGCGAGCTCGAGGGGATGACCGAGCTGCAGTCCGGCTCCTACTGCGTGATGGACCTCGACTACCGGCGCATCGGCAGCCCGCGCGGGGCCGCCTACGACGAGTTCGAGATGGCGCTCACCGTGCTGACCACGGTGGTGAGCGTGCCGAGCCACGAGATGGCGATGGTGGACGGCGGCTTCAAGGCCTTCTCCACCGACCGGCCCTTCGTGCCGGAGGCGGTGGAGTGGCCGGGCGTGGAGTACTCCTGGGCCGGCGACGAGCACGGGCGTCTGATGACCGCCGAGCCGGAGCGGTTGCCCAGGCTCGGGCAGCTCATCGAGTTCTTCCCCCCGCACTGCGATCCGACCATCAACCTCTACGACCGCATCTACGCGATGCGCGGGAGCACGGTGGAGGCGGTGTGGGAGGTCTCCGGGCGGGGGCGGTCTCAATAGCCCTGCAGAGACAGGGACATACGTCTTCGGGCCCGGAGGGCAGGGCGGGGTTGACAGGGGGTGGGGAAGTGGGATAATCCCACTCAGGGAGCCACGCCATGACCATCAAGCTGGACGAGCTCGAGGGCATCGGGGAGACCACCGCGGACAGCAAGGAGCGCGTGACACTGGCGCGCGCCCTCCGGCAGCTCCGGGCCCGCTTCGGTGACCGCAAGATCCGGTTCAACGTCTTCATCGAGCAGGCGACGGGGGCGATCGTCCTTGCTCCGGCGACGACGGTACCGCTGCGGGAGGCGTGGCTCCACGAGAACCCCAAGGCGCTGAAGGCGGTCCGGACCGGCATCGCTCAGGCCGGCCGCGGCGAGGCGATCAAGGGTAGATCGTTCGCCAAGCACGCGGACGTCGACGCCGGGTAGCTCCGATCCCGCGCTTCACCCTCCTCTGCACTCCGGTCGCCGACGAGGAGCTGACGGCTCTCGAGAGCGATCCGAAGCGGGCGAAACGGCTGGCCGCGGTCCGCAAAACTCTCGGCCTCATGGAGATCGATCCGCACGACCGTAGGCTGCACACCTACGAGTACCGGACGATCAAGGGCGCGAAGGGCGAGAAGGTCTTCGAGTCCCACGTGGAGACCAGGGCCAGCGCCGCGGCCCATCGAGTCTTCTGGCACCACGGGCCGCTGGCGGACTACATCATCGTGGTGGCCATCACCGCGTATCCCTAGGGTCGCGCCCCCGGATGCCCGCCGCCCCGTATCTGATCGCCATGTGCGATGTGCTGGGCTTCACCAGCCTGGTGGCCACGACCCCGCTCGACGAGATCCACGAGCGGTACCGGGCGCTGCTCGCTCAGCTCGAGCCGCATCCTCTGTTCCGCATCAGGGCCGGGACTCACGAGCGAGAGCTCGTTCTCAATCGCGTCGTGTTCAGCGACACGATCCTCATGTGGGCGCCCGCCGGCGAGGCGATGGAGCTCCTTCCGAGCGTGCTGGGGCAGATCATGGGGAGGGCGATGGGCTCGATGCCGCTCCGCGCGGGCCTGGCGTTCGGCGAGTGCGTCATCGATCCGGCCAACGAGCTCTACGTCGGGCAGCCGATCATCGACGCCTATCACACCGAGCAGTCACAGGAATGGGTCGGCGGCGCGTTTCACCCATCCTGCTGGCGCCGGCCCGGCCTTCGCGACCTGCTGTGCAAGGGATATGAGAGGAGTGCGGTGAAGTACCCGGTTCCCGTGAAGGCCGGGGCCGAGCCGCTCGAGTACGCCCTGAACTGGCCCGCGCTGGCCGGCCCCGACTTCACGGTCGACGCCCTCGTCGCTTCGGGAGGACGCGCCGCGTCGGGGCCGAAGGTGAAGTGGCAGAACGCTCGGCGGTTCTACGACGCGGTCGTCGCCAACCGAGACCCTTCCCAGTAGGACTGGAACACCTCCCAGACTTCCTCGGGGCTGCGGGTCTGGAAGATGCGGGCGCGGCATTCGGTGGCGTGGCCGAGCCCCTCCGTGTACCACGCGAGGTGCTTCTTCATCTGGATCAGCGCGTACTTCTCCCGGAAGTGCTCGCGGATCAGCGCGACGTGCCGGGCGATGACGCGGGCCTTGCGCTCACGCTGGCCGTCGCGCGAGAGCGCCTCGAACGACTCGTCGAAGATCCAGGGGCTGCCGAGCGCGCCGCGGCCGATCATGACCGAGGCGCAGCCCGTCTCCGCCGCCATGCGCCGCGCCGCGGCCATGGAGCCGACGTCGCCGTTGCCGGTGACCGGGACCGACACCGCTTCCACGACCTCGCGGATGATTGTCCAGGGCGCGCGGCCGGTGAACCGCTGCGAGCGGGTGCGCGGGTGCACGGTGATGGCGTCCACGCCCTCGGCCTCCGCCATCTGGGCCACCTCGACCGCGTTGAGGTGCTCGTCGTCCCAGCCACCGCGGATCTTGACCGTGAGCGGCACGCTGACCGCCTTGCGCAGCGCGCGCAGGATGAGCGCGGTGGCCGCGATGTCCCGCATCAGGGCGGCGCCCTTGCCCTTGCCGGTGATCTTGGGCATCGGGCAGCCCATGTTGAGATCCACGATGTCGGCGCCGAGCACCTGGCAGCGCTCGGCCGCGCGCGCGAGCAGGTCGGGGTCCTTGCCGAGGAGCTGCATGGCGAGCGGGCGCTCCGCGGGGTAGTAGGCCGCGATGGCGTCGGCAAACGGGTGACCGGTGAGGAGCGCGGCCGCGTCCATCTCCTCGGAGGTGGTGAGCCCGCTGCCGCACTCGCGCGCGATCAGGCGGAAGGGCGCGTTGGTGATGCCGGCCATGGGAGCCAGCCGGGCCAGCGCGGGGATCTCGACGGCGCCGATCTTCATGGGACGCTCAGTATACCCTCGACCGCGCTAGCGAGCCGGGCTCACCGGCTGCGCCCACAGGCCCCGATGGTGCTCCCGCGCCTCGGCGGCGAGCTTGCGGAACAGCTCCGCGTGGCGGACGTTGGGCGGCACCGTCATGACCGCCGCGTAGCCGAGCCGCACCAGCTCCGCGTTCACCATCGTCTCGCCGCCGTCGGGCCCGCGGATCCAGACGTAGGCGAGGAGGCGACCATAGCGGTCGCGCAGCTGCACGTCGGTCTCGAGCCGCACCGGGTCGTGGCCGAGCAGCCGCCGGTTCACCTCGGTCGCCTCGCGGCCGCCGGGCTCCTCGCCGCGGGTGGGGTGGTGCACCTCCGGGGTGTCGATGCCGATGTACCGCACCTTCTCCACCCCGCTCGGCAGCCGCACCCAGATGGTGTCCCCATCCACCACCCGTCCCACCGTCCCGCTGCGCTCCTCCCTCTCCCCTGCGGGGAGAGGGTAGGGTGAGGGGCCTGCGGGTGAAGGGGCGTGTTCGAGCGACGGCGAGATGACCGCGAGCAGCGACGCCAGCGCGAGGAGAACGACGAGGGCGCGCCCACGCATGGTGTATCACCCACGATACACCAGACGAACTTGGGGGCCGCGGTCTCAGTTTCCCTTCGACCCTCGCGAGTCGTCGGAGGCGGGAAGGCAGCGATAGGAGTCGGCCGGGCCCGGCGGTGGCAGCCGGTCCTCCGGGCGTGCCTCGCCCGCGGCGCGCAGATAGGCCCTCTGCTCCTCCTCCCGCGACTTCTGCTCGCTCAGGCAGTCGGCGAGCGTCGCGTGCACGCTGACGCGGGTACGCGCCGCTTCCTGGCCGGGTCGTCCTCTCCAGAGGGCCCACGACCCCTCGGCGCCGGCCGACACAACGAGGGTGAGGACGCAGCCCGCGCCGAGCGCAATATGGGCAGCGCTCACCGGGGGAAAATGTCCGGCGCCGGCCCGGATGGCGTCAGGCCCAGGCGGGCGAGACCGCACCCGCGCTATCGCGCCAGCAGGGGGCCCACGCCAGCGCCACCAGCCGCACCGAGACGTTCTGGCGGGTCGGCTTGAGGGCGAGGGTCTCGAGCCGCTCGGTCAGCGGATCGGTGCTCGCGCCGAGGGCGTCGGCCTCGGCCTTGAACTGGGCGTCGAGCGCGGCGATCGCCTCGTCCACCGCGGCCACCGTCTCCTTGGCGCGGCCCACGTCCTGGGTCTCCTTCAGCACGCGCCCGGCGCCGCGGGCGGCGGTGGTGGCCCGGCCGATGGTGGAGGCGGTGATCGACTTGCGCCCGAGGAAGGCGCCCAGGATCGTGGCGCCGACCGAGATCGCGGTCTGAATGCCCTGCGCCTTGGCCTGCTCGCTCTCGCGCGCTACTGCCTGTTCCGCGCGGCGCCGCCGCTCCTGCAGCGCGGCCACCTTGGGCGCGTATTTCTGGCGGAGCGTCTCGCTCGCGCGATCGCGATCCTGGCGCGTCGATTCTTGTAGCCGTACCCGGAAGTCGCGTTCGGACTCGCCCGGCTTCGAGACGACCTTGAGCGACGGACTGCGCAGCAGGTCGATGGTCTTCGACTGGAGGAGCCAGCTCGCGAAGTCCTTGCTCCACCCGTCGTAGCTCTTCTTCTTCCCGGCGGGCGCGGGCAGCTCTCCGAAGGCCGCATCGCCCTCGGGACCGGTGGTCAGGTCCGCCGTGGTGAAGCTCACCGCGGCGGCCTGGTCCCAGGCCACCGGCACCGCCTCGTCGGTGATCGGGGTCAGGTAGACGAGATCCCGGCTCACGTCGATCCCGCTCTTGGCATCGCTGACCCGCACCTGGGCGGAGCCCACGAGCATCGGCCGGTAGTAGAGCGTCGAGTCAGCGGGGGCGGCGCCGTGCGCCGGCGCGAAGTGCTGCGGGACGTCGGGCGGGAGGAGCGGGCGCTGGCCCGTGCCGGGCTCGGCGACTGGGGCCGCGGGGCGGGCCGCCTTGCCTCGTGCCGGCGCCGGCGTGGAGGCCGGCGCCGCAGAGGCCGCGGAGCGGCGCGTCGCCCCACCGGCCGAAGCGGCGGCGGCCGGGGCGGCCGCGGGCGCGGCGCCGCGGCGCGCGTCCATGAGCGACTTGATCTGAGCGCGCGTGAGCGGGCCGCGCAGGTAGGACATCACCCAGCGGCTCTCGAACACGACCGGGTGATCCTCGTGCACGTTGTTCATCAGGAAGACGCGGGTCGAGAGCCCGGAGAGAATGCGCTCGAGCCCCGCGCGGTCGAAACCCTGGCCCGCGGTACCCGCCGCGCCCTCGAGGCCGTCCAGCACGCGCGCCTTGTCGCGCTCGGTCTGCAGCCGCCCGATGAGCCACGTGCCGGTGTTGGAGAGGCCCTTGTAGTCGAGGTCCACCGGGTTCTGGGTGGCGAGCACCACGCCCACCCCGAAGGCGCGCGCCTGCTTGAGCAGGGTCAGGAGCGGCGTCTTCGACGGCGGGTTGGCCACCGGGGGAAAGAAGCCGAAGATCTCGTCCATGTAGAGCAGGGCGCGCAGGCTGGTGGTGCCGGACTGGGTACGCATCCAGCCCACCACCTGGTTGAGCAGCAGCGAGACGAAGAACATCCGCTCCGCGTCGCTCAGGTGCGCGATCGACACGATGGCGACGCGCGGCTTGCCCTCGGGCGTGTGCAGGAGGGCGTCGACGTCGAGGGGCTCGCCCTCCATCCAGGCTCCGAATCCGGGGGCGGCGAGCAGGTTGTTGAGCGACATCGCGAGGGCGAAGCGGTCCTTGGACGGAAAGAACGCGTCCAGGTCGAGCACGCCCACCCGCTTCACCGGCGGGGTCTGGATCTGCTGGATGAGGCCCGCCAGGTCGAGCTCGCGGCCCTGCCGCCACGCCGCGTCGAGGATCGTCGCGATCAGGATGTGCTCGCGGTTCTTGATCGGATCGGCGTCGATGCCGAGGAGCCCCAGCAGGCTCGTGGCGGTGGTGCCGATGCGCTCGCGCAGGAGCTCCTCGTCCTCGCGGATGGCGGACGGCGGGGCCGCGAACGACTTCAGGATCGAGAGCGGGATGCCCGCGTTGCTGCCCGGGGTGTAGATCGCGAAGTCGGCCGCGTCGCGCAGGCGCTGGATGCGCGCGCCGTCCTCCCCCCAGGCCGCGAGCCCCTTCTGCCACTGCTCGGCCTGCTGCCGCGCGTAGTCGTCCGCGGAGAGGTTCTTCCGGCGGGCGTCGTCCTCGTTGATCCAGGGCCGGAAGTCCTCGGGGCGGAGCGTGGGGAAGGTGAGCAGCAGGTTGGCCAGGTCGCCCTTCGGGTCGATGAGGATCGCGGGGATCCCGTCGATGGCCGCTTCCTCGATCAGGGCCAGGCAGAGCCCGGTCTTGCCGCTGCCGGTCATGCCCACGCAGACCGCGTGGGTGACCAGATCCTTCGAGTCGTAGAGCAGGACCCCGTCCTGCGACTTCTTCTGCTGCGGGTCGTAGGGGCGACCCAGGTAGAAGACGCCCAGCTTCTCGAAGTCGGCGGCGCTCGGCATGCTGAGCCCTCCGTGGGAGTCTAGATTGCGCGCTTGACGAAGACGCCGCCCTTCACGATCGCGTGAAGATTGGCCTGGTTCTGGAACACGCGGAGGTTCTTGAGCGGGTTGCCGTCGACCACCAGCAGGTCGGCGTACTTGCCGGGCTCGACCGAGCCGATGCGATCGGCCATCCTGAAAATCTCGGCGTTGACCATGGTGGCCGAGAGAAGCACCTCCATCGGCTTCATGACTTGGCCCTTCAGCTCGAACTCCATCGCGCGCTGGGCCTGCATGTCGCCCAGCAGATCCGAGCCCGAGCCGATCTTGCAGCCCGCGCGGTAGGCGTGGGTCAGACCCTCCAGGCTCTTCTCGAGCGCCAGGTTGATCTTCTGGATCTGGTGGTCGCCGATGCCGTAGTTCTTGCCCTCGCGCGCGATGGCCTCGTAGGTGACCATGGTCGGCACGAGGTAAGCGCCGGCCGCCTTGATCGCCTGTGCGCCCGCCTCGTCGAGCAGGTTGCCGTGCTCGATGCAGCGCACCCCGGCCTGGATCGCGTTGCGGATGGCGGAGCCGGAGTAGGCGTGGGCCAGCACGTACTTGCCGACCGCGCGCGCCTCCTCCACCGCGGCGCGCATCTCGTCCACCGTGTACTGGGTGGTGTCGAGCTCGTCGCCCGGCGACATGGCGCCGCCCGAGGCCATGATCTTGATCTGGTCCACGTCGTGGCGGAGGTTCTCGCGCGCGGCCTTGCGCACCTCGTCGGCCCCGTCCGCGATCACGCCGGCCATGCCCACGCAGCAGCCCACCGGCTCGATCCATTCCGCGCGCCGCCGCTTGTCGGCGTGGCCGCCGGTCTGCGACAGCGGGCGGCCGGAGACCAGCATGCGCGGCCCCGGGTAGAGGCCGGTCTCGGCGGCCTCGCGGAAGCCGTAGTCGGCGCCGCCCGCGTCGCGCACGGTGGTGAAGCCCTGCATCAGGCACTGCTCCATGCGCCGGAGGGCTTTGGCCGCGATGAGGCTCGGCGGGTTGTGGCGGTGCTGCTCGGGGATATTGCCCTCGACCGCGCAGACGTGCACGTGGGCGTCGGTGAGCCCGGGCATCAGGGTGCGGCCCTTCAGGTCGATCGTGTCGACCTTGCCGCCGAGCGGACCCACCTTGCCGGAGGCGATGACGTCCTTGATGCGGTCGCCTTCCACCACGACCGCCGCGCCCTCCACCGGCTCCTTGCCGGTGCAGTCGATGAGGAACGCGCTCGTGAATACCGTGATCGCCATGGGGCCCTCCGAGACCTCGAGATTGACCGGCGGCGGAATTCTAGCAGGAAACGAGGACGCGGACCCCGCCGGCTGCCGCGAGCGCCCACGCCACGTAAGAATTACCAGCGTGGCTCCCGCCCCGCCAACAGCCCGGTGACCAGAGTCACGCGGAATCGCGTGGTTGCAGTGACCGCTCGTGTGGCATCTCGGATGCAACCCTTTCCGCCGCGATGGCGGTCGAGATCCAAACGGCGCCGACACGCGCCCGGTGGGAGCGGGTCGATCAGCTGCGCGGGCTGGCCGCGCTGGCCGTCGTGGTGTGCCACCTGGCGGTGTCCGCGTACCTGAACGCGCCCAATCTCGACGGGGGGTCCTGGCCCTGGCTCGGGAAGATCCTGGGCTTCGGGTACCTCGGCGTGCCGCTCTTCTTCGTGATCAGCGGGTTCTGCATCCACCTGCCGTATGCGCGCGCGCTCGCCGCGGCGGATCCGGAGGCGCCCGCACCGGACTGGAAGCGGTTCTTCGCCCGGCGCTTCTGGCGGCTCTATCCGCCCTACCTGGCCGCACTCGTCGTCGCGCTCACGCTCTGGTGGCTGGCCGGATCCCCGATCCCGTGGGTGGCCGTCACGACCCAGGCCTTGCTGCTGCACCCGTTCCACACCGCCACGTTCGACGGGGTCAATCCGCCGGCCTGGACCCTCGCGGTCGAGGCTCAGCTCTACCTGGCCTATCCCGTGGTCTTCTGGCTCAGCGCGCGTCTGGGTCCGCTCCGCGCGCTCGGCGCGGTGCTCGCGGTGACGATGGGGTACCGCGTCGTGCTGGCGCTGGTGCCGCTGCCGGTGGAGCTCGGCGGTCCCGCGTGGGTGGTGTTCCTCGCGCGCTGGTTCGAATGGGTCCTGGGCGCGACGGTGGCGGAATGGGCCGCCGGCCGGCTGACTCTGCCGCGCGTGCTCCGGACCCCGTGGCCCGGCATCGCGGTGCTGGGCGCGGGCGTGTGGATCGAGTGGCACACCGGATCCTACGGCCTCTACGTCGTGAAGGAGCCGGTCTACGGCGTGGCGTTCGCCCTGCTCATGTACGCGGCGCTGGCTCACGAGCGACCGGGGCTCCCCTCGGCGGCGGGGCAGTATCTGGCCGGGGTCGGCGTCTATTCCTACAGCCTCTACCTGCTGCACCGGCCCATCCAGCTCGCCTTCGAGCCGGTGGTCCGCGAGGTCGCGACGTGGCCCGTCGTGATCGCCCTCGGGATGCCGTCGAGCCTGCTGATCATGCTGGCCACGACCCCGCTCGTCCTCTGGGCCTCGCGAGTCTTCTATCGCTACTGCGAGCGCCCGTCGATCCAGCGGTCCCAGGCGGTCTGACGCGCGGGGCCGGGAGGGGCGCCCGCTCCGGGCGCAATGCCCGGCGTCGCCGGGCCCGGTCTGGTTCGTAAGATATTGATCTATTGGGTGATCCTCGCTGGCACGGCCGATGCCGCTCGCACACGTCGGAGTAGATCATCGAGCGAGGTGACGCCATGCACTCGGACATCTGGTACGACCTGGCGATACGAGATCTGTCGGACCTGAGCGACCCCGCGAGGGAGAAGCTCGTGGAAGCCGTGGCGGAGATCCTTCCTGTGCCCGACGTCGAGGACGATGCGCCGGCCGCGCCGGCCGATCTTCGGGGAGCGCCCGCCCCCGAGAAGTCCCATCGCGGCTGATCGGTAACCTGGCGGGCGCCGGACGGTCCCCGGCGCCCGCCGCGATCGGAGCCGCTTACCGGGCCAGCTTGGCCTCGTACATCCAGATGCGCTCGTCGGCGCGCGGCGTCCACTCGATCCAGTTGGCGACGCCGTAGAGATCGTGCTGCTGCCAGAGGAAGACCCACGGCACCTCGTCGTGCACCATCTGCTGGACCTCGGCCCAGGCCTCGAGGCGCTTCCGCGGATCGACGATGACGACGGCCTGGGCGATCTTGGCGTCGAGCGCCTTGTTGTTGCCGTAGGACGAATAGGTCTGGCTGGCCGAGAAGAGCTGGTCGATGGTGTTCTGGGCGTCGAGGGCGGGGCCCCAGCCCAGGAAGAACATGTCCCCGGTGGTGCGGTTCTTGATCTTGTCGAGGTGGGTGCCCCACTCGTTGACCACCACGTTGGTCTTGATGCCGATCCGCTGGAGCTGGGCCGCGATGGCGAGCGAGACGTCCTTGTCGAGCGGATAGCGGCCGGACGGGGTGTCGAGGGTGAGCTGCAGCTTGGTGGGGTCCACGCCCGCTTCCTTGAAGAGAGCCTGGGCCTGGGCGGGGTCGTACTTGAGGCACTGGATCTTGGGCGAGTAGTCCACGTTGATCGGGGAGAGCGAGCCGCACATCTTGGTCGCCCGGCCCTTCAGCACCTGCTGGATCAGCTCGTCCACGTTGACCGCGTGGTGGATGGCCTTGCGCACGCGGAGATCCTGCATCGGCCCCGGCTTGAGGTTGACGAGGGCCAGGTAGTTGATGCGGGAGGAGACGGTGGCGCGCAGGCGCGCCTTGCCGCTCTGCTGGAGCATGTCCACGTTCTGGGGCGGCACGTCCTTCATGACGTCGATCTCGCCCGCGAGCAGGGCGGCGAGCCGGGCGCTGAACTCGGGGATGAAGCGGAACGTGACCCGGCTCGCCTCCGCGGGAGTCTGCCAGTAGTCGGGGTTGCGCTCGACCACCAGTTTCTCGTCGCGCACCCACTGCACGAAGCGGAACGCTCCGGTGCCGATGGGCTTGGCCGCGAGCGCCTGCACGCCCTGCTCCTTGAGGGCCTTGGGCGGCATCGGCAGGAAGTCGCTGCCCGCGATGCGGTCGATGAGGCCCGGCCACGGCTTCTCGGTGACGAAGCGCACCGTGTAGTCGTTGACGATCTGGACCTCCTTCACCTGGGCCCAGCGCGGCAGGTAGTGGGTCTTGTTGGCGGGGTCCTTGACGTACTCCATGGTGGCCTTCACGCTCTGGGCGTTGAAGGGCTCGCCGTTGTGGAACTTGACCCCCTGACGCAGCATGAACTCCCAGGTGGTGTCGTTGACCACCTTCCACGCGGTGGCCAGCATCGGAGACGGCTTGTAGCTCTTGGGATCGCGGTCCACCAGCCGGTCGTACATGTGCTCGACCATGTTGTTGGTGGTCCAGTCCACGATGGTGTCGGGCAGGAGCGTGCGCGGCTCGGCCGCGAAGGCCACCACGATCTCCTTGGCCCGCGCGCGGTCCTGGGCCCCGGCGGGATCGGCGAGGGGAACGGCCACCGCCACGCCCAGCAGCAGCGAGAGCGCGGCCAGCATCCGGGTGAATCGCGTCATGAGGGTCTCCTTGTCGAGTCGACTTTCCGGACGTAGCGGATCATGCGGGGGTCGGGCTCGTAGAGCGAGTCCCAGAAGCCGACCGCCCAGGGGTGATCGTGCTCCACGAGCGCGGAGACGCGCAGCGCCCCACGCGCCGCCAGCCGCTCCTCCGCGGCCGCGACCAGCGCCCGCGCGATGCCGCGCCGGCGGTACGACGGAAGCACGGCCAGACGATAGATGTTGCCGCGCCAGCCGTCCCAGCCGCCGATGATCGAGCCCACCAGCAGATCGTTGTCGACCGCCACCAGCACCGAGGCGGCGGGGTCCTGGATCACCTGGTCGACCTGCTCGGGGGTGTCGGTGGGGCTCGGGCTCGCGTCGGCGTGGTGCCAGAGGTCCAGCAGCGCGGGGCCCTCGTCCGGACGGCAGGGTCGGATGACGACCGCCATCAGACCCGGAAGCGCGGATCGAGCACGTCGCGCAGCCAGTCGCCCACCAGGTTGATGCCCAGCGCGGTGAAGGCGAGCGCGGCGCCCGGGAAGGCGGCCAGCCACCACGCCACGTAGAGGTAGTCGCGGCTCTCCGAGAGCATGCTGCCCCACGCCGGGGTCGGCGGCTGCACCCCGAAGCCGAGGAAGGAGATCGCGGCCTCGGCCACGATGAACTGGGCGAACTGGAGACTGGCCACGATGACGATGGAGGGCGCCACGTTGGGGAGCACGTGGCGGAAGAGCACGCGCGCGCGCCCGACTCCCAGCGCCTGGGCCGCGTGCACGAAGTCGCGCTGCTTCACCGACAGCACCTCCCCCCGGACCACGCGAGCATACACGACCCAGCCCGCGACTGACAAACTGACGATGATGTTGCGCAGCCCCAGACCCACGATCGCGTTGATGGTCAGCGCGAGGAGGATGAACGGGAACGAGAGCTGCACGTCGGCGATCCGCATGAGCACCGTGCCCGGCCAGCCTTCGAAGAAGCCGGCGAGGAGGCCGAGCAGGCCGCCCACGAGCGCGGTGAGCAGCACACAGCAGAGCCCGATGAAGAGCGCCACCCGCGCGCCGTAGAGCACGCGGGCCAGCAGATCCCGCCCGAGCTGGTCGGTGCCGAGCGGGTGGCCCGGCGTGCCCGGCGGCTTGAGGCCGGCCGCGAAGTCGGTCTGCACCGGGTCCTGGACCAGGATCGGAGCCGCGACGGCGGCGAGCAGCACCAGCGTCGCGATGAGCAGGCCGACCACCCCGCGGCCGTGGCGGCCGACGAAGACCCTCATTCCCGCTGCGGCCGCGTCCGCGGATCGAGCCAGCCGTAGAGCAGGTCGACCGCGAAGTTGATGAGGGTGTAGGTGACCGAGAACACGAAGACCGCGGCCAGCACCACCGGGAAGTCGCGGTTGAGCAGGGCCTGCACGGTGAGCCGCCCGAGGCCGGGCCACGCGAAGATGGTCTCGGTGATGACCGCCCCGCCCAGGAGCTGACCGGTGTCGAGCCCGGCCAGGGTCACGATGGGGATCGCCGAGTTCTTGAGGGTGTGCTTGCCGATGACGACCCGCTCCGCCAGGCCCTTGGCCCGCGCGGTGAGCACGAACTCCTCGTTCAGGGTGTCGAGCACCGAGGAGCGGGTGAGCCGGGCCATGCGCGCGGCGTAGAACGAGGCCAGCACCACGCACGGCATCACGAAGTGAAGCGCGCTGCCCATGCCTCCGGTGGGCAGCCAGCCGAGCCGCACCGAGAACAGGTAGATCATCATGAGGCCGAGCCAGAAGCCGGGCACCGCCTGCCCGAGCACCGCGCCGGTCATGCCGAGCAGGTCGAAGAGCGAGCCGCGCCGCACCGCCGATAAGACCCCGACCGGGACCGCCACGCAGAAGGTGAGCAGCAGCGCGGCCAGCGCGAGCGACAGCGTCGCGGGCAGGCGCCCCAGCACGAGCTGCAGCGCGTCGTTCTTGTAGCGCAGCGACTCGCCGAAGTCGCCGCGCAGCGCGCGCCCCATGAAGCGGCCGTACTGCACGGCCAGCGGATCGTTGAACCCCAGGCGCTGGCGGAACTCGTTCAGGTCCTTGGCCTGGATGTCCATGGGCAGGAACAGCAGGACCGGGTCGCCGCCGAGCCGGACCAGGAAGAAGACGGCGGTCAGCGAGAGGAAGACGACCAGGAGGGTCTGCCCGAGCCGCGACAGGAGGTACGCGCGCATCCCGGGGAGTGTACCCGATCCCCCGGCCGGCCCGGAGCGGACCATTGCTATAGTGGGCGGGGTCTTTTTCTATGTCGCTCGTGCGGGATCTCTCGGTTTCGGCGGTCGTCGCCGGCTTCGTGACCGTGCTGGTGGGCTTCGCCAGCGCGGCGGTCATCGTCTTCCAGGCGGCGGGGGCGGTCGGCGCCACGGAGGCCCAGGTCGGCTCGTGGATGCTCGCCCTGGGGCTCGGCATGGGGCTCACGTGCACCCTGCTGTCGCTGCGCTACCGCGCGCCGATCGTCACCGCGTGGTCCACGCCGGGGGCGGCCCTGCTGGTGACGAGCGGCGCCGGGCTCTCGATCGAGGAGGCGACCGGCGCGTTCCTGGTCTCGGCCGCGCTCATCACCCTGGTCGGCTTCTCGGGCTGGTTCGAGCGGGCGATGGATCGCATCCCGGTGCCGATCGCCTCCGGCATGCTGGCCGGCGTGCTGCTGCGCTTCGGCCTCGGTCTCTTCACCGCCATGAGCACGCAGATGCTGCTGGCGCTCGCCATGTTCCTCGCGTATCTCGCCGCCCGGCGGCTCGCGCCTCGGTACGCGGTGATCATGGCGCTGCTGGTCGGGGTCGCGATCGCGCTCGTCCAGGGTCTCCTGCACGTGGACGCGGTCCGCCTCGCGCTGGCCCGACCGGTCTGGGTCACGCCCCGCTTCACCCCGGGCGCGGTGGTGGGGGTGGCGCTGCCCCTGTTCGTGGTCACCATGGCGTCCCAGAACGTGCCGGGAGTCGCGGTCATCCGGGCCTCCGGCTACACGGTGCCGATCTCGCCGCTCATCGGCTGGACCGGGCTCGCCAACCTGGTGCTGGCCCCCTTCGGCGGGTTCAGCGTGAACCTGGCCGCGATCACCGCGGCCATCTGCATGGGCCGCGAGGCCCACGAGGATCCGCGGCGGCGCTACGTGGCGGCCGTCTTCGCGGGGATCTTCTACCTGATCGTCGGGATCTTCGGGGCCACCGTGGTGGCCATCTTCCTCGCGTTCCCGGCCGAGCTGGTGGCGGCGATCGCGGGGCTCGCCCTCCTGGCCACGATCGGCAACGGGCTCGCGTCCGCGGTCGGCAGCGAGAATCAACGGGAGCCGGCGCTCGTCACGTTTCTGGTGACCGCGTCCGGGATCGCGCCGGCCGGCATCGGATCGGCGTTCTGGGGACTGGTGGCGGGAGTGATGACCCTGGC
>DATGBR010000054.1:0-3573 GCA_035312605.1 Candidatus Methylomirabilota bacterium
GCGCGGCGAGCGCGTCCCGCACCGCGGTCTTGACCTCGTCCATCAGCGCGTCGGCCTCCTTCATGTAGACGAACCCGCGCGAGGCGATCTCGGGTCCCGCCACGATCGAGCCGGTGGTGCGGTCGACGGTGAGGGCGACCACCAGCATGCCCGCCTCGGCCAGGAGCTGGCGGTCGCGGAGCACCACGCCGCCCACGTCGCCCACCCCCTTGCCGTCCACCAGTACCGGCCCCGCCGGGTAGGGCCCGAGCACGCGCGTGCCCGCGGCGGTGACCTCGAGCCCGAGCCCGTCCTCGATCAGGAAGATGCGGTCCTTGGGGATGCCCACGCCCTCGGCCAGCCGCGCGTGCTGCAGCAGGTGACGGAACTCGCCGTGCACTGGCACGAAGTAGCGCGGCCGGGTCAGCGCCAGCATCTCCTTGAGGTCCTCCTGGCTGGCGTGGCCCGAGACGTGGACGAAGGCCACGTCCTCCCACAGGACCTCCGCCCCGCGGCGCAGCAGCGAGTTGATCACGCGGCCGAGCACGCGCTCGTTGCCGGGGATCACCCGGGAGGAGAAGATCACCAGGTCGCCGAGGCTCGCCTGCACGTACTTGTGGTCGCCCGCCGCGATCAGGGAGATCGCCGAGTTGGGCTCGCCCTGGCTGCCGGTGGAGAGGATCACCTGCCGCTGGACCGGCAGCTCGGCCAGGTCCTCGAGCGGCATCACGAGGCCCTCGGGCACCTGGAGATAGCCGAGCTCCGCGGCCACCGCCACGTTGGCCACCATGCTCCGCCCCAGGAGCGCCACGTGACGGTCGCCCCGCGCAGCCAGGTCGAGCACCTGCTGGATGCGGTGGATGTGCGAGGCGAAGGTGGCCACGATGATGCGGCCCGGCGCCGCCGCGAAGCGCCCACCGAGCGCCTCGCCCACCAGCGACTCCGAGCCGGTGTGGCCGGGGCGCCCCACGTTGGTCGAGTCCGAGCAGAGCACGAGCACGCCCTGCTCGCCGAGCGCCGCGAAGCGCGAGTAGTCCGGCTGCTGACGGTCGATCGGCTGACGGTCGAGCTTGAAGTCGCCGGTGTGCACCACGGTGCCGATCGGCGTCTCGATGGCCAGGCCGATGCCGTCGGCGATGGAGTGGGTCACGCGGATCGGCTCGACCGTGAAGCCCCCGATGACGAGCCGGTCCCCGGGGGTGTAGGCCCGCAGGTCGGCCTGCTCGAGCAGCCCGTTCTCGGCGAGCCGGTGGCGCGCGATCGCCAGGGTGAGCGGCGTCCCGTACACCGGCACCGGGAAGTCCCGGAGCAGGTACGAGAGCGCGCCGATGTGATCCTCGTGGCCGTGGGTGAGCACCACGGCGCGGAAAGCGTCGCGCCGCTCCCGGAGATAGGAGAAGTCCGGGATCGCGAAATCCACGCCGGGCATCTCGTCGTCCGGGAACAGGAGCCCGCAGTCCACCGCGAGGATGTCCGGGCCGAACTCGATCAGCATCATGTTGAGCCCGATCTCGCCCAGCCCACCCAGCGGGATGAGCCGAACCGCGGGCTCGCCGGGGAGGTCGATGGGAACGGGCTCTGGTCTGTAAGTGGTGTTCACGACGGCCTTTTCATCCTACCACCGGGCCCCCGTCCGCCCCAAGGAACGGGGAGGCTAGGCCGGGCCGGGCTCCGCGATCTGAGCGGCCAGACGGGCGAACTCGGCGAGCGACAACGTCTCGGCCCGGCGGCCGGGGTCGATGCCCGCTGCCTCCGCCTGGCGACGGGCGCTCTCCGCGGAGACGGCCAGCCCCGCGGCCAGCGCATTGGCCAGGCTCTTGCGACGCTGGCTGAACGCGGCGCGCACCACCGTCGCGAAGCGGGCCGGATCGGCAACCGGCACCGGTGGCTCGCGAAGCAGGCGCAGGTACAGTACCGCCGAGTCCACCTGGGGCGGAGGGCTGAAGGCCCCGGGCGGCACCGAGAAGGCGAGCCGCACCGCGGCCGACACCTGGGTCAGCACCGAGAGCGCGCCGTAGGTCTTGCTCCCCGGCTGGGCGGCCACGCGCTCGGCGACTTCCTTCTGGAGCATCAGCGCCATCTCGTCGATCGCCCCGCCGCTCTCGACCAGCGCGGCCAGGATCGGCTTGCCCACGCTGTAGGGCAGGTTGCCCACGACGAGCACGCGCCCGGCGGGATCGGGAGCCCGCGCCCGTAGGCCCGCGTAGTCGAACAGCCGCGCGTCGGCCTGGCGGATCTCGACCGAGCCCGCGCCGGCGAAGCGCTCCTGCAGCGCGGCGGACAGGGCCGCGTCGATCTCGAGGGCCAGCAGCCGCCCGGCGCGCGCGGCCAGCGCCTCGGTGAGCGCGCCGCGCCCGGGGCCGATCTCGACCACGAGGTCGCGCCCGGTCGGCCGGACGAGCTCCAGGATGCGGTCGACCACCGTGCGATCCCGCAGGAAATGCTGGCCGAGGGCGCGGGTGCGCCCGCGCGCGGCGGACCGGTACACCGGCGCGCGCGGCGCTGCGGCGCGCGCGTTCCGGCGTGGGCTCACGGGCGGGCCGGGGGGCGCTGGCGCAGGTCGTCGAGGAGGGCGCGGTACACCTCGCGCACGCGCGCCTCGGTCTGCTCGCGCGAACCCGAGTTGTCGATCACGTAGTCGGCGTAGCGGGCCTTCACCGCGATCGGCATCTGGCTCGCGGTGCGGGCCCGCGCCGCCTCCGCGGTGCAGCCGTCGCGGGCCACCAGCCGGCGGAGCTGGGTGGCCGGGTCGGTGGTCACCACCACCATGCGATCCATCTTCTTGTTGCCGCCGGACTCCACGAGCAGCGCCGCGTCCCAGATCAGGATGCCGTCCCAGCCGGCCCGCTCGAGGTCCGCCATGATGGCCTCGAAGCGCGCGCGGATCGCGGGATGCGTGATCGCCTCGAGGCGCTTGCGCTTGACCGGGTCCGGGAAGACGATCTCGGCGAGGCGCGCGCGGTCGAGCCGGCCGTCGGGCTGGAGGACCTCCGGACCGAACTCGGCCACGATCTGCCGCTGAGCCGGGGTCCCGGGCTCGACCACCTCGCGGGCGAGCGCGTCTGCGTCCACCACCCGCACGCTCGGGTTGGCAAGCATGGCGGTCACGGTGCTCTTGCCGGTGGCGATTCCGCCGGTGAGGCCGACCAGCAGGAAGCGCCTCACACCGCGGCCCAGTCGTCGCCGACCTTGACGTCGACCTTCAGCGGCACGTCCAGGGTGAGCGCCGATTCCATCACCTCGGTCGCGAGCGCCTGGAGCGGCCCCACCTCGGCCGCGGGTGCCTCGAAGAGCAGCTCGTCGTGCACCTGCAGCAGCATGCGGCTCTCCAGCCGGTGCGCGCGCAGCTCGTGGGCCATCCGGACCATCGCGATCTTCACCAGGTCCGCGGCGGTGCCCTGGATGGGCGCGTTGGTGGCCATGCGCTCGCCGAAGCCGCGCAGGTTGGGGTTACCGCTCCGCAGCTCGGGCAGGTAGCGGCGGCGGCCGAGCAGGGTGGCCACGAAGCCGCGCTCGCGGCCCTCGGCCACGGTGCGGCCGAGGTAGGCCTTCACCTTCGGATGCCGCGCGAAGAAGCGGTCGAGGAACTCCTGG
>DATGBR010000055.1:0-4558 GCA_035312605.1 Candidatus Methylomirabilota bacterium
GTACGCGGCGGTGATCGCGGCCACCGTGATGGCGCTGCCGCTGCTGGTGCGCACCGTGCGCGCGGCCATCGATTCGGTGGACCGCGACCTCGAGCGGGCCGCCTACACCCTCGGGCGCTCCGAGCTGCGCACGGTGCTCGAGGTGACGCTGCCACTCGCCCGCAACGGCATCCTGGCCGGGCTGGTGCTGGCCTTCGCGCGGGCGCTGGGCGAGTTCGGCGCTACCCTGATGCTGGCCGGCAACATCCCGGGGCGCACCGCGACCGTGCCGCTCTCCATCTACACCGCGGTGCAGACCGGCGAGAGCGGCGAGGCCCTGGCCCTCGTCGTGGTGCTCACCGCGCTCTCCTGCGTCGTGCTGATCGCGGCCAATCGGCTGGGGGCGCGGACGGCATGACGAGCCGGCTCGAGGTCGCGATCCGCAAGTCGCTGCCCGGCTTCACGCTCGACGTCGAGTGGAGCGCGGGCGACGGCGTCGCCGCGCTGTTCGGGCCCTCGGGCGCGGGCAAGACCCTCACGCTGCAGTGCCTGGCCGGTCTCGTGCGCCCCGACGCGGGCCGCATCGTGGTGGACGCCCAGGTGCTCTTCGATTCGGTGGCCGGAATCGACGTGCCGCCTCAGCGGCGGCGCGTCGGCTACGTCTTCCAGGGCTACGCGCTCTTCCCGCACCTCACCGTGCGCGGCAACGTGGGCTTCGGCCTCCGCGACCGCGGCCGGGTCGAGAGGCGCCGGCGGGAAGACGAGGTGCTCGCGCGCCTCGGCCTCGAGGCCTTCGCGGAGCGCTACCCGCGCGAGCTGTCGGGCGGCCAGCGCCAGCGGGCGGCCCTCGGCCGCGCGCTCGCCACCGACCCCGCGCTGCTCCTGCTCGACGAGCCGCTGTCCGCGCTCGACCTGCCGCTGCGCCAGGCGCTGCGCGACGAGCTGCGCAGCATCCTCACCGGCTGGGGCATCGCGGCGGTGCTGGTCACCCACGACCTGACCGAGGCCTACCGGCTCGGCGACCGCATCGTGGTCTACGAGGAGGGGCGCGTGATCCAGGCCGCGCCTCGCGCCGAGCTGCTGTCGCAGCCCTCGTCGCGCAGCGTGGCGCGCATCATGGGGATCCGGAACCTGGTGCAGGGAGTCACGCTCAAGGCCACCGCCGACCGCATCCAGCTCCGCTGGCGCGGCCAGGTGCTCGAGGCGGTCAACTCGCCGACGCGCTCGTACCTGCCCGCGCCGGACAGGCCGCTCTCGTTCTTCATCCGGCCCGAGTACGTGCGCCTCATCCGCAAGGATCGGGCCGGCGTGGACGGGGCCCATCACATGAACCTCATGTCGGGCACCGTGGTGCGCGAGGTGGACCTGGGCACCTCGTGGACGCTCTTTCTGAGGCTCGACGAGCCGGGCACCCCCGCGCAGGGCGATTACGACCTCGAGCTCGAGGTGCCCCGGCTCGTCTACGAGATCCTCGAGATCGAGCGCGATCGCCACTGGCAGTTCTCGCTCCACCGCGGCGCGATCCACGTGCTGCCGTCGGCCTGATGGCGTCGCCGGTGGTCGCGCTGCACGGCATCCAGGTCGCGCACGCGGGGAAAACCGTGCTGAGCATCCCGGAGCTCGCGGTGGAGGCGGGCCAGGTGCTGGCCGTGATCGGCCCCAACGGAGCCGGCAAGTCGACGCTCCTCCGCGTGATGGGGCTGCTCGAGACGCCGACCGCGGGCAGCGTCCGCTTCCAGGGGGAGCGGGTGAGCCCGGCGGACGGTCTCGCGATCCGCCGGCGCATGGCCAGCGTCTTCCAGGATTCGCTCCTCACCGACGCGACCGTCGGGGACAACGTGGCGCTCGGGCTGCGCTTCCGCGGCGTGGACCGCGAGCGCGTGGCGCCGCGGGTGGCCGAGTGGCTCGAGCAGCTCGGCATCGCGCCCCTGGCGTCCCGCCAGGCCCGCACCCTGTCCGGCGGCGAGGCGCAGCGCACCGCGCTGGCCCGCGCGCTGGTGCTCGAGCCCGAGCTGCTGCTGCTCGACGAGCCCTTCTCGGCTCTGGATCAGCCGACGCGGGAGGCGCTGATCGAGGACCTCGGGCGGATCCTGCGACGTCGCCGGGCCACCGCGGTGCTGGTCACCCACGACCGCGGCGAAGCCCAGGCCCTCGGGGACCGGGTCGCGGTGATGCTCGAGGGGCGGCTCCTGCAGGTGGACGAGGCGGGCCAGGTGTTTCGCGCGCCGATCTCGGAGGAGGTGGCGCGCTTCGTCGGTGTGGAGACCCTGCTCGAGTGCCGGGTCCAGTCGGTGACCGCCGGGCTCGCGATCCTCGAGGCCGGCCAGCAGACCATCGAGGTGGCGCAGCCCGCCGAACCCGGCGAGTGGGTGCGGCTCTGTGTGCGGCCGGAGGACGTGACGCTCACCGCGCGCGCCGGCGGCGGCGCGTCGAGCGCCCGGAACCACCTCGAGGGCCGGATCGTGCGCCTGGCCCAGAGCGGCCCGCATGTGCGCGTGACCATTGACTGCGGGTTCCCGCTGGTGGCTCTGGTGACGCAGCGTTCCGTCACCGAGATGGGCCTGGCGCCGGGCAGCCCGGTGACCGCCCACTTCAAGGCCACCGCGGCTCATCTGCTGCGCCACGCCAAGCCTTGACAGCCCGAAGAGCCCGGGAGTATAACGCGGATACCGACGCTGGCAGGGACGGGGCCCTGAGGAGCCGGAACAGCTTGGCAAGCCCGGAGCAGCCTCGTAAGGAGGTCCGCATGCCCGACACGGAAGCGTTCATCGAACGTCTCACCGCTGAAAACCACGATTTCCGCAAGCTCCGCGACGAACACCGCCGATACGAGATCGAGCTGTCCGACCTGAATGGCCGCGGTTTCCTCTCTCCTGATCAACAGTGGCGTGTGAGCGAGCTCAAGAAGCTCAAGCTCATCGCGAAAGACCGGATGGAGAGTCTCCTCCGGCACGCGCGCGCCGCGACCCACGTCTGAGTCGGGTCCAGCACCCGACCGATGTGCCCGCCGCGGGATATGCCCGGGTTCCGCGGCCTCTCGCACCTGACCCCCGCGGGTGAGGCGCGAATGGTGGACGTCTCCGCCAAGGCGGAGACCGTCCGGGAGGCGGCCGCCCGCGTCACCCTCAAGATGAAGGCGGCCACCCTCGCCGCCGTCCGCGCGGGCCAGCTCGCCAAGGGCGACGTGCTCGGAGTGGCGCGCACCGCGGGCATCATGGCGGCCAAGCGCACGCCGGACCTGATCCCGCTCTGCCATCCGCTACGCATCACCGGGGTGGACGTCGAGTTTGCGCTCGACTCGCGGCGCTCGACGATCACGGTGCATGCGCGCGTGCGCACGGTGGACAAGACCGGGGTGGAGATGGAGGCGCTCACCGCGGCGGCGGTGGCCGGCCTCACCGTGTACGACATGGTGAAGGCGGTCGACCGAGGCATCGTCCTCACCGACCTCTGCCTCGTCGAGAAGTCGGGCGGCAAGTCCGGCCCGTGGAAGCGTTCCCGCGGCGGCTTGGCGAGGCGCAGCCGCAGGCGAGCCGAGCGGATATGACATCCACCACCGCGATCGTCTACTCGGACGAGTGGCGCCACTTCGACTACGGGCGCGAGCATCCGCTCCGCATGGAGCGGCTCGGGCTGACGTGGCGGCTCATGGAGGCCTATGGCCTCACCGCGCTGCCGCGCGCGAAGGTCCTCACCCCGGAGGCCGCTTCCCTCGAGGAGATCGCCCGCTTCCACACCCGCGAGTACATCGACATCCTGCGTGCGGTGAGTGCGGGTGACTGGGTGCCGACCGCCGCCCGCTACGGCCTCGGGCCCGGGGACAACCCGATCTTCCCCGGGCTGTGGGAGGCGGCCCAGCTCGGCGCGGGCGGCTCCCTGCTCGCGGCCCAGGTGGTGGCCACCGGCGAGGCCGATCGGGCGTTCCACTTCGCGGGCGGGCTCCACCATGCGATGCCGGGGCGCGCCTCCGGCTTCTGCTACGTCAACGACGCGGTGCTGGCCATCATGCGGCTGCGCGCGCGGGGGTTCCGGGTCGCCTACGTGGACATCGACGCCCACCACGGCGACGGGGTGCAGTTCGCGTTCTACGACGATCCGAACGTGCTCACCGTGTCCACCCACGAGCGCGGCGACCGCCTCTTCCCCGGCACCGGTTTCGTGGTGGAGATGGGCGAGGGGGACGGCCTCGGCTACGCGGTGAACCTGCCGCTCCAGCCCCTCACCGACGACGCGGTGTACGAGCCCGCGTTCGAGGCGGTGGTGCCGCCGCTGGTGACCGCCTTCCGGCCCGACGCGCTCGTGATCCAGCTCGGCATCGACTCGCACCGCACCGATCCGCTCACCCACCTGAGTCTCACCGTGCAGGGCTTCACGCGGGCGGTGCGACGGCTGCTGCCGCTGGCTCCGCGAGTCGTGGCGCTGGGGGGCGGCGGCTACGACCTTGCCAACGTGGCCCGGGCCTGGACCGCGGCGTGGGCGGCCATGAACGACGTCGAGCTGCCGGACGCGCTGCCGGCCGAGAGCCAGCCGGACATGCAGCGTCTCGGGCTCGCGCGCCCGACGCTCAGCGATCCGACCG
>DATGBR010000056.1:0-3853 GCA_035312605.1 Candidatus Methylomirabilota bacterium
CGATGCGGTCGGCCACGCCGAGGCCGCCGCCGAAGCTGTGGGTCGCCAGCACCGCGGTGCCGCCGCCCGCCTTGAAGGCCAGCAGGAACTCGTTCACCCACTTCCGCCCGCGCCGGTCGAGCCCGGTGAAGGGCTCGTCGAGCAGCAGCAGCCGGGCCTGGGCCAGGAGCACGCGGGCCAGGCCGAGGCGGCGCTTCATGCCGGCCGAGAACGTGCGCACGCGGTCTTCTGCGACGGCATCCAGCTCTACCTGGGCGAGGGCGGCCGCGAGACGGGCGGGGGAGGCGTCACCGCCGCGCATGGTCTCCCAGAAGCGCAGGTTCTCGCGGGCGGTCAGATCCTCGTAGACGTACGAGCCGTGCGCGACGACGCCCAGCAGTGGGCGCACCCGGTCGGGCTCCCGGAGGGCGTCGATCCCTCCTATCTGGAGCGCGCCCGAGGTCGGGCGCTGGAGAGTGGCAAGCAGGCGGAGCAGCGTCGTCTTGCCGGCGCCGTTGGGGCCGAGGAGGGCCAGGCACTGGCCCGGGGCAAGCGCGAAGGACACACCATCGAGCACGAGCGTGGGGCCGTAGGCCTTGCGGAGCTCCTGCGCGGCGATCATGTCCGTGAAAAAGGGGAGACGGTCGCCCGTCTCCCCGGAGTTGCGATCGTGGGTGCGACCGACTCGACGATCGAGCTACCTGGCCTGGGACGAGGCCATGGCGCGCAGGCGCGCCACCCGCTCGGCGATGGGCGGATGCGTGGAGAAGAGCGTGGCGAACCCGCCGCCGGTCAGCGGATTGACGATGAAGAGATGCGCGGTGGCCGGGGTGGCATCCATCGGCGCCACCTTGGAGGCCATCTCGAGCTTCTCGAGCGCCTTGGCGAGCCCCCACGGCTGGCCGGCCATGCGGGCGCCGCTGGCGTCGGCCTGGAACTCGCGCGAGCGGGAGACCGCGAGCTGGATGAGGGTCGCCGCCAGGGGGGCGAGCACGATCATCAAGATGCCTCCGAAGATCCCGCCGCCGCTCCCTTCCTCGTCGCTGTCGCGCCGGCCGCCGCCGAAGATCATCGCCCACTGCGCCATGTGCGCCATGTAGGTGATGGCGCCGGCCAGGGTGGCCGCGATGGCCATGATCAGGGTGTCGCGGTTCTGCACGTGCGAGAGCTCGTGGGCCAGCACGCCCTCTAGCTCCTCCTCGCTCATCACCCGCAGGATGCCCTCGGTCACCGCCACCGCCGCGTGCTGTGGGTTGCGCCCGGTGGCGAAGGCGTTCGGGGTCTCCTGCGGGAGGATGTAGACGCGCGGCATGGGGATGCCGGCACGGGTGGCCAGGGTGCGAACGATGCGGTAGAGCCCGGGGGCCTGCGCTTCCTCGACCGGCTTGGCCCCGTACATGGACAGGACGATCTTGTCCGAGAACCAGTAACTACCCAGGTTCATGACCATCGCCATGACGAAGGCCAGGAGCATGCCGTGCTGCCCGCCGAGGGCCCCGCCGATGAGCACGAGCAGCACCGTCAAGGCTGCCAGCAAGACACCGGTTTTCACGAGGTTGCCCATGGGGTTGGTCCTCCCGACCGAAGGGTAGCAGTCGACCCCTGGAGCGTCAAGCAACCGCCCATGTGTGCGCCGTCATGGGGGCAATTAGGTTGACAAGGGGAAACCCCGCGCTTATACTGACGCGGCTTTAGCAAAACGCCTTAATTGACAGAAAGTTAGGGGTCCTTCACGTGCTCATCCAGGTCTCCGAGATCCCCGACGAGGGTCTGCGTATCGAGGGCGTCGCGGAGTTTCCGCGCCCCTTCCAGGACGCGACGTGGGCGCTCGACGAGCTGTCGCTGGTGGTGGAGAAAGATGGCGATGTCGTCTTCGTGCGTGGCGAGCTGGAGGCCCGGGTGCCGCTCCACTGCGGCCGGTGCCTCGAGTTCTACACCGTCACGGTGCACCCGACCGTCGATGCCCGGTTCGTGCCCGCCCCGGCCAGCCGCGGCGAAGAGCGGGAGCTGGCCCGGGACGACCTCGAGACGGACGTCTACCAGCACGGGCAGCTCGACGTGACGGCCCTGCTCGAGACCGAGACCACCCTGGCGCTGCCCATGAAGCCCCTCTGCCGTGAGGGCTGCCGGGGCCTGTGCCCCGTGTGCGGCGGCAACCGCAACATCACGGCCTGCGCGTGCGAGACGCCCGCGCTCGATTCGCGCTGGGCGGCCCTGAAGGACTGGGCCGAGCGGTCGAGATAGATAGGAGATCCGATGCCTCTTCCCAAGCGACGCCATTCGAAGACGCGGGGCCGCAAGCGGCGTACGCACTACAAGATGGTCGCGCCGAGCCGCTCGCTCTGCCCGCAGTGTCGCGAGGTCAAGCCACCCCACCGCATCTGCCCCCACTGCGGCTTCTACAAGGGGCGCGAAGTCATCTCGGTCGAGGGAGAATAGTTCTTTCCGGCTGGACCGAGCCGTGCCATAAGATCGGCGCCATGAAGATCGCGGTCGACGCCATGGGAGGCGATTTCGGCCCTGCCGTCGTGGTCGAGGGGGCGGTGGCGGCGTGCCGCGAGTTCGGCCTCGACTCGGTGCTGGTCGGCGACCGCGCGGCCATCGAGCGCGAGATCGCCCGGCTCGGCGCCCAGGACCTGCCGGTCTCGGTGCGCCACGCCTCGCAGGTGGTGGGCATGGCGGAGGCGCCCTCGCAGGCCCTGCGCCGCAAGCGCGACTCGTCGCTGCGGGTGGCCGCCGAGCTGGTCAAGGAGGGTGAGTGCGGCGCGCTCATCTCGGCGGGGAACACCGGCGCGGCGATGGCGATCAGCATGTACGTCATGGGGGTGCTGCCCGGGGTGGATCGTCCCGCGATCGCGGCGCCGCTGCCGAGCCTCTCCGGCTACACGGTGCTGATCGACGCGGGGGCCAACGTGGACCCCAAGCCCCGGCAGCTCTTCCAGTTCGCGGTGATGGGTCACGTGTACTCGCGCCACATCGTGGGGAAGGACAATCCGCGGGTCGGGCTGCTCTCGGTGGGCGAGGAAGAGGGCAAGGGCACCGACCTCACCAAGGAAGCCTTCGAGGACCTGCGCGGGTCGTCGCTCAACTTCATCGGCAACATCGAGGGGCGCGACATCTACAACGGGCGCTGCGACGTGGTGGTGACCGACGGTTTCACCGGCAACGTCTGCCTCAAGGTCTCCGAGAGCCTGGCCGAGATGCTCACCGCGATGATCCGCGAGGAGCTGACCCGCGACATCCTGTCGGTCGCGGGCGCGGCCCTCTCCAAGCGCGCCTTCGCGCGGCTCAAGCGGCGGGTGGACTACACCGAGATGGGCGGGGCTCCGCTGCTCGGCATGAACGGCGCCGCGATCATCTGTCACGGCGCCTCGCCGGTGAAGGCGATCAAGAACGCGGTCCGGGTGGCGGCGGAGTGGGTTCGCAACGACGTGAACCAGCACATCAAGACCGCGCTCGAGGCCGAGGCCGTCCTCGCCGAGGGACGGGACGGAGGCCGGGAATGAACCGGGCTCGCATCATCGGCGTGGGCGCGTACGCACCGAAGCGGATCCTGACCAACCGGGAGCTCGAGAAGATGGTCGAGACTTCCGACGAGTGGATCGTCCAGCGCACCGGGATCCGGGAGCGCCACATCGTCGCCGAGGGCGAAGGGCCCTCGGACCTGGCCATCCGGGCCGCCCAGCAGGCGATGGAGCGGGCCCAGGTCACCGCGGAGGAGATCGACTTCATCGTGGTCGGCACCACCGCGGGCGACATGAACTTCCCCACCACCGCCAACCTGGTCCAGCATCGCCTGGGCTGCCGCAACGCGGGCTCCGTCGACGTCTACGCGGCCTGCTCGGGCTCGGTCTACAGCCTGTCCATCGGCGCC